>JAHDBV010000116.1 GCA_020630195.1 Acidimicrobiales bacterium
CCATGGAGATGAGCGGCGTGATGCCGATGCCCCCGGCGATGAACATCGTGTGGGGGACGTTGCGACGCAGGGGGAAACCGTTCCGCGGTTCGGAGATTTCCAGCACATCGCCCACGTCGAGGTGGTCGTGCAGGTGGCGCGACCCGCCACGAGAACTTGGGTCGAGCTTGACGGCGATGCGATAGCGGTCGCCCTCGCCCGGTGCGTTCGTGATCGAGTACTGGCGGACCATGTCGTCGGGGAGGTGGAGATCGATGTGGGCCCCCGGCGCAACCGTCGGCAGCGTTTCCGAACCGGTCGGAGCGAGCTCGAATGCCACGATGGCATCAGCAAGCGGGCGTTTCGCGACCACGGTGACGGAAAGCGACGCTGCTCGGCCGGTTGACGCTGTCGGCGCCGGCAGCATGACCGGCACCTCGAGCGCGGGCGGGGATGTCGGCGATGGCGCCGAGCGGTCGTCAGCCTCGATCGTGCGGACGAGGGCGCCGAGTCGTTCGGCGTGATGCCGGAGCACTCCGTTCGGATTCGTTGGCGCTCCGGCCATCACACCCCGGATGACCGACCGGACCTCGGTCAGCGGTTGCACAAAGAAGACGACGGTCGTGGTGCCGGCGTCGTCGGAAGCCGCCAACGTCACGGAGCATCCGGAGGGCTCGGCCTGAACGACCACGTCTTCGAGCCGGACGTTCTCCGAGTCGATGGACTGCGTCGGCAGGAATCGATGGGTCGTCAGTAGGGCCAGCACTTCGTCGGCCGGTGCGTTGACGGGCAGGCTTCGGAGGGTGAAGGTGTCCCCGTCGAGTGCGGGCGGTGCGGACACATCACCGACTGGCTCATCGGCAGTCCAGATCAGGCCGTAGCGCTCGACGACCGGGAAGGTTCGATTCGTGATCGTGCGAGCCGGTGAGTTCGCCGGGTGAGCGGGAATGTAGGTGCACCCCGCCGACCGATTTGCGTACCGCCACCCGTGGTAACGACACACCAACTCCGCCCCGTCGTTCACACCGATCGACAGCCGCACACCGCGATGCAGGCAGCGGTTCTCCCACACGTTCACGAATCCATCGTCGGCGCGCCAGAGCACAAGCTCACGGCCGAGCAGCCCACCACGGAAGAGCAACCGCGGCCGCACATCGTGGGCGGTCGCCACGGGATGCCAGGTCGAGGTGGACGTCCAGTCCGGTTTCGGTTCGATCGTCATGCTCATGCGGCCGGGATCACTCCGTACGTCACGCCGAGCTCGGTCAACCAACGGCGGTAGGAGATTGCGACACGGTCCGCGCGAATCGGCGTTTCCGCCCGCGGGTCGAGGGGGAGCCGCTTCGGATACTGGTTCTCGAGAATCGGTTTGTCCTGCCCGAAGATCGTCTGTTGGAAGTCACGAATCACGCCGGTCGAGTTCGTGCCGTCGAGCAGACAGAGGAACATGTGGGCGATGATGCGGTCCGCGGCCACCGGCTGGCAGAACAGCGCAATCACGTCCTTGCGTTCATCGATCGGGCTGGTCTTGTACAACAGCACGCAGTACGGATGCGGAACCCGATACTCGTAGTCCGTCATCTGTCCCGTGGTCGACGTGGTCGCCGCCATCGGCTGCCAGAACACGCAATCCGTGGCCCACAGATCGTTGGTTGCGTCGTCCACGTGGACGTCGTAGTCCGCAACCGCGGTGAAGGGCTCGACGCCGAGGATGTCGGTATGGACGTAGGGGAAGTGGGCCATGTCGAGGAAGTTCTCGACCGCCCGCGGCGCCGAAACGTGCACACCGACCGTTCCGGCGTGCAGCACTCTCCGGTCCGGCTCGTCCACCTGCGGGACCTCGAACAGCGGACCATCAGGTTCACCGAGGCAGGCCCAGAGCGTCTGGTACGCCGACATCGATGCCAGCTCGCGACCATCGCGATCCCGGACGACACGGTGCGAACCGTCAGCGTTCGTCGTGACCGTGAGCCGCTCCTCGAGCAGCACGGTCGAGCTTGGTTGAGCAGGCGTGAGCAGTTCCGCCTGCGCGACCGGATGCCAGCCGTTCATGGCCACCTGGTCGATCTCGTCGACGTGCCCGTACACGCACCTCTCCCTGTTCTAGAAGTGGTCGCAACTTAGTTTCGATTTGTTGCTGCCAGAATCCGGGCGAATGAACGGAACGTGAACAGGGACCGGTCGAGCACGGTCGGAAACATCGAGGAAACACAGGGCTGCTCATAATCGCCCCCATGCAGAAACGACCCCGCCTTCACCTCCGACTTCTCGCTGCGCTCTTGCTCGCGTTCGCACTCGTTGCGGCCGCGTGTGGAAGCGACGACACGACGGAGAGCACCACTGAAACCGACACCTCGACCGAAGCCGAGGCAACCACTGAAGAGGCTGAGGCAGACGATGCCGAGGCAGACGACACCGAAACCGCCGACGACGGTGCGGACTTCAGTGACCTCAAGGTGGTGATGATCCTCGACGGCTCTGCGGAAGACGGCGGCTGGAACACCACGCACCTGAACAGCGGACGCAAGATGGAGGCAGCCTTCCCCGGCATGGACTTCAGCTACGTCGAGGAGATCGAACCCGGCCAGCCGGCAACCAACGCGTTCCAGGACGCCGTGGACGCCGGCGCCGACCTCGTCATCGGCACCACCTTCTACCAGTTCGACATGATCGACGTGGCCGCCGAGAACCCGGACGTCTACTTCCTCACGTGGGCCGGCTTCGAGCCACAGGACAACGTCGGTCATTTCACACAAGCCACTGAAGACGGCCGCTACATGGACGGCATCGTCGCCGGCAGCCTCACCGAGTCGAACATCATCGGCTACCCGGTCGGGTTCCCGTTCGAAGAGGTCAACCGGGCGCTCAACGCCTTCACCCTCGGCGCCCAGGAAGTGAACCCCGACGTGGAAGTCCGGGCCGTCTACCTCAACACCTGGTTCGACCCCGCCATCGAACAGCAGGCCGCTGAAGCCCTGGCGAACGCAGGTGCCGACGTGATCGCACATGAGGTGGGCTCGCAGGTCTACGCCACGGTGATGGCCGAGCGCGGCGGCTACGTCATCGGCTACACGAACGACTGGTCCGACTTCGAGCCGGAAGCCTGGGCGTCCTCGTTCCTCCTCGACTGGAGCACGTATTACATCGAGCAGGTCGAGGCGATCCTCGCCGACGAGTTCGTACCCGGAAACTCCTACGGCGGTCTCGCCGAGGGATGGATCGATTTCGCTCCGTACGGTCCCGCCGTGACCGACGAGATCCTCGCCCTCATCGACGAGCGCAAGCAGGGCATCATCGACGGCACGTTCGACATGTTCGCCGGCCCGATCTTCGACAACCAGGGCAACGAGGTGATCCCGGAGGGCGAGACGATCGAGTTCGCCGACCGGAACGCCTGCTGCATGTGGCTGGTCGACGGCATCGTCGGCGAGATCCCGGCCGAGTAGGAGCACCCCAACCAACTCGATCCAGATGACCACTGAACCAATCCACCTCGAGGTCCGGAGTATCACCAAGTCGTTCTATGGCGTCGCCGCCATCGACTCGGTGGACTTCGACCTCCGAGGTGGCGAGATCCACGGGCTGCTCGGGGAGAACGGCGCCGGAAAGTCCACGCTGTGCTCCGTGCTGTCCGGGCTGTACCGACCCGACTCCGGTTCCGTCTCCATCGACGGCCACGAGCTGCAGTTCCGCTCCCCCCAGGACGCGGCCTCCGCCGGCATCGGCATGGTGTACCAGCACTTCCGACTCGTCGACAGTTTCACCGTTGCCCAGAACATCGTGCTCGGTCTGCGCAAGGGTCAACGGCCCAAGTCGATCCGTCAGGTCGAGACGATGGTGTCCGACCTGGCGGACGAGTACGGGCTTCACGTGGATCCCACGGCGCCGATCTGGCAGCTGTCGGTCGGCGAGCAGCAGCGGGTCGAGATCCTGAAGCAGCTGTTTCGTGGCGCCAAGATCCTGATCCTCGACGAACCGACGGCCGTGCTCGCACCACAGGAAACCGACCGACTCTTCGAAGCGGTGGAAACCATGGTCGCCAAGGAACACGCGGTCGTGCTCGTGTCCCACAAGATGGCGGAGACGATGGCGAACACGGATCGGATCACGGTCCTCCAGCGAGGCCGGAACGCCGGCTCCGTCCGGACCGGCGACACCGGCCCGGCCGACGTCGCCCGGATGATGTTCGGCGACGCGAAGGCCGCGGAACGCACCACGATCGCCGGACCCGATGAGGTTGGCGATCCGGTACTCACGCTTTCGAACGTGAGCGTCCTCGCCGACAAAGGCATGACGGCCGTCGACGACGTGTCGCTCACCGTCCGTCGGGGCGAGGTCGTCGGCATCGCCGGCGTCGCTGGCAACGGTCAGCGAGAACTCCAGGAGGCCATCGCCGGGTTGCGTCCAACCACTTCCGGAACGATCGACATCAACGGCACGGACTGCACCAGCACCGGACCGAAGGGCACGATGCGGGCCGGGTTGGCGTACGTGCCCGAGGATCGGCTCGGTGTGGGCTTGGCCCCGGGCCTCCCGCTCGAACACAACATTGCACTGAAGAACCACGATCGGGCTCCGCACTCGAGGAAGGGCATCCTGTCCACCTCGTCGATCGAGGAGACCACCAACCGTCTCGTGGAGGACTTCGACGTTCGCGGCAATCGCAAGGGCATGCGAGTGAGCCTGATGTCGGGCGGAAACCTCCAGAAGGCGATCCTGGCGCGGGAGCTCACCGAAGCCCACGACGTCCTGCTCGCCGCCGCGCCCACCCGCGGGTTGGACATGGCGGCCGCCGCCGCCGTGCGCACCCACATCATCAACGAGCGGGCGGACGACCGGGGCGTTCTCGTGTTCTCCGAGGATCTCGATGAGGTCATCCACATGTCCGACGTTGTCCTGGTCATGTTCAAGGGCCGAATCGTCGGACGGTTCGTCCGGGACGAGATCGACGTCGACCGGATCGGCCTGCTGATGACGGGTTCGCAGGACGAGGAAGCACCAGCAGACGCGTCCGAAGCCTCGATCGTCCTGGCCGACAGGGTCGACAACGAACGTCCGGCGGCCGAGACGCCGCCATCCACGATCGCTGGAGCGGCCTCATGACTTCACTGATTCGAGTCGAGCCGCGCGGGCATGCAGGTTCATGGGTACGTTTCGGCGTTCCCGCCCTCGCGCTCCTCTTTGCGCTCGCTCTTGGCGGCGGAATCCTCGCCATCGCGGGGAACAATCCGTTCGAGGCGTATCGCACCATGTTCGATGCGAGCCTCAACGGTTGGTCGGCGATGTCGCGGACGCTGGCGCTCGCCACCCCGCTCATCCTGACCGGCCTCGCCGCAGCGGTCGCCTTCCAGATGCGGGTCTACAACATCGGAGGCGAAGGCCAGCTCTACCTCGGCGCAATCGCCGCCAGCTGGGTCGGCCTCTACCTGCCCGAGACCACACCGATGGTGCTGATGTTGGGTGCGATGCTCATCGCCGGTGCGCTCGCCGGAGCGTTCTGGGCTCTGCTCGCCGCCATCCCGAAGGCCTACTTCAATGCCGACGAGATCATCACGACACTCATGTTGAACTTCGTGGCGCTGTCGTTGATGAACTACCTCATCTTCGGCTCGCAGAGCTTCTGGCGAGACCCCCGTCGACCGGTCCCCGGCGGCAAGCGCCTCCCGGAAAACGCCATCCTCCCCTCGCTGTCCGGGCGGCTGCACTTCGGCATCATCATCGCGGTCGTCGCCGCGGTCGTGCTGTGGTGGATTCTGCGTCGCACCTCCTGGGGATTCCAGATCCGAACGATCGGCGACTCACCCCGGGCGGCGAGTTACGCCGGCATGTCCGTGAAGCTGAAGACCCTGGGCGTGCTCGCCGTCTCCGGCGCCCTGGCCGCAATCGCCGGGGTGAGCGAGGTGAGCGGCGTCAGCAAGGGCCTCGAACCCCGGGCGATCGCAACCGAAATCGGATTCACCGGCATCATCATCGCGGTCGTCGCCCGGTCGAACCCGCTGGGAGTCGTGCCGGTGGCCGTCTTCCTCGCCGCCATCGCCACCGCCGGCAGCCGGCTCCAGTCGATCGGAATCGCCGTCGAGGTGGTCTTCCTGCTGCAGGGCCTCATCTTCCTGACCGTCACGGCCGGCGAGTTCTTCGTCAGCAATCGGGTCCGTTTCGAACGCACGGCCGAGGCCGAGCAGCCCGGCGACTCATCCCCCACCACCGAACTCCCGGCAGGAGCAACATGAACGACAGCCTGCTCGTCCTGTCCATCGCCAGCGCGGTGGTCGCGTCCACACCGATCCTCTTCGCTGCGCTCGGCGAGATCATCGCCAACCGATCCGGCGTGATGAACCTGGGCGTCGAGGGCATGATGCTCGTCGGCGCCGTCGTCGGCTTCTGGGCCGGAAACGAGACCGGCAGCCTCACCTTGGCCTTGCTGGCCGGCGGTTTCGGCGGTGCCGGACTGGCGCTCATCCATGCACTCCTGGCGGTGACGCTGCGGGTCGATCAGACCGTGTCCGGGTTGTCGCTCGTCATCGTGGGTGGAGGATTCTCCTCGTTCATCGGCACAAGCGGCGAACCGTCGTTGCTCTCCGCACCCAACGCCGTCGACGTCGTCCCCTTCTTCCCCGAGGCCCTGCGGGACCTTCCTGCGGTCGGACCGATCCTCTTTGGCCACGACGTGGTCGTCTACCTCGGTGTGGTCGCGGTCATCGCAGCCACATGGATCCTGAACCGGACGCCGTCCGGCCTCTCACTCCGTGCGGTTGGCGAAGACCCCGCCGCGGCCGACGCGGCCGGGATTCCCGTGGTCCGCATGCGCTACCTCGCAACCGCAATTGGCGGAATCGGAGCCGGCATCGGCGGTGCCTACCTCACGATCGCCATCGTCGGAACGTGGCAGAACGGCCTCACGGCCGGCATCGGATGGATCGCCGTGGCGCTCGTCATCCTCGCCGGATGGCGGCCATGGTTGGCGCTGATCGGAGCGCTCGCCTTCGGCGGCCTCAACGGTCTCGGTTTCACATTGCAGCTCGCGCAGGTCGATGTGCCCTCGGACTTCCTCAAGATGATGCCGTTCATCGCCGCCTACCTCGTCGTGATCGCCGTGTCCGGCAATCCGGCCCGCGCCCGACGGCTGGCCGCACCCGCAGCCCTCGCGCAGCCCTACGCCCGGGAGGCACGATGACCGCCGCACCCCCGAACGCCTCGACCACGGCGGGCATCCCGCTCGTCGACCTCGCGCCGTGGTTCCACGGCGACGACGACGATCGACACACACTCGCTGCGGCCGTCGACGCCCACCTGCAGCGATGTGGGTTCCTCGTTGTCATCAACCACGGCATCGACCCGGACGTCTTTCGCTCGACCCGGGAGGCGTGCCGGAACTTCTTCCACCTGCCTGAAGAGAAGAAGGCCACGATCGCCCCGACCGGCGAGGTGTACCGGGGTTGGATCGGCGGCGGGAAGGAAGCCAACGCCGCCACCTACGGGGTCGACACGCCACCGGACCTGAAGGAGACCTTCGCCTACGGCACGGTCGATGTGCGCAACGAGGCCCTCCGGGACACCCACCCAACCTGGTACGCACCCAACCTGTGGCCGGACGAACCTGCCGACTTCCGCCCGGCTGCCGAACGATTCTGGCGGGCGGCCCGCGACCTGTCCGACGAACTGGTCCAACTCTTTGCGCTTGCGCTCGGCCTGGATCAGAACCACCTGCTCGAGAACTGTCGGGACACGACCTCGACAGGAACGCTGAACTGGTACTGGCCGTACACGAGGGAAACCCCAGCCGATGGCCAGTATCGGATCGGCCCGCACACGGACTTCGGCACGTTGACGATCCTCGACCGCGAACCCGGCATGGGCGGCCTGCAGGTACTCGACGACGATGGCGGCTGGATCGACGCACCCGCCATCGACGGCAGCCTCATCGTCAACACCGGCGACATGCTCCGGCAGTGGACGAACGACCGGTGGCGTTCGAACGAGCACCGAGTTCTCCCGCCGACCCCCGATGCACCTGCAGAAGAACTGATCAGCCTCATCTTCTTCCACGAGCCCGATGCAGACACCATCATCGAGCCCTTCGAGACGTGTGTGTCGCCCACCAACCCGGCGAAGTACGAACCCATCGCCGCCATCGACTACCTGGCCGAGAAGTTCGCCGCCCTCTCCGTCAGCGACTGACGGTCGAGCCGACCGAGGCCCTGGCGATCGGCACCGCGACCACGGCGATCGCGGCGGCCAGCACAAGGGCCGCAAGCGACGCAGTGCGAAAGAGGTCGCGATCCGCCGCGGTCGAAACATCAGCCAGCGACACCTCGACCCCGTCCGGCAACCCGGCCTCGAACCACACCCGCTGGATGGCACCGAGCAGACCGATTCCAAGCGACGCCCCGAGCTCGATCGACATGTCGTTCACGCTCGCCGCCACTCCAGCATGGCTCGGCTCGACCGAACCAACGATCCGCTCGATCGAAAGAGGGATGGCCAGACCGTTGCCCACGCCGGCCACGATGCCTGCGAGCACGAACCACCATCGACCACCGCTCGGCGCCAGACCCATCCCGAGATAGCCGGCAGCCATCAACACCAGACCGAGCGAGATCATGTTCTCCATCCCGAAGCGTCGAGCCAGCTGCACGGAGCCGTTCGCCACGATGACTTCGACCACCCCGATCGGCACGAGGAGGAGACCGGCCACGAGTCCGGACTCGCCCCAACCGATCTGGATCAGCAACGCACCGACGAAGAACACACCGTTGAAGCCGATGGCCGCGAGGGTGAGGGTGGATGCACCGAGCACCCGCTCCCGATCCTCGAACAGTTCGAGTGGCAGCAAGGGGTTCTGAACCACGGACTCGTACCGGATGAATGCGGCGGTGAAGCCGAGCGCTCCGACGAGCGACACGGCAGTACCGACACTCGCCGGGTGTACCGGCCCTTCGATGACGAGGTGGACGAGTGAGCCGACCGCTCCGATCGAAAGCACGGCACCGCCGATGTCGAAGCGACCGACTCGTTGCGGTACGAGGTGTGGCACCCACAGTCGAGCGCCGACGAGGCCGACGAGGCCCAAACCGGCGGTCATGACGAAGACGGCCTGCCAACCCGCGATGGTCACCATCCAACCACCGAGAAACGGCCCGAAGGCACCTCCGGCGGCGGCGATGCTCGACCACGCAGCGATCGCTCGGGGCCGGTCCCGATCGTTGAAGACCTCGGACACGGTGGCCAACGTCGCCGGCATCATCACGGCCGCACCGACTCCCGCGACCGCACGCATGAGGACCAGTTCCAGAACGGAGTCACCGAACGCGGCCAGCAGGTTGGCACCGGCGACAACGGCGAATCCGATCGTCAGCGCCTTCCGACGGCCGATCCGATCGCCCAACGCGCCGCCGGCCAGCAAAAGGCCCGCGAACGTGACCGCATACGAGTCGACGATCCACTGCAAGTCGGCGATGTCGGCATCGAGAGCCGCCGCCACCTCGGCGAGGGCGACGTTCAGGGAGCTCAGCGATACGACGAGCAGGAAGACACCGACGCAGGCCACGGCGAGGGCGCGACGACGATCCGGGTGGTTGCCCACCTCATCCTCATCGGTGGCCGGCGCCACCCGTCAGACGCTCAGTTCGGCTCGCAGGGCCGCCTTGTCCGTCTCGTCGAGCCAGGCCGCTTCGATGGCGTTGTCGCGGATCGCGACCATCGTCTCGAAGTCGAACCCGTTGGCGGTAGCGACTCGCTCGAACTCGTCGGCCAGGTCGAATCGGAAGAACGCCGGGTCGTCGCTGTTCAGGGTGACGAGCGCGCCGGCTTCGAGCTGAGCTGCGAACGGATGCGCTTCCAGGGTCGGGGCCACTTCGAGCTCAACGTTGGATGTCGGACAGCTCGTCAGCGGGATCTGTTCGTCGACCACACGCGCCACGAGTTCCGGGAGATCGAGAAGGCGGGTGCCGTGATCGATCCGGTCCACGCCGGCGGCGACCATCGTGGCGATGTTCTCGGCCGGGCCCTCCTCGCCGCAGTGGAAGCAGGTCTTGAAGCCCAGGTTGTGCGCTTCGCGGACGAGCGGAGCGAACTGTTCGTGATCGACGCCGATCTCATTGCTGTCGCCGCCGATCCCGAGAAGTAGGTCGCGGTCGAGGTTCCGCGCCACTTCGAGTATTGCGAGCGCCGGTCCGAGCCCCTTTGGTTTGTCGACGTCGAGGATGAGGCGAGTGCGAACGCCATGGTCCTCCTCGGCTTCCCGCAGTCCAGCGACGATGCCGTCCCAGACGGTGTCGAAGCGGACACCTCGATCCAGATGAAAGCCCGGCGAAATGAACATCTCCCGATAGCGGATGCCGGCGAGCGCTGCATCCTCCGTTGCCTCGTACGCCATCCGATGAAAGTCGTCGAGGTCGACGAAGGCAGAACAGACCGTGCCGAACGCAGCGAGGAAGTCCGGGAGATTCGCGTAGGAATACAGGTCCTCGGGCGTCTCCACACCAAGTGGGATGCCATGCTTCGCCGCCAGTTCGGCCACGGTGGACGGGCGAGCCGTCCCCTCGACATGGCAGTGCAGCTCCACCTTCGGGAGGCGTCGGTACGGCGAATCGGGGGCCGCATGAAGGGGTGCGTCAGTCATCTCCGGACCATACGAAGCCGCTGCGGCTCCGCATGCGTCGTGCGACAACTCGTCGCGCGGCGTTCACGCGGTGGCAACATCCGCGCTGTTCACCAGAACCGTCAGTCGGCGGCGTCCGTGACCCGCACGGTCATGATCTGCGTGTCCGTGAGTCCGTCGAGGTCGGTGACGGTGACTTCGACCTCGTAGTCGTTGTCGGCGTCGAGGTCGGCCGGAGCCTCGAAGTCCGGTGTTGCAAGGAACGTGAGCAGACCATCCGTCGCGCCCAGCGCGAAGAGGGCGTTGTCCTCTCCGCCGATGGTTGTCGTG
>JAHDBV010000117.1 GCA_020630195.1 Acidimicrobiales bacterium
GCCGAGGTCGCCGAGGCGTTGCTGACGGTGATCGCCGGCTGAGCGAACCGCCGACCGGCCGAAGGGACGGTCAGGCCCGAGCGAGCGATTCTTCGAGAGGGTGGGGAGCTGGCGGCTTCGGCTGATCTCGGCGAGAGGTCCACCAATGCCTCACCTGGGACCGATTCCGCCAGGCGAGGCCGGCGAGCATGGGAACGAGCGAACCGACGATCCGCCGCATCAGTACCACTTGCCCTTCGCGAAGCCGCCGAAGGCGATCAGACCGACGAGTGCGAGGATCACGCCGAGCACGGTGCTCCAGAGGAGGGCGATCGCCACGCCGGCGATGACGAGGATGCCGCCGGTCGAGATGCCGGCGCTTGTTGCGGTCGAGGTTGCCATGTCGGGACTCCTTGGGTCGATGGTGCTGGCTGCCGAGGTGGTACCCACGATTGGATCAGTCAACCGCCGACCCGACCCAGGGGTCAGGCAGCCGACCGGAGGCCGGCGAGTTCGGCGCCGGTCGGATGGGCCTCGAGAAAGGACCGCCGGGCATCGTCGGAGTCGAACCCGACGACGGTCCACCAGCGGTCGTCACCATGGCGGCGCAGCGCCTCGACCCGATGGTTGCCGTCCTCGAGCGACAGGTGGTCGCCCTTGTGGGTGGCCACGCACGGCGCCGGCCGCCACCCGTCGTCGAGGCTGTCGACCATGTCGGACACCCGGCGCTGATCCTCATCGGTCAAGCGGGTCATCGTCGGCTGAGACGGCGGTCCGGCGAATCGATGGAGCTCGTCGAACTCGACGAGGAGCGGTCCGGCCCAGTGGAGGTCGTCGTCGGCGAGCTGCTCGCCGAGTTCAGCGTTGTCACTGCCTTCTGAGGCGAGGAAGTCCTGCACCCAACGGCCGAGGTCGTCGAGTGCTGCGGCGCGCCGGGCACCGTCGATGGTCGGGTCGTACATGTGGGTCATGGTCCGGCGGTTCCCGCCAATCGACCGCCCAAACGGCCGGCCCCGTCGTTCGATCAGGGCGTCCGGGAGTCGGTCGGTTGGCACGTCGGACACCAGTAGGTCGACCGCTCGGTTCGCTCACCCGCAGCCGAGAAGGCGACGGCGTCGTCGCACAGCAGGCAGCCCGAACGGTGGCGGCGATAGACGTAGAAGTGCGGCCCGCCGTCGACGGCACCCGTCGTGATCCGTCGAGGCCGACCGCGGTTCGCACCCATCATCCGGTGGGCCGTTCGGTAGACGTCCTCGAGCTGAACATCGTCGATCGCATCGAGCCGCCGGAACGGATGGAGCCCACGGACGAACAGGATCTCCGACTTGAAGACGTTCCCGATCCCGGCGGCGACCGTCTGGTCGAGGAGCAGTTCCGCCAACGTCGTGGAGCCCGGTCGGGAGCGAGCTCTCCGCACGATCTCGTCGAGATCCACCTCGTCATCGCTGAGATCGGGCCCGAGCCCGAGCGTGGGAGCGGTGCCCGCACCTCGAACGTGGGTCTCGATGGTCGGAGCCGCGAAGCACAGCGCACGACCGCGCGACGTCTCGAGCACGACACGCAGTGACGGTGATCGGGGGGTCGACCGATCGAGCGCCTGCACTCGCCATGAGCCCGACATCCCGAGATGGGTGTGGAGTTCGATCGGTCGGTCGAACGAGACGACCAGGTACTTCCCGACCGTCTCGACTGCGACGACGACATCGCCTGGCCGAGGTCGGTGGCCCCGGAGTTTGCGGAACCAGACCGAGGTGAGGGTCTCGCCGACGAGCACCGGCCGAACCGCCGCCGCAGCCCGCCGGAGCGTGTCACCCTCGGGCATGATCCGCCATCATCGGACCGGGTGTCCGGCGCCACCGACGACGACGGTGCGAGGTCGACCTGATCGTCATCGGAGGACGTCGTCGCCGAGGTGCGTGCGATCGTCGTAGCGGAGCAGCATCCACGTCGGCTGCGGCGCAGTCGTCCAACGGAGCACGGTCAACCCGGTGTTCGTGGGAGTGAGCCGCACGGCGGTGTCGTCGGCGGGTGTCCCGAAGAGCTGCCGGAGTGCGGCGGCGATCACCCCCGCACTCGTGACGGCGAGCACGAAATCGCCATCGCGGGCTTCGTCGGCGAACCGCCGGAGCCTGCTGCCGACACGCTCGTGGAAGCTCCGCCAGCTCTCGCCGCCCGGCGAGAAGGGCCGATCGATGTCCTCGGCCATGTCGAAGGCGCCGAAGACCGCGTCGAGCTCCGACCAGTCCAGCCCATCGGCGGCGCCAGGGTGGAGCTCGCACAGATCACAATCGGGTGCCTCGACCACGTCGTCGATCCACGAGGCGATGATCGCCGCCGTCTCGGCGGCACGGGGCAACCGACTCGACAACAGCCTCGACGGGCGACGCTCGGCCGCCGCCAGGCGAGCGCCGAGTGCGGCGGCCTGGGTGCGACCGAGATCGGTGAGACCCCGGCAGCCTCGATGACCGGAGATCGGACCCGTGAAGCCGGCATGGGCGTCACCGTGACGGACGAGGACGAGATCCACTGTGACCGGGGAGCCCTGCATGCCACCGGTCCTACCCCGATGATCGGCAGCACAACCGGCGACCTCGGGTTTCGGTCATCGGTGCTCGGGAACGCCTGTCCGAGCCGGATGGATGCGCCGTCCGGACCGGGGATCCGACCCGGTGCCCACGTGGAGAAGAGACATGGCCTACGACCATCACATCGGCGACACCGCGACCTGGAGGTGGGGTGATGGCACCGCATCGGGCACGATCTCGGAGCGCTTCACCTCCCGCGTCGAGCGCGAACTCGGCGGCTCGACCGTGGTACGGAACGCCTCGGAGGACGAGCCCGCCTACCTGATCGAGCAGGACGACGGCACCGAGGTCCTGAAGTCCTGCACCGAACTCGAGTGATCGACCAGCGGCCGGCCGACGGTTCGACGCCCGTCAGGTGAGCGCGATCGTGGCGACGTCGTCGAGACGGGCCGGCTGATCGGGTTCCTGCACCGACTGCTCGAACACCGCCCTGACCCCATCGCTGTCGAACTCGAGCAGGCACATCCCGTTCGAGAAGTACGGTCCGACGGACATCTCGACCGACGGGCGCGAGTCGGGCGCCCCGACCGACCGCCGCAGCGCCGCGCCGAGCCGGCGCCCGAGCGACGTCAACGTCAGCCGCATCACACCTCGCTCGGGAGGGATGAGCGCGTTGCGGATCGGTGAGCTCACCACCTGCCAGACGGGCGTGGACCCGGCGAGGCGACCCGGCAGCGACGCCGCGTAGCTGAAGTGGATGTCGCCGGCGGCGAAGACCACCGAGCGGACACCGGGCGCCTCGTCGAGATCCCGGACGAGATCGAGCACGTGGTGGAACGACTCGCCGAAGGCGGACCAGTCCTCCAGATCGAGCGATCGACGGACCCGCTCACCCCAGCGCGACCCCATGCGACCCCAGGCGCCGTCGCAGACGTGTTCGTTCCAGACCATGAGGTCGTGGAGCCCGTCGGCGATGAAGACCGGCACCGTCGTCCCGATGACGAGGTCGCCCTCCGCCGAGAGACACGTCCGACGAACCCAGTCCCATTCCTCTGGTCCGACCATCAGTCGACGACCGGGCTCGAGCACACGGGCGTTCCGACAGTCGACGATCACCGTCGTCGCGCGCCCGATGGTGCGGACGTGGCTGAAGGAGTAGCCGCCCGGCGAGGCGCTCGCCGCCTCGACCTCGGTCGCCCAGTCGCGGAGGAGCGCGGTCGCATCGCCGGCGTCGACGGCCGCCTCGAGCAGGCCCTCCTCCCGGAGTCGGGTCGGTGAGAGATTCCCCAGATGCTGGTACACCCAGTACGACACGTAGCCGGAGATGGCGTGCTCGTGCCACCACGGCTCACGACCGATGTCGTCGACCCACGCCGCCGAGATGTTCCAGTCGTCGATCATGTCGTGGTCGTCGAAGATCATTGCGCTCGGCACGGTCGAGAGGAGCCAGCGTTCGGCGTCCTGTTTCCAGGCCTCCTGGTACAGCAATGCGTACTGGTCGAAGGTGATCACCACGCTCGGCGGCACGTCGACGTCGTCGCCGCGCCGGCGCTCGATCCGCTCTCGAGCCATCGGCGACGAGTCGTCGGCGTAGATCTGGTCTCCGAGCAGGAGCAGGAGGTCGGGCCATTCGTCCGGAGTCTGCTCGCTCATCCTGTGTGCGTGCACCCACAACGTGTCGACACCGCGGGCCTCGGGGTCAGTCATCCGCTCGAGTGTGAACGGCGGATGGTGTGGAGCCGAAGCCCGACACGACCCCAGGAGGATCCGCGGCTCGGCGCCCGGCGCGGAGGTCCGAATGACACTCGGTGGGAACGCCGACCCCGGCTCCGGCCAGGCATGCTGGCCGTCAGCACGGACCTCGTACGGCGTCGTCGTCCCGGGCTCCAACCCTTCGACGATCACGAGTGCGTAGTGCCGCTCCTCGACCGTGAACGAGCGCGTGCGGTGCCCGAGGACCTCCACCTCCGCCGGACGGGCGAGCTCGACCCAGATCGTCGCTGAGGTGTCATCGACGTGGCGGAGCATCGGACCGAGCACGAGGAGATCGCCGGGCGACGAATCCAGATCGGGTGCGGGTCCCTCTGCGTCGACCTCGACAGCAGCGCCGTCACCCACGTCGGATCGTGAACTCGTGTCGCATGATCTCCTCATCCTGCCAGTTGCGACCGACGACGGCGACCTCCATCCGTCGACCGTCGTCCACCACTTCCAGGGTTGCGAACTGCCCACCCTCGGCGACCGGTTCGTGGGTGTAGGGCCCGCCCTTGGTGCTGCCCGGCCGGTCCAGCGGGGCTGCGTGCACGAGCGGGAAACCACCGGTACCCGCAGTCGAGAAGTCGGTGTTGGTCCCGTCGTCGATGGCCACCATGTGGGCGTCACCGCTCACCATGAGCAGGTTGTCGATGCCCTCGTCGACGATGTGGTCGGCGAGGTGCCTGCGCTCGGCGTCGTACCCACCCCAGTGGTCCGCTCCCACATCGGCCTCGGCGATCCAGGGCACGGGGTTGATCCAGACGACCAGCTCGTGCGTACGCGACGACGTGGCGAGTTCGCCCTCGAGCCACATTCGTTGACTGGTGCCGAGCATCGACATCTGGTCGCTGCCGGGAAAGGGGTCGAGATCACGGGCCGCTCGGGCGTCGGTGAGGACGAACCGCACCCGACCGACGGTGAAGGCCTGGTAGACGGCGCTGTCATCGCCGGCCAGTGGATGGCTCGGGACGTACTCGCGGTAGGCGGCCATCGCGGCGGACCGGCTGGCGGCGGCGCCACCCGAGTCGTTGCCGGCGTAGTCGTGGTCGTCCCAGACATAGGCGATCGAGGTGGACCGGTAGAGCGCCGACTGTGCCGGCACGGCCAGCGTGAGATCCATGACCTCCCGAAAGCGACCGATGTCGTCGCGGTTGTTGTCGCCGTAGTGCAGATCGCCGACCGCCAGATACACGAGGGGATCGACCCGGCGGATGGCGTCGAAGACGGCACCGTTGGATCCGACGCGTGCGCAGGCGCCGATCGCGACCGTGAACGACGCCGGGCCCTCGGGGAACGTGCGGAATCGTCCGGTGCGGACGTCGTCGGTCTCGCCGTCGACGACGAAGCGGTAGTGGTGCTCGGTGTCGGGGGTCAGGCCTTCGAGTCGGAAGGCGAGGACCTCACCGACGCGGCGCTCGGCCACGACCGTTCGGATATCCCGGAATGCGTCGTCGGTCGACACTTCGAGCTCGAGCTGCGCTCCGTCGACGTCGGGCCGGGCGCGCACTTCGGCGGTCTCGGTCGTGACCGCACCCGCCCACGCCCAGGCAATCCCGGAGTCAGCGAGATCGGGAACCTCACTCTCGGGATGTGTCGGACCCCAGACCCCGGAGTAGACCGCCTGCGCGACGCCGCCGCCGGCGACCGCCAGCGCACCCACCACGATCAGTCCGATGACGGCTCTTCTCGGCGGGAGATCCGCGAGATCCAGCACGACCCAGACCACGGCCGGTATGGCGAATGCGGCCGTGAGCGCCAGCGCGTGCCACGGCACGAGCTGATTGAGCGCGAGGACGGCCAGCCCGGCGCCGAGGAACGCAGCCAGTGCGCCACCCACGATCTCCCAACGGAACGCGACGAGCACGGCCAACACGAGACCGATCGAGAGGATCGGGAGCACGGTCTCGCCGAACGCGACCCCGCCGGGGCGATGGTCGAGGAGACCGGCGCGCCGACCCCACACGCCGAACGCGGCAACCGCCACACCCAGGACCGCACCCGAGATGCGGAGCGTCCGGATCGTCGAGGTCGCGAGGTCGAGCAGGGGTTCCTGCATCCGGGGCTCAGGTCCGGTCGAGGGTGACGGCGCGAGCCGGCCACCGGTCGTCGCCGGTCCGAGGCGCACCGTCACGGCGCTTCTCGTCGAGGCTTCGCTCGAGGGCCCGCTTGGTGATCACGAGCACCAGGGCGCCCAGAACGAACGACGCCAGCATGTCCGACACGTAGTGCATGCCGAGGTAGAGCCGGGAGAAGAACATGCCGATCGTGATGGCCGTGGCGAGGGTGTAGGCGATCGAGCGGACCACTGGGCTCTTCACATGCCAGGAGACGATCATGGCCAGCCCGAAGTAGAAGACGATCGCGGCGGCGACGTGACCGGAGGGAAAGCTCTCGGTCGGTGCCGAACTGAGGCGCTCGACCGGGGGCCGGGGCCGCCCGACGAGGAAGCTGGCAAGACCGTAGACCGAGACCTCGAGGATCAACGCCGCAGCGAGGAAGGCCCAGTCGTGGAAGCGTTTCCACAGCCCTGGCAGAACGACGGCGAGAACCGCCACGAGGCCGATCTTCACGATGGTGTCGGACGGGATCGAGGCGAGATCGGCCATGGTGTTCCAGGTTTCGGTCCGTGCGGCCTCGAGGTCGCGGGAGAGATCGGCTTCGGCCTGTCCGAGCGTGCTCGGCGCAAACCACTCGACCACGGCGAATCCGGCCGCGGTGAACACTGCGGTGAGGGCGAGGAAGGCGAGGAACAGTCGGCCGAGGGCCCGCCACGTCCACGGCCACACGGCGGCCACTCCGGCCGTGTCGGCGCCATCGGCGGCGGGGTCCCGGAGATCGTCGATGATGGTCATGGAGGCTCCCGTCAGTTGGGTGGTTCGAGGCGTGCCCGAAGAGCCTCGAGGTCGAGTTCGGGCATCGGATAGGCGAGCCCCATGTCGCGGAGTGTGCCGATCAACATGTGGGCGATGATCCAGTTCCGGTACCACTTGTGATCCGCCGGGATCACGTACCAGGGGGCGTGATCGGTGGAGGTGGCGCCGATGACCTGGCCGTATGCCGTCAGGTACTCGTTCCACTGCCGCCTCGTCTCGAGGTCGGCTTCGGAGAACTTCCACCGTTTGTCGTCGCGGCGGAGCCTTCGGAGGAACCGATGACGCTGCTCGTCGTAGGAGATGTGGAGCATGCACTTCACGATCGTGGTGCCGCCCTCCACGAGCTGGCGCTCGAATTCGTTGATCTGCTCGCATCGATCACGCCAGCCGTCTTCGTCGAGCGTTCCATCGACCTGCGGCACGATCGCGTCCTCGTAGTGAGATCGGGCGAAGACCCCGAGGGTCCCCGACCCCGGAAGCTCCCGCCTGTAGCGCTCGAGGAAGTGCTCCTCCTGTTCTTTCTCTGTCGGCGCCTTGAACTCGGCGACCCGCACACCGGCGGGGTTCACATTGATGACGACGTGTTTGATGGTGCCGTTCTTCCCCGAAGCGTCGAGCCCTTGGAGGATCAACAGCAGCGACCGGTCGTCTTCTGCGAAGAGCAGCTCGTGCTGGTCGTAGAGCTCATCGGCGAGATCGCCGCCTTCGACGGCGTCCTCGGCCTCGTCCTCGTCGGGAGCGAACGGGGTGGTCGAAGTGGGATGGCCGGCGAGGTTGACGGTGCCGTCGACCGGCCGTGCCCGCAGCTCGCTCCGGATGTCCTCGAGATCAGGCATCACCGACCACCACCTCGAGCGAGTCCGGGTCGATCACGAACTCCAGTCGATCGGTCGGAGGGCGCTCGTCGCCGTCGAGTTCCCATCGCCTCGGTGTCGACGTGGTCACGACCACGCTCGCACCGCTGGTCCTCACCGCCGGGGCGCCGCTCAGCCCACGTCCGCGGAGCAGACGCCAGGCCAGCCGGACCCAGTCGCGAACACCAGCCGCCGACACGACCATCACGTCGAGGCGACCGTCCCAGGGGTCGGCATCGGGGAAGACCTCGACACCACCGCTGATCGTCCCGTGATTGCCGACGAGCACCATGGCCGTCGGCCCGTGGAACCACGGCGCACCGTCCACCTCGACCGTGGTCGACACCCGGTCGTCACGGAGGTGGCGGAGCGCCGACACCACATAGGCCGGGGTCCCCATGCGCTGCTTCAACGCACTCGGGGCGTCGATCATCATCTCCGCGTCGAACCCGCTGCCGGCCATCACGGCGAACGACTCGCCGTTCACCTCGACGGTGTCGATCCGGCGACGTACGCCGCGGCGGATGTGCTCGAGGGCCTCGAACCCGTCCGGCAGCCCCAGGTTTGAGGCGAGCAGGTTGCCTGTGCCGAACGGCAGAACAGCCAACGCGGCACGGGACCCGACGACGGACTCCAGCACGGCTCGCACGGTCCCGTCGCCGCCGCAGGCGACGACGACGTCGGCACCGTTGCGAACGGCGTCCGCGGCCTGGCCGACGCCGGGATGGTCCTCGGTCGTGGCGACCAGGGTCGCTGCGTCGCCGACGGCGTCCCGGAGCTCGTGCTCGCTCGGCGCACGACCGGCGGCGGGGTTGTGGATGATCGTGAGGCGTTCGGTGTCGGCGTCCGAACGGCGAGGGTCGACGGGGGCGTCGATGGTGTCAGTCATTGGTCGGCCCCTGGAGGTCGCGGTGACGGGCGGACACGATCGAGAAGAGACCGAAGGCGATGAAGCCGACGCCGATGGCGACGGCGATCCCCGTCCCCCATCCGGTCTCGGTCAGCTGCCGAATGGAGTCGTCGAAGCCGGCGGCCTCGTCGGGGTCGAACCGGTAGGCAGCGAGACCGAGGAACCAGCCGATGACGATCATGACGGCACCGCGGGCGATCCAGCCGACGAGCCCGAGCCGATCGGTGAGCGTTCCCTCGATACCGTCGTCACCCGAGATGTCGTCGCGGAACGACCGCGTCCAGCCCTTGTGGACGAAGGCGATGCCGATACCGATGACGACCGCACCGGCGGCCGCGACGATCCATCGGCCGGCGGTCATCGAGAGCGTGTCCTTCACGAGGCCCTCGATGAGCCGGTCCTCGCCCTCGTCGCCGCTGCTGGAGGCGCTGGAGCGCAGCACGTCCACGATCGACACGAGGACCGTCGTGTACGTGATGGCGCTGATCGCATAACCGAATCGATCGAGGAGCGCCCGGCCCGACCAGTCGCCGGGGAGCACGACGGTGAGTGCCCGCCAGATCACGTAGAGCGCCAGACCCGCCGCCATGGCGACAAGAAGGATCGATCCGAACGAGCTGCCGGCAATCTCCTCCACCGCACCCTTCTGGTTGGCCTCGGTGTCGGAGCCGCCCAACCACGAGATCCGGAGGAAGAGCACGCCGATCAGGGCGTAGACGACACCCTTGGCCAACCAACCCGCCCGGCCGATCCACTCGAAGCGATCACTGAACTCGTCGGCGTGGCGTTGCGCCTCGGTGTGGTGGTCCTGTCTCGCTGGTCGCTCGATCGTCGTGGCCATCGGGGTCCTTCCAGGTGCTGGGGTCGGTTTGGGCGGGAGCTACCCCAGCGGTGCCTGAGCCAAACGTCTCAAAGGTGGAAGTCCTTGAAGGCCGGCTGCCGGTCGGTCGCTGCACATCGCCAAGGCCACGGAGATCGTCTCCCCCGAGTGCGGCCGATCACCGAACTTCCCAGCCGTCGAGGATCGTCGCCCCATGTCCAAGTGGGTGTACAGAAAGTGAGATCCGTGTCTGATAGCCATCGCAGGTGCACCGATCTCTCCTGCCGTCTGCCCCATGGGTCCGATGATCGACCACCGAGCAGCGTCGGCGCTCCTCGGCCGGAGTCCCTACGGCGTGGTCGTCCAGGCCGACGACGGGCGCGTCGTCGAGCACAACGACGCCGCCTGTGAGCTCCTCGAGATGACGTCGGATCAGCTTCTCGGTCGATCCTCGGTGTCCCCGGAGTGGCACGCCGTCACGGCCGATCTCGAGCCGCTGGACGGCTCCGACCACCCCGCCATGCGCTCGTTGCGATCGGGTGAGGTCGTTCGCGGTGCGGTGATGGGGGTGCGATCGGGAGCCGGCCGGTACCGCTGGCTCCGCGTCGACTCGGTCCCCTTCGATGTGGACGGCGCGCAGTGGGTCGTGTCCAACTTCGTCGACGTGACTGCAGAGCTCGAGTCGTTGACGCAGCTCACGGCGGCGATCGATCGCCTGCAGACCCATGTCGCGCCCGGTGAACTCCCGCAGATCGCCGGCGTGCTCGCAGAGCGCCGCTACCGGCCGGTGGTGAGCGGACTCAAGATCGGCGGCGACGTCTGCGATGTGGTCTCAATCGGGCCTGGCCGCCTCGGCTTCCTCGTCGGCGACGTCGCGGGACACGACCTCGACACGATCGCGACACGATCGCGACGACGACCGTCGCGCACCAGACACTCCGGTCGGCGGCACGGAATCTGCGACAGCCTGATCGGATGCTCGTGTGGTTGGACGCCACCCTCGAGGCCACGCCGGGCACACGGTTCTGCTCGGCCATCGCCGGCAAGGTCACGGTCCGCGACGACGCCGTGATCGTGCGG
>JAHDBV010000118.1 GCA_020630195.1 Acidimicrobiales bacterium
AGGCATCACGCAGGAATCCGATCTCGGACCGGGCGGCAGCGAGGTCGGCCTGGTTTGCTCTCACCACGGCTGCCGCGGCATCGTGACGCTGGCGCTGTTGCTCGAGGCGGGCATTCATCATTGAGAGCTGCTCGTCGACAGCTTCGAAGAGGCGCTCGTTCTGGCCATACAGATTGTCGAGGCGGGGCACGATCTCGTTCTTGACAGCGTGGATCAGATGCTCGAGGGCCTCGAATCGGCGGTCAACCGTCGACTGGATCGGAGCAGCGGCTCGGCGGGCTCCCCGCGTGAGAAACGACATGGCCACATCATGGCCGAAGGCTGGCGTGATCTGGCGCTACCGGGGGAATAGGTTCGGGCTCAACTGCGTAGTTGGTCGTAGGCGGACGCCAAGCACGCGAGGTCCTCGTTGGTGTCCCGGAACAGCGATGCCGACGTCCGATTGTGGCTCACCTCGACGCAAAGGTCTTGATCCTCCGACCAGAAGCTCGCGGCGACGAGTCCATCGCCACTGAAAGACTCAGCGATCGAATGCTCGCAGATGACATGGGCACCATGAGAGCGCAGCCACTCGAGAACTCGTTGGTGGAGCAGGGGGTCGTCAGAGATCACGTGATGGTGCGTCGACACGATCACGAAGCGGAGACGTCGGGCCGCCGCGAGATGAGCGCACGACTCGAGAACTTCGAGCTCGGCGCCCTGGATGTCGAGGTGCAGGACGTCGACCTGGTCCAGGCTGAAGTCCGTCATCAGATCAGCGACCGAGCGGGTGGCGACGTCGTGCACTCGACCCGGGTGGATCTCGGAATCCAGAACCAGTCGCGAATCCGAGCTTCCGCCTGCGGCGAACTGTGCGAACTCCACCGGGAGTCCGTTGAGATCGGCATTCCGGCGTCCGACATCCAGATGATCTGGGTCCGGTTCGACTGCTACGGCTCTTCCTGAAGGATGCCGCACGAGGAACCACAAGGAGTAGTACGCCCAGAAGCAGCCCAGCTCGATCATGGTCGGTCGGTTGGGGCTGGTCGTCGCGAGTCGTTCGAGAATCGTGTGGAACACGAGTTCTTCCTGCGGTTCATGGTGGCCATCGAGCGCCGTGATGATCTCTGCCATCCAATCGCCGTAGTAGCCGCCGTGCTCGACGAGGAGGCCGTTGTGCATCACCTGGACCAAAGACCCGTTGTGCTGGATGACCGCGCCGCCATTCGCGACCTTGGGGATTCGGTCGGCATCTCGGCAACGTGTCGTCATGGCAATTCGATGCTCGGCTGTCGGCCCCGGAATCGCCGATCTCAGAATCTCTGCGGCGCTCGGAGGTCGCTCGACTTCCGAGCGCCATGCGTGCCGAAGTTCACCCCGAAGCGCGTCGACGCTCTGATCGATTGACGAAATCGTCGCTGCCGAAGCTCGGCGTTCGGAGTCCTGGCGTTCGAGGACGGCGATGATCTCGCCCTTGACGGCGTGCACGACATGCCCGAGATTGTCGAATCGGCGATCGATCGCAGCGAGTGCTGGCGAGGCGGCGCGGCGGATGGTCCGACTGATCGAGGACATGATCTCATCATGACGTAGGACTTGACCCAAGCGGTGGTTGGTGTTGTTGCCCGATCGAGATCCGCCAGCGGCGATCGCGGCCGGGAATCGCCACGTTGATGCCTCGGTCGGGATCTCGGACCAGCGGTACACAAGAGGGGGAACCTCAACGACAAAGGAATCGCTCGGCCGCAGCCCCAGAGCTTCAAGCGTCTCTCGATTGTCGCGATCACAACCGACTCGGTGTCGAGGGCGCGCAGGAAGGCGTCCAGTTGTGAGGCGGTCACGTCACTCGGGAGTCCGACAACTGGACCGGACGTCTCGATCAAGACAGGTCCGGCGAACGCATGAGAGCTCCCACCACGAATCCACCGGAAGACGGCGTCTTCGGCGTCTTTGGCAGCGATCTCGACGGAACATCGAATTCTCCGCTCCACTCCCGGTGATCGTGGGGCGCTCGCCGGTGAGGGCCCGGAGACGGATCGAGGGTGCGATCTGTTCGGTTTGGGCGTCGAGTGCATCGCGCAGGAACCCGATTTCGGCTCGGGCGGCGGCCAGGTCGGCTTGGTGGAGCGCATGTTCGCACTCGTCATCCCATGTGCGGGTCGGTGATGCTAGAGGCGCCTGTTGATGATCGAGAGCTGCTCGTCGACGGCTTCGAGGAGGCGCCCGTTCTGACTGAACAGATTGTCGAGGCGGGGTGCGATCTCCTTCTTGACCGCATGTATCAGTCGCTCGAGATGCTCGAATCGGCCGTCAAGCGTCGACTGGGTCGGCGCAGCAGCGCGTCGTCCCGACGGGTCAGGAGTCGCATGGCTTCATCATGGCCGAACCGAGCCGGTGCGCCGCGGCTCCCCGGTCAGCTCTCAGGAGATGACCGGGATCACGAACTCGGTGTCCGGCAACTCGGAGAAGCCTTCGTTCAGAAGTGAGAACCGGAGACGGGTGGTGGATCCGTCGGCCGGGGGTGGCTCCAGCCCGATGTCCATGGTCAGCGAGTCGCCTGGCAGCATGTTCTCGGGTAGCTCTCGCAGCTCGGACTTCAGCCAGACGCCCTCGGACGTCTCCCATCTGATCCAGACCCGCACGGCCCCGACCGGATCGGCGAGCGTGCGAAGCGAGCGCCACGGTGCGGCGGTTCCCGCATGGGTGATGTCGAGGTCGACGGCCACGCGATCGCCGCTGCGGATGTCGACCCGCTCGACGCTGGAGTCGAGTCGGCCGATCGCCGCTTCGGCCGGTAGCGGGACGTCCGTGGGGACCTCGAGGAACCCGCTCTTCTCCAACTCGTCGGCAAGGGGTCCGGGCAGGACCCAGAGTGCCTGGTCGATGCGGATCTCGGTCGACACCCGCCTTGCGCCCTGCGCCTCGCCGTCGGCCCAGTTCCGGGTGGTGACCACCAGGTCGGCCTCGTCCGGCGCCGTCGGTCCGTTGTAGAAGCGGATCGGCACGTCCGGGAGCGCGTACTGGTAGCCGTTACGGGCGTAGAGATGGTCGGCGCGATCGTCGATCCAGAGCTCGGGGGGATCGATCCGTCCGAGGTCGTCTTCGAGCGTGATGAAGTCCTGCCACGGTCCGTCGAGCACACGCATGGTCGACTGTTCGCCGTGCACACTGAGCGACGCGAACGCGACGAACGTGAGTGCCAACGGCAGACGCCATCCCGAGAGGGCGACCCAGCCGGTCAAGGCCGCGAACATGGCGATCAGCGGCATGACCACGGGGTAGCGGTCGAAGGGAGGCTCGATCCACGGTGCGAGTCCGGCGACGCTCAGCGCAGCGATCGGTTTCCCGCTCAGACTCTCCCACCCGACGATCGAGATCATGAGGCCCGCCGTGGCCGTGCCGAGGAGCGCGGGAATCGCAACGAGCGTGACCCGCTCCCGGCGCGTCGCGGCGCCGAGCAGCGCTGCGAGGCCGAAGAGGGCGAGGACAGGATTGACCCCGTCGATGTATCGCCCGTAGCCGTAGTAATCGACCCGAGCGAGGGAAGAGAAACCCCGGGCGAACGGGAGTGCGCTGATCAGCAGCGTGCCTCCGCAGCTGAGGGCGATCCAGCTCGCAGCGTCGAGCGTTCGTCCTCGTACGTCCCCGATCGCCCGACGGAGGGCCACGAACACGCCGATCCCGACGAGTCCGAGTGTCGTCACGGTGGCGTAGAAGAGCTGTCCCGAGACCGAGGCGATACGGAAGGGCATGGGGGAGTCGAAGATGCGGCTGAAGACCTCCGGGGCCCGGTCGAAGGCGACGACGTAGATGGCGCCTTGGACGTTCGATTGCGCGACGGAGCCGATCCAGAACGTGATGACCAGTGTCACGAGGCCGAGTCCCGCGCTCGTGCGACGTTCTCGCCGGAGTAGTGCTGCGGCGAAGACGATCCCGGTCGTGATCACGACCGCGATACCTCGTCCGTGGGAGTGGAAGGCGAGAGAGGAGAGCGCGGCGAGCGCGGCGCCGTCGACGATCGTTGGCGATCGTGTCCAGCGAACGGCCAGCACCGCTGCGGTCGAATAGACGAGGCCGTACCAGCCCTCGGCGTAGGCGTACCCCGACATGAGCGCGACGCCGGGCATGACGAGAACGACCGCCGGTGCGAGTGTCTCGAGCCCGCCTCGAAGTCCCAGCAACTCGCGCCCGAGCCATCGCAGCGGGAGGAGCGTTGCCACCGAGCAGGCCACCCCGAGCAGCAGCGTCGCCTGGTAGAAGCGTCGCGGGTCCTCGAGCAAGAGCGCCAGCGGCGTGAGCGGAAGCGACCAGCCGAGTGAGTAGGTGCCCATCGGGCCCAACGAGACGCCGTTGGTTTGCCCGGCGAAGTACCGAGCGGTCATGAGATAGCCGATCTCGTCCTCGAACACGATGGGACCAGAAGCGTCCAGCACGGCGTAGAGGTGGACCACGAAGACAGCGGTTGCGCTCGCGAGCAGGAGCGGCCAGCCGAACCGAGCGCGGTCTACAGCGACCTCAGGTCGGAACTCGACGTCTACAACGCCTCGATCGGCGGGCGGTTGCTCGGCGGGGCGGTGATCTGAGCGGGCCTCGATCGCAGTAGTGTGCCACGTCGATGCGGTGAGCCGACGGCACGTGGCGCGCCGTCGAAGCGTCACGCTGGAGGCTCTGTGAAGCTCGTCATCCAGATTCCCTGTTTCAACGAGGAAGACCAACTGCCAGCGACGCTGCACGACCTGCCTCGACAGGTCGACGGGTTCGACGCCGTCGAGTGGATGATCATCGACGATGGCTCAACGGACACGACCGTCACCGTCGCGCTCGAACACGGCGTCGATCATGTGGTCCGCCTGCCGCAGAACAAGGGTCTCGCCACGGCCTTCCAGACCGGGTTGGACGCCGCACTGAAGCTCGGGGCCGACGTCATCGTGAACACCGACGCGGACAACCAGTACTCGGCAGCCGACATCCCGACACTCGTCGCCCCGATCGTCCGCGGCTCCGCCGATCTGGTGATCGGTGATCGTGGGGTCGCGACGGTCGAGGACTTCTCGCCGTTGAAGAAGCGCCTCCAGTGGCTCGGCTCCTCCGTCGTCCGGGCCGCATCGAACACCGATGTGGCCGACGCGACATCGGGGTTCCGCGCCTACTCCCGCGATGCCGCACTCCAGCTCACGGTGGTGAGCCCGTACACCTACACGATCGAGTCGATCATCCAGGCGGGACGGAGCCGCGCAGCGGTCGAGTCGGTTCCGATCTCGACGAACCCGAAGACCCGCGAATCACGGCTGTTCTCCTCGATGTGGGGCTACATCCGCCGCAACATGGTCACCATCGTCAGGGTCTACGCGGCGTATTCGCCGATGCGGTTTTTCGGTGGCCTCGCCGCGGTCCTGGCAGTGGGATCCGTCGCTGGCTTCGCCCCGTTCGTGATCGATTGGCTGCGGACCGGGGACACGAGCGGACACCTCCAGTCGATCATCCTCGGAGCGATCCTCTTCGTAGCTTCCGTGCAGCTCCTGTCGCTCGCTGTGTTGTCCGATCTCGTCGCTGCGAATCGAGTGGTCACCCAGCGTGCGCTCGAACGTGTCCGGCGGGTCGAACTGGCCCTCGAGATCCCGCCGTCGACATTGCTCGGCGACGACGAGTCCGATGCAGCGATCAGGCGGTCGACGTCCGACGCCGACTGACCACGACTACGGCGGCGAGAGCAAGAACAGCGAGGCCGACGATGCGGTCGAAGCCGGCGATCAGAACACCGGCGGCGGGTTCCAGTCCCGACAACCGGCCGAGCGCCTCGGTCAGCAACTCCCGGACACCGAGACCGGCGGGCACGATGCCGCTCGCGGTCGCCAGCGCGCCCCCGATGACGAGCGCTGCCGCCTGACCGCTGTCGATGTCGAGGCCGATACCTCGCCCGACAGCGAGTAGTCGAAGTGCCCCCACCAACACCGAACCGATCTCGATGGCGCTCAGGCGGGAAGCGAGCTCGAGCGTTCCGGAACCGAATCGGTGGATCACGACCGTTGACGCGGAGACTGCCCCTGCGCCGAGTCCCAGACACAGGGCGCCCCCGGCGGTGGCGCCGACCGTGATCAGTCCGAGTCCGGCCAGCACGCCGGACCACCCCAGCCACGAGAGCCCGATGGCGATGGTGCTCGAGCCAGCTCGGACCGTCGACGTCGCACTGGTCAGCGCAGCGAGGCGGACGAGTGCAGACCCGGGGATGGGTGCGAGATTCGCGGCTGAGCCGAGCACGGTGACCCGCCAGGCTTCCGCTGAGCCGATCCGGGCCTCGACCAGTCGGCCTTGCAGTCGGAACTCCTCGGCATTCAGCCAGAGGGTCAGCGGCGCGAGCGCAACGGCGGCTACGAGCCAGTTCGGTCGTGGGTCGTCGATCGTGTCCCATGGAAAGCGGGAGATCGCGACCAACATGATGAGGACGAATGCGACGAACGCCGCCACCGTGATCGCCGGGCCAGCCCGTTGTAGGTGTTGGCGAACGGCGAGGACCCGTTGCATCACCCGAGGCGGGCGAGGCGGGCTCGCAGGTCCTCGACGACGTCGACCGAGGGACGAACGTCGGGGAGGTCGATCGGTCGCCGAAACGCTTGCGGGTCATCGAGGAACGAGCTGATCACCGCGTCGTCGTAGCCGGAGAGCACGACGTTGGCGTCGAGTCCATCGGGTCGCTCGGATCTGGCGCGGTACAGCAGAGTCGGGACACCGAGCACCGCCGCCTCCTCCTGGATCGAGCCTCCATCGGTGATCACGAACGGTGCGGCGCAGAGCAGCCGAACGAACGACTCGTGGTCGAGGAGGTCGATCACGTCGATGCCGGGGTGATCGAGCAGTGGTGCGAGCAGGCCTCGCTGTTCGAGCTGGCCTCGGGTCGGTCCGTGGACGACGAAGGCGACGGCATGGTCGGCGGCGATTCTTTGGATGCGCTCGACCAGTTGGTCGAGGCGGCTGGAGTGCTTCAGGTTCTCCACGCGGTGGCAGGTCACGAGCACGCGACCTTCGCCGGCGAGAGTTGCTCCGTGGAGGACGCCGTCGAGATCGGCCAGCGGTTCGTGGGTCGTGTTGGCGCCGAGTTCGACGATGTCGCCGCGGTGGGTCATCCGCTCGACGTTCGATCGTGCATCGGGGTTCGGGACGTAGAGCACCTCGGCCCAGCGCATCACCGCGACGCGGATCAGCTCCTCCGGGAACGGATGTTTCCAATTCCAGGACCGCAGGCCCGCTTCCAGGTGAGCGACCTGGAGTCCGGATCGCCACGCCATGAGCGCAGCGAGCAACGTCGAAGGCGTGTCGCCGTGGATGATGCAGATCCCGGTCCGGTCGCCGAAGACCTCGGTGCGGAGCCGACCTCGGCGGATGAGACGGGAGGCCAACCGGAGCGACCAGCGGATGGCACTCGGGATGGTCGAGATGTCGCCGGTCGTCGACAGTGTCACGTCGGGCTCACGCACTCGGAGCTCGTGGCGCATCGTCGCCGCGATCTCATGGTGTTGGCCGGAGTCGATCAGCCGGTAGTCGATGCCGCGTTCGTCGCAGTACTGCAGCAGCGGCGCCGTCTTGATGTACTGCGCCTTCGTGCCGAGGAAGAACTGGAGGGTCGGGGTCTGGTCCATCATGCGCTCCGGGAGTCGACAGCAGCGAGGTCGCGAATCACCTGGATGGTGTGGCGCCGCCGGTCGTCGATGGCGTCGAGGGCGGTATCGACCGGACCACGTGCGAGGACAGCGACGGCGGAGTCGGGAAGCGCCCGGAGCCCTGCCTCGTCTGCGCCGATCGCAGCGACCAGATCCGGGACGTCCTCAGCCAAGGCCCCGACCTTGTGCGAGTAGGACAGGGCGACGACCGGCCGTCGGGCGAGCACACCGAGCACACCTGCGTGGAAACGCTGCCCGATGACCAGACCGGCGGAACCGATGAGGTCTGCGACATCGTCGAGCGACGGCGCGAGTACCTCGGTCGGCGAGGTCATCCGCGCCGCGACGGCTCGATGCACGGCGGTATCGCGTTCGTCGTCCATGGCGACGAACGAAGTCGAAAAGCCCGTGCGAGCGGCGACATCGTCAAGCGCTCGTGCCGCTGCGTCGAGCCATGACGGTTCCGGAAACGGGACGCGACCGGCCGTCGGCCGGACACCTCCTCGAACCGGAGGTCGCAGCGACACAGCCGTTCGATCCGTCGGCGGCGAGTCGACGCGGGTGCCGAGCGCCAGCACCAGATCGACGCCCAGGGTCGTCGAGCGCAGACCGGCCTCGCGGGCCAAGAGCAGACTCGCTCGATCGCGCACGCAGACCTCGGCGTGGCCCAGGGCCAGCCAGCTGAGGCGTGAGGAACCACGGCGCCGCAAGGGCCCGACCCCGAGGCCAACGGCGAGCGTCGGCCTGCGTGTCATTCGAGCGATCGCGGGGCGGGACGAGTGGTAGGCGACGTTGAAGGCCGACGTCTCGTCCTGCAGGAGTCCGCCGCCACCGAAGACGAGCGCGTCGGACTGAGTGATCTCGAAGGGAGCCCGCCGGATCGACACACACTCGGTGCCGTGCAGGGACCGGGACACTTCCGGTCGGACGGAGAGACTGATCGTCTCGTGGCCGTCGGCGTGCAACTGCCGGAGCAGGACGCGATGAATGAGTTCGTCCCCGAGATTCGAGGCTCCGACCCATCCGGAGACGACGACGCGCATCTATTCGACGCTAGCGCTGTCCCGGGGTGATCGGATCGGGCGATCCCACCACCCCGGTCAGCGATGTCGTCGGTCCCCGGTCAGAGTCCGACGTTGGTGTTGTGGCGGAAGAGGAACGCCGCCATCTGAGCCCGAGTGACCTCGGCCGTCGGGCTGTAGGTGGTCGGGGTCGTTCCGCCGGTGATGCCGTTGTCGACCAGCCACGAGACGGAGTCTTCGTAGAAGGCACCTGCGGGCACGTCGGTGAACGAGTGTGCCGGTGCACCGGTGGGTGAACCGGAGAAGCGATGGAGGAAGGCGGCCATTTGCGCCCGGGTCACGGCGTTCTGGGGGCTGTAAGTCGTTGGCGTCGTTCCGCCGGTGATGCCCTGCTCGACGAGCCAGGTCACCGCGTCTTCGTAGAACGCGCCAGCAGGCACGTCGCTGAAGGAGTGGCTGCCTGCGGGAGCCGGGGAGCCGGCATACCGCCACAGGAAGGCCGCCATCTGGGCCCGCGTGACCTCATTCTGAGGGCTGTAGGTCGTCGGCGTCGTGCCGCTCGTGATGCCCTGCGCCACCAGCCAGTCGACGGCGTCTTCGTAGAACGCACCGGCGGGCACATCGACGAACGAGGTGTTCACACCCGGCGTCGACGTCGGGGTCGCGATGAAGAAGATGTCCCGGAAGTCGTTGGTGTCTGCATCAGTGGTGAAGTTCGTGGCATCGGACCGGAAGGTGATGTGGCTGCCGTTTCCGCTGATCGACGCGTGGAACGAGTCGCTGTTGCCGGTCGTGAGGAGGAAGATCGACCCATTCCAGACGAACACGTCGCGCCCTGCGACGTCGTTCGGCGCCAGGTTCGGGTTTGTCGTGTCGAACACGACCTCTGAGCCGTCCGCCGAGATCTGCGGCCCGGGGCTCCGGAGCTTGCGGTCATCACCGAAGTTGAACGGGTTCTCGGCGTCGCCGAGGACCTCGCCGTTCCCGGGCACGAGGTTGACCTCGGCGCCACCGTTGAGCGTCTTGTGCATGACGTAGACCTGCGGGCCCGACGCCTTCTGGTAGGTCATGTGGCCGCCACCTCCGGCCATGTTCGGACGTGCAGCCGAGTCGGCGACCTTTGAGAAGGCGCCCGTCCCCGGACGCCACACCCAGACGGCGGGCACGGTCACCGCAGCCGCGGTCAGGGGGCCGAGGTCACCGGCGAGGGAGTTGAAGGCCACGATGGAGCCGTCGTCGCTGACCGAAGCGAACCAGCTGTCGCCGTTGCCGTTGGTGACGTTGGTCGGAGCGCCGCCTGCGTTGGTGTCCTTGTAGTAGACGTCGAAGGTGCCGTTGACGACACCGTCGGTGCAGCACGGTGCCCCCGAGAACACGATGTATCGGCCATCGGCGGAGACCTTGGGGCTGTAGTACTCACCGTTGGCCAGGCCGGCGGTGACACGGGTCACGGTCTCGGTGCCGACGTCGTACGAGAAGATGTCCGAGAAGGGGTTGTCGTCCGCCACCCCCTGGTTGGAGTAGGACTGGAAGACGACCGTCGAGCCGTCGGCAGAGATCTGTGCGTTCAGGGAGTCGAACACGTTGTCGGAGACGAGGGTGTAGGTGTCGGCGCTCTTGTTGTAGAGGACGACGTTGGACCGGTCGGCCGTGGTCGTCGTTCCCGGCACGTTCGTCGCGAAGGTGTGGAACACGACGAGATTGCCGTCGTCGCTGATCGACGGCTGATAGCTGTCGTTGTTCCCATCGACAAGCCGGTCGAAGTTGTCGGCGGCCGACGCGACCCCAGGGGTCAATGCCGTGACGAGCATCGCAACGCTTGCGACGACCATCACCTTCAGGCGGTTCGTAACTCTCACAGAATGTCTCCTCTGCCATGCGGGTTGGGGCGTGCGAAGCCCCGGGCGACTGTAGTGAGTGAAGCCGACGCGAGTGAGGGGTGGTCGACGGTGGATCTACCCAAGCGGGTACTTCTCCCCCAATCTGGGGGCCCAGCGAGCTTCAGTCGAGGAGGGCAGCCGCAGCGCCGAGTACCGATCGATCACCCGACCGGACG
>JAHDBV010000119.1 GCA_020630195.1 Acidimicrobiales bacterium
CGACGGGCTCATCGGCCTCAAGGAGAACATCATCATCGGCAAGCTCATCCCGGCCGGTACCGGCCTGATGCGGCACCGGGAACTCGTCACCGAGGCCCCCGGCTACGAGCCGATGCCGTTCTTCTCGACCGACGACGATGCGGATCCGGCCCAGTGGCTGGCCTCCATCGGTTCGCCGGCCGACGCCTCGAACGTGACGGCACTGCCCACCGGCGAGATCGGCTGATCGGGCGCCTTCCGACGGCGAGCCCTGCTCGCTGATCAGAACTGACCACACCCCCGCACCCCGGTGCGGGGGTGTGGCCGTTTTCCGGTCGGTTACCGCCGGGGTGCGACGGCACGGACCCCTTCGGTGTGACAGAGTGCACACCACCTTGTTCACGAACACGATTGGGGGATCCGTGCTGGTCGAGACGACCATCAACGGGCAGACCTATTCGGCGGACGTGGAGCCGCGCACCCTCCTGGTGCACTACCTCCGCGACCACCTCGGCCTGACCGGAACCAACGTGGGCTGCGACACATCCTCGTGTGGCGCCTGCACCATCCACATCGGCGGCGAGTCGGTGAAGTCCTGCACCGTGCTGGCCGTCCAGGCCCGCGGGGCCGAGATCACGACCATCGAGGGCATGGCTGGCGACGACGGCACGCTGCACCCGATGCAGCAGGCCTTCATGGAGTGCCATGGCCTCCAGTGCGGCTACTGCACACCCGGCATGGTCATGGCCGCCACCTCGCTGTTGTCGGAGAACCCGAACCCGACCGAGGCCGAGGTGCGTGAAGGGCTCGAGGGCAACCTCTGCCGCTGCACCGGCTACCACAACATCGTCAAGTCCGTCATGGCCGCCGCCGGCAGCCCCGTCACGATCGGAGCCGGCTCATGACCGCCGTCGTCGGAACCCCACGCCTCCGCAAGGAGGACCCGAAGCTCCTCACCGGTGAGGGCAAGTACGTCGACGACATCCAGGTCGCCGGCCAGCTGTGGATGGGCATGGTGCGTTCGCCGTATGCCCACGCCCGGATCAACTCGATCGACACCTCCGCGGCCGAAGCGGCCGACGGAGTGGCCGGGGTCTACACCGGCCCGCAGCTCGCCGAGATGGGTCTGTGGATCGCACCGCTGCCCTGCGCCTGGCCCGTCACCGACGACATGGTGAACCCGGAGCACTATCCGACCGCCATGGACGAGGTCCATCACGTCGGTGAGATCGTCGCCGTGGTGCTCGCCGACTCCCGGTACGGCGCCGCCGACGCCGCCGAACTCGTCGACGTCGACTACGAACCGCTCGACGCGGTCGCCTCGATCGCCGCGGCGCGGGACGGGTCGGCCACAGCGCACTCGGCGCATGAGACGAACAAGGCGTACCACTGGCCGCTCATCCCCGATCCGGATGCCCTCGAGGCGGCGTTCGCGAACGCGACACACACGGTCACGGGTGAGTTCGTCCAGCAGCGGTTGATCCCGGCCGCCATGGAGCCACGCGGGGTGCTGGCCGTGCCGTCGCCCATGGGTGGCGACGTCACGCTCTACAGCTCCACCCAGGTGCCCCACATCCTGAAGGTGATGATCGCGGCCACCACCGGGATCTCCGAAGCCAAGCTCCGCATCGTCGCTCCCGCCGTCGGCGGTGGCTTCGGCGCCAAACTCAACGTCAATCCCGACGAGATCCTCGCCGTCACCCTGGCCAACAAGCTCGGCCGGGCGGTGCGGTGGACCGAGACCCGATCCGAGGCCGCCTTCTCGACCCACCAGGGTCGTGGACAGCTCCAGAAGATCGAGCTCGCCGCCGACGCCGACGGCAAGATCACGGGGTGCCGGGTGCATGTCGACGCCGACATGGGCGCCTACATGATGCTCATCACCCCGGGTGTGCCGCTGCTCGGCAGCTTCCTCTACACCGGGGTCTACGACGTGCCGGCGTTCGGGTTCACCTGCGACGGCTACTTCACGAACCTCACCCCGACCGACGCCTACCGCGGCGCCGGTCGACCCGAGGCGAGTTATGCGATCGAGCGGGCGATGGACCTCCTGGCCCTCGAGGTCGGTGTCGGCCCGGACGAGATCCGGCGCCGCAACTACCTCGGTGGCGGTGATCACTTCACCGACATGGAGACGGCGTCGACCCTCGTGTTCGACTCCGGTCACTACTCGCCGAACCTCGACGCCGCCCTCGAGATGTCGGACTACGCCGGTCTCCGGGCCGAGCAGCAGCGCCGGCGCGACGCCGGCGATGCCAAGCAGCTCGGCATCGGTCTGTGCACCTACGTGGAGATCTGCGGTCTGGCCCCGTCCCGGGCGCTCGCCGGTCTGAACTACGGGGCCGGCGGTTGGGAGCACGCCATGGTGCGGTTCCTGCCGACGGGCAAGGTCGAGGTCGTCTCGGGCTCGACGCCCCACGGTCAGGGTCACGAGACCTCGTGGTCGATGATCGTGGCCGACAAGCTCGGCATCGATCCCGACGACGTCACGGTGTTGCACTCCGACACCGCGATCAGCCCGCTCGGTCTCGACACCTACGGCTCGCGTTCGCTCTCGGTCGGTGGCGTCGCCATCTCGATGGCCTGCGACAAGGTGATCGACAAGGCCAAGCAGATCGCGGCGCACCAGATGGAGGCCAACCCCGACGACCTCGACTTCGCTGGTGGCACCTTCAGCGTGAAGGGCCAGCCCGGAGCCGAGCTGCCGATCCAGGCGATCGCGTTCGGGGCGTTCACCGCGCACGATCTGCCCGACGGCATGGAGCCGAACCTCCAGGAGCAGGTGACGTTCGATCCACCGAACTTCGCCTTCCCCTTCGGCACCCACGTGGCCGTGACCGAGGTCGACACCGAGACCGGTGAGGTCGAGCTGATCGACTACATCGCCATCGACGACTGTGGCAACCAGATCAACCCGTTGATCGTCGAGGGCCAGGTGCACGGTGGCATCGTCCAGGGTGTCGCCCAGGCCCTCTACGAAGGAGCGTCCTACGACGACGCCGGCAACTGCCGGAACCCGTCGCTCATGGACTACCTGGTGCCCTCCGCCATGGAGATGCCGAACATCAAGACCGGCTTCACCACGACGCCGTCGACCTCCAACCCCCTCGGGGTGAAGGGTGTCGGCGAGGCGGGCACGATCGGTTCGGCCGCCGCGGTGGTCAACGCCATCTGCGACGCACTGTCGCCCTACGGCGTGACCGACCTCGAGATGCCGGCGACCCCGCAACGGGTCTGGAACGCCATCAACGGAGGTGCCTCGTGATCCCCGCAGCCTTCGACTACGTCGAAGCCGAGTCGGTCGACGCCGCCATCGCGGCGCTCACCGAACACGGCGACGAGGCCAAGCTCATGGCGGGCGGGCACAGCCTGATCCCGCTCATGAAGTTCCGGCTGGCGACTCCCGGTGTGATCGTCGACATCGGCCGGATGGAGGGTCTGAACTCCATCGACGACCGTGGCGACCACATCGCGATCGGGGCCCTCACCCGGCACATGTCCGTGGAGACCTCCGAGCTGCTCGGGGCCGAGGCCCCACTGCTCAAGCACGTGGCCTCCCAGGTCGGTGATCCCTCGGTCCGCCATCGCGGCACGATCGGTGGTTCGCTCGCCCACGGCGATCCGGCATCGGATCTCCCGGCCGCGATCCTCGCCCTCGGTGCCACGCTCGTGGCCAAGGGGCCGGGTGGCGAACGGGAGATCGCGGCCACCGACTTCTTCACGGGCTTCCTCGAGACCGCCCTGGCGGACGACGAGATGCTCACCGAGATCCGGGTCCCGAAGATGGCCGGTGCCGGCTGGTCGTACCAGAAGTTCAACCGTCGAGCCCAGGACTGGGCGATCGTCGGCGTGGCGGCGGTGTCGAACGGTTCGACGTCGTTGTCGCTCGTGAACATGGGTCCGACACCGATGCGTGCCTCGGCCGCCGAGGCGGCGATCAACGGAGGTGGCTCGATCGACGATGCCGCCGCCGCGGCCGCCGACGGGGCGTCACCACCCGACGACCTCAACGGGGATGCGGCCTACCGCACCCACCTCGCCTCGGTGCTCGTGCGCCGGGCGTTGACCGAGGCGCAGGGCTGAGCGTCCCCACGATTCCCACACCCCTGGTGTGAACCTTCGGAACCCGGGCTCCGGCCCGGGTTCCGTCGCGTCCGGGCCATCGATCAGAGGGCGACGAGCACGTCCTTCGTCAGGGCGAGGCCGACGTAGGTGAGGGTGAGGAACCACGGCAGGCGGGGATCGTGGGCCCACCGGATCGGCGACCAGGAGTGTTCGGCCTCGTCGGGTTCGAGGAACACGAAGAAGGCGAGCACGAGGGCCGAGTAGAAGATGCCGAACGTCAGCCCGTCGGTGAGCACCGGGATCGTGTGGAACACCAGCGCGATCGCGAGCGCCGGCCAGACCGTGCGGCGCACCATGAGCATCGCGGCGAGGGCGAACTCGGTGACGATGACCGTCCATCCGGCGACGAGGGCCAGCCCGGGGCCGGGCAGGGCGCCGTCGAGGCTCGTCCACCAGCCGTTGTCGAGCACGACGGTCTGCCAGTGCTCGAAGTAGGTGCCGTCGCGCCAGTCGGCGATCAGCAACTTGTTGAGTGCCGCACCGGCGTACATGACCGAGAACTGGACGCGCAGCAGCCAGGTCGAGACCGGGCCGACGTGGGTGGCGATGAGCAGCAGCACCGCGGCGACGAAGAACAACGAGTTGCGGTAGACGAGTGCGTTCGCCGTGATGGCGCCGAACAGGCCGGCCGCCACGAGGCCCGATCCGAGCCGTGGGGCCCGTCCACCGAGCACCAGGATCGATCCGGCCACGATCAGGCCGCGCAGTGCCCACACCGTCGGCCCGGCGGGCAACCACTCGAGGGGCGGGAGCAGCGCGACGAACGGGCCGCGGAACTTCGCCATCTCGCCGAAGAACCACAGCAGGACGACCAGACCCTTGGCCACCGCGAACTGGTGTGGCGGCAAGACCGTGCCGTCGACGCGCCACGGCGCGATCCACCGGCCGATGGGGGAGTGGTCGGCGTCGGGGGCGGCCGCCCGTTCTAGGGCCAGGACCATGTCCGCTCCTCGCCGCCGTTGACGCGGGTCCGGACGACGACCTCGGCCGGGTCGTCGGCGTGGTACCGCTCCTCGGCGAGACGGACGGCCCGGCGCACGTGTGCGCCGGCCCGTGGCTCCGCTCCCGCTGCGGTGTATCCGTATCGTGCCTCGATCTCGGCATCCGTGAGCGGAACACCGTCGACGGCGGCCTCGATCTCGAAGTCGGTCCATTCGTCGTGTGGCGCCCACGTCATGAACCGGTCGTCGTGGAACCGGGCCACGCCGAGCATCAGGATCTGGAGGACCAGGAGCCCGACGGCCAGGCGCACGCGGCGTCGGTCGGCGATCGTGATCGGGCGCATGGTGCTCGGGTCGGCCGCCCGGTGGCGGCCATGAGCGGTCGCGAGCGGGCCCGCGGCGGCGCCGGTCGGTAACGTCTCAGCGTGCGAGCCGAAGCAACCGTCAGTGTGGACACCGTCGAGGAGGTGCGTTCGGCGCTGGCCGAGCGGGACTACCTCGCCGACGACGGGCTCGTCACCTCGGTGTTCCTGGCCCTGCGGCTGGGGCGCCCGCTGTTCCTCGAGGGTGAGGCGGGCGTTGGCAAGACCGAGATCGCGAAGACCCTCGCCGACTGGGTCGGTGGCCCGTTCATCCGGCTCCAGTGCTACGAGGGCATCGACGCCTCCCAGGCCGTCTACGAGTGGGACCACGCCCGCCAGCTGCTCCACCTCCGCACGGCCGAGGCCACCGGTGGGACGGCCGATGCCGACGCCCTCGAGGCCTCGCTCTACGACCCCCGCTTCCTCATCCGTCGACCGCTGCTCGAGGCGCTCTCGCCGACCGACGGCCCCCCGCCGGTGCTGCTCGTCGACGAGGTCGACCGGGCCGACGACGAGTTCGAGGCCTTCCTCCTCGAGGCGTTGTCCGACTACTCGGTGACGATCCCCGAGCTCGGTCCCGTCGTGGCCGAACGCCGCCCGATCGTCGTGCTCACCTCCAACCGCACCCGTGACGTGCACGATGCGTTGAAGCGTCGGTGTCTCTACCACTGGGTGGAGCACCCCGACTTCGAGACCGAGGTCGAGATCATCCGACGACGGGCGCCGGGTGTCGGCGAACCACTCGCCCGCCAGGTCGCCTCGGCCGTGGAGAAGATGCGGGGCTACGGCCTCTACAAGCCGCCGGGTGTGGCCGAGACGATCGACTGGGCGCTCTCACTCGCGACGCTCGGCGCCACCGAACTCGACGAGACCACGGTCCGATCGACACTCGGCTCGGTGCTCAAGTACCGCGAGGACCAACAGCGCGTCACCGAGCAGGCGATCGGCGACATGTTGAAGGCCGCGCTCTACGGCGGGAATCGCTGACCGGGTGGCAGACCCTTCCGCGCTCCTGCCGACCGAACAGGGTGAACGCCTCGCGGTCGGGTTCGTCCAGTGTCTCCGCGACGCCGGACTCACGGTGCCCATCCACGCCACCCTGACCTTCGCCGAGGCGCTGGAACTGGTCGGGGTGGAGACGCGCAACCGCGTCTACTGGGCCGGTCGAGCCACGTTGGTGCGCCGGCCCGAGGACGTCGAGATCTTCGACCGGGCGTTCAACGCCTTCTGGTTCCAGCGGCGCCCGGGGCTGCTCCACACCGAGGACGACCGTCAGGGTCTCACGCTCGCCGTCGACGATGACGACGCCGCGAGCGACGAGGACGAGGCGCCCGCACCCGAGGACGACGACGGCGAGGAGATGCCCACGCTGCGGTTCAGCCGCACCGAGGTGCTCACCGACAAGGACTTCGCCCAGTGCGACGACGACGAGCTCGACGAGCTCGGCCGACTCATGACGACGCTGCGGTTCTCGACCGAGACCCGCCCGTCCCGTCGTCGGGTGTCCGCAAGCAAGGGTGACCGGGCCGATCTCCGCCGCACGGTGCGGTCCGCGATGCGTCACGGTGGTGAGCCGGTGCATCGGCACTGGACCACCACGGCCGAACGGCCCCGTCGCATGGTGTTCCTGCTCGACGTGTCGGGGTCGATGGAGGCCTACGCCCGTGGGCTCATCCGGTTCTGCCACGCCGCAGTCGTGGCACGGGGTCGGGTGGAGGCGTTCACCTTCGGCACCCGACTCACCCGGGTCACCCGCCAGCTGACCTCCCGCGACCCCGACATCGCCCTGTCGGCCGCGGCGGCCGAGATGCCCGACTGGGCCGGTGGGACCCGGCTCGGCGAGGTGGTGCAGCGGTTCAACGACGAGTGGGGCATCCGGGGCATGGCCCGCGGGTCGATCGTGGTCGTCCTCTCCGACGGTTGGGACCGCGGCGAGGCGGCACTGCTCGGCGAGCAGATGGAACGCCTGCATCGGGTCACCCATCGGCTGGTGTGGGTCAATCCGCTGAAGGCCACACCCGGGTACGCCCCGCTCGCGGCCGGCATGGCCGCCGCACTGCCCCACGTCGACGACTTCGTCGAAGGCCACACCTTCAACTCCCTGGCCGATCTCGCCGACCGCCTGGTGACCCCACCCCGCTGACCCCCGATCGGAACGATCGTCCGGGGCGCCACCGTCATCGACGGGCCCGGACGGCCGATGGGATGTGATGACCGTGGACGAGATCGTCGTGGGCCTCGCGCTCGTGGCCATGTTCGGCGCGCTGGTGTCGCGCCGGGTCTCGCCCACCGTCGCGGTCGTCGGTGCACTCCTCGGCATGTTCCTCGTGGGTGTGGTCGACTTCGACGACGCCTTCGGCGGGTTCGCCGCGGCGGCACCGATCACGATCGCCGCGCTCTACGTGGTGGCGGCCGGCGTCGATCGCACGGGAGCGCTGCACCGCCTCGGACGGGTGCTGCTGGGGGAGCGGGGGCTCGGCGCCGCCACCGGTCGCCTGAGCGCGGCCGGTCTCGCCGCGTCCGCGGTGCTCGCCAACACGCCGGTGGTGGCGATGGGGATCGCCGCGGTCGATCCGTGGTGTCGGCGACGGCTCGTCTCACCGTCCCGGCTGCTGTTGCCGCTCTCCTCCGCCGCGATCCTGGGCGGCACGCTCACCGTGATCGGCACGTCGACGAACCTCGTGGCCTCCGATCTGTTGGCGGCCTCGGGCGAGGAGCCTCTCGGGTTCCTCGAGCCCGCGGCGCTCGCGTGGCCGCTCGTGCTCGCCGGGTTCGTGGTGATCATCGCCATCGGCTGGCGGGTCATGCCCGACCGGGGTGGTGCCGCCCTCGACCACGACGCCCCCGGATTCCAGCTCGGCCTCGTCGTCGAGCCCGGTGGGGCGGTCGACGGCCGCAGCCTCGACGACGCCGGGCTCCGTCAGCTCGGCACGGTCTTCTGTGTCGCGGTGGAACGCGGCGGGACCACCCTCGCTCCCGTCGGCGGTCGAACCCGACTCCGTGGCGACGACGTGTTGGTCTTCGCCGGAGCGGTCGAGGCGATCAGCGACCTCGGCCAACTCGACGGGCTCAGCCTCGCCGACCTCGACGGCGAGGCCGGACTCGTCGAACCCCGCAGTGGTGGCCGCACGGCCTGGTTCGAAGCCGTGCTCGGCCCCGAGGCACCCGTCGTCGGCCAGCGACTCCGCGACGCCCGCTTCCGCGATCGCTACGGCGCCGCCGTGGTCGCCATCCATCGCCCGGGTGTCGACGAGCCGCTCGGCCTCGGTGAGGTGCGGCTCCGCGCCGGGGACAGCCTCGTGCTCCTGGCCGAGGTCGGGTTCCGCCAGCGCTGGAAGCAACGCCACGACTTCGTGCTGATCCGGCGCCGCAGCGACGCCCCCGTGGCCGACGCCCGCAGGCTGCCCCACGCGCTCGCCGCCCTCGCCATCGTCGTGGCGGGCCCGGCGCTCGGCTGGTTGTCGGTCCCCCGGGCCGCACTCGCCGGGGCGGTCGCCATGGTGGCCGCGGGTGTGCTCCGCCCCCGGGAGGCCCGGGATGCGGTCGATCTCAACGTCGTGGCGATCGTCGGTGCGGCCACCGGCATCGGCGCCGCGGTGTCGACCTCCGGGCTCGCGACGCGGATGGCCGGCCTGATCGAGGGCGTCGGGTCGTCACAGACCTGGGTCGCCGCGATCGCCCTCGTGGTGGTGACCCTCGCCGCCACGGAGGTGGTCACCAACGTGGCCGCGGTCGCCCTGATGGCCCCGGTCGCGCTCGCCGTCGCCGACGATCTCGGCACCGATCCACGACGGTTCCTGCTCGGTGTCACCATCGCCGCATCGACCTCGTTCCTCACGCCGATCGGCTATCAGACGAACACGATGGTGCTCGGTCCCGGGCGCTATCACCCGGGCGACTACCTGCGCCTCGGACTGGTGCTGACATCCCTCGTCGTCGTGCTCGTTCCGGCCATGATGGTGCGGGGCTGACCGGCCCGGATCGGCCGGTCGACAACGGAGTTGCCCGCACGTGTGCGCGCGGGCGTTGGGATCGTCACGCGCGGCCGTAGCCTTGCCCGTTGGCGTGCGCGCCGTCGACGCGCCGCGATTCCGACGTTCAGCCGAGGTATTCCGTGCCCACCATCCAGCAGCTGGTCCGCAAGGGCCGACAGGACAAGACCCGCAAGGGCAAGACGCCGGCCCTCCAGGGCTCGCCGCAGCGCCGAGGCGTCTGCACCCGCGTCTACACCGCCACCCCGAAGAAGCCGAACTCGGCTCTTCGGAAGGTCGCTCGTGTTCGTCTCACGACGGGTATCGAGGTCACGGCCTACATCCCCGGTGAAGGTCACAACCTCCAGGAGCACTCGATCGTGCTCGTCCGTGGTGGTCGTGTGAAGGACCTCCCCGGCGTTCGTTACAAGATCATTCGCGGCACCCTCGACACCGCCGGTGTGCGCGACCGCAAGCAGGCCCGTAGCCGCTACGGCGTCAAGAAGGACTAGCCGACATGCCCCGTAAAGGTCCCGCACCTCGCCGCGAACTCGAGCCGGATCCGGTTCACAACTCCGTTCTGGTCACCCAGATCGTCAACAAGGTCCTCCTCGGTGGCAAGAAGACCACCGCGGAGCGGATCGTCTACACCGCCCTCGACATCGTGGCCGAGAAGACCGGCACGGATTCCGTCGCCACGCTGAAGCGGGCCGTCGACAACATCCGCCCGCAGCTCGAGGTCCGCAGCCGCCGGGTCGGTGGCGCCACCTATCAGGTGCCCGTCGAGGTCCGGCCCCGCCGGGCCACCACCCTCGCCGTCCGCTGGCTCGTCGGGTTCGCCCGCGACCGCCGCGAGCGGACCATGGCCGAGCGCCTGGCGAACGAGATCCTGGATGCCTCGAACGGCATCGGTGCGTCGGTGAAGCGACGTGAGGACCTCCACAAGATGGCCGAGTCCAACAAGGCCTTCGCCCACTACCGCTGGTAGTCGGCGACCGTACGTCCCCCCACGCACGCACCCGAGGTACATCGACATGGCGAAGCGCCCCACGGAGCTCGACCACTACCGCAACATCGGCATCATGGCCCACATCGATGCCGGCAAGACCACCACGACCGAGCGCATCCTCTACTACACCGGCAAGAACTACAAGATCGGTGAGGTCCACGACGGCGGCGCCACGATGGACTGGATGGAG
>JAHDBV010000120.1 GCA_020630195.1 Acidimicrobiales bacterium
CTCGGGATGGGTCCGCGGTAGATCGGCATCTCCTCGGGCTCGAGCCCGAGCATGATCAGCTGCTTCGCGAAGCCGATGAAGCTGCCCATCGCGTAGGTGAGTTCCATGATCTCGGCGTCGCTGAAGTGCGCCCGAAGCCGCGCCTCGAGGTCGGCGTCGGGTGCGGATCCGCCGGCGAGCAGGTTGTCGGCCCAGGCCAGTGCCGTCTTGTAGCGATCGGAGAGCGCACTGTGCTGGTGGTCGTCGGTGATGTCATCGACGAGGTCTTCGGTGAGACCGGCCACACGGGCCTGGTCGAAGCGGATCTGTCGTCAGAGTCCGCAGTCGGTCACCCGGGCGTTCCGGAGTCGGATGAGTTCCTTCACGTCCACGTCGACCGCGCCGCTCGACCACAACGTGGCGTACATCCGATCGAAGGCGGCTCGCACCTTCGGACTGTGGGCCATGATCGTGCGGAGGGACGCGGGTTCGTCCTCGATGGCCGAGCGCAGTCGTGGGGTGGTGGCCATCAGGTCGCTCCTCGTGGCTCGGCGGTGGAGAACAACGCGTTGTCGAATCGGTGGGTGATCTCCCACGTGGCGAGGGCCGTGGTGAGGGTGATCACGCCGTCGGCGCCGATGGCCTGTTCGACGTCGGCGACCTGGGCATCGGAGATGCCGTGCACATCGAGCACGTACTGCTCGGCGAGGCCGAGGCAGACCTTGGTGGCCGGATCGAAGCCGGGGTGTGTGGGCCAGTCGGCCAGTGCCGCCACGAGCGACTCGTCGAGCCCGGCGGCGATGGCGGCGGGGGAGCGGGGTTCGTCCCACGCCCGGGTGTTGCCGAGGATCGTGGCCATCCGCAGGCGGCACAGTTCCAGGATCCGCGCATCGACCGAGGCGTTCCAGAACTCGTCGACGACGCGGTGGTGATCGGCGGCCAGCTCGGGGTGCAACGCCAGGAGGTCGTCGCGCGATGTGGCGCCGGCGATCAACCAGCTCATCCGACACCGTCCATGCGCGGACGTTACCCCACCGGGGATCGGCGCTGCCCGGCGTCCGGCCCGCCCACTACGGTCGCCGCATGGAGTTCGCACGACCCGAGTACCTCGTCTCGGCCGCATGGCTCGCCGACCACCTCGGAGACCCCGACGTCCGGGTGCTCGACGTGACGGCGAAGCTCACCGGCTCGCTCGAGAACCGGGCCGAGGAGGAGTGCTACCGGGACCGCCACATTCCCGGATCGCTGTTCTTCGACGTGGCGTCGGGTAAGGGGGTGCTCTCATCCCAGGACGCGTCGCTGCCGTGGATGTGGCCGAGCCCGGCGGAGATCGCCGCGTCGCTCGCCGCGGTCGGCGTCGGCCCCGACACCCGGGTGGTCCTGGTGGCGAGAACACCCCGCGACGGGATCGATGCCGGCACGATGTGGTGCACCCGGGCGTGGTGGACGTTGCACCACGCCGGCGTCGACGTCGCCATCCTCCACGGTGGTCTGGAGGGTTGGGAAGCCGCCGGCCTCCCGCTCACGAGCGAGCCCTCGACGGTTCCGAGCGTCGCCGCGTTCGTGCCGGCGACCGGGTGGGAGGCGGCCCGCGCCACGCGGGACGACGTCCTCGACGCCGTGACCGGACCGACCTGCCTGGTCGACGCCCTCCCGGCCGACAGCTTCGACGGCACGGGAACCTCCTACGGGCCTCGGTCGGGGCACATCACCGGCGCCGTCAACGTGCCGTTCCGCTCCCTCATCGAGTCGGAGACGGCGGGATTCGTCGACGCGCAGACGATGCACGACCGACTGAGCGCCGCCGGTCTGCTCGACGACCGCGGCGTGATCACCTACTGCGGCGGCGCGATCGCCGCGACCCTCGACGCCTTCGCCCTCGCGTTGTTCGACAAGACCAACGTCTCGGTCTACGACGGCAGCCTCATGGAGTGGACGGCCGACCCCGATCTGCCGATGACCGACCCGTCACAGGGGTAGCCGGCGGCGCAGCCCACAGAAGGGTGCGGCGCCGACCGGTCCGCCGGTGAGCGGGGCGTGGCGCTAGGTCGAGGTCATCGTGTTCGGGTAGTAGTCGGCGGCCGGTGTGGCGCCCGCTTCGGCGGTGAAGTTGCCGGCGAAGGGCCAGTCGTCCTCGGCGCCCGGGAGGGGACCCTGGTTGAAGCGGCCGAGTTCCCCACCACCGGCGGCCTCGTTGCCGACGAGTGACCAGGCCTGGCGCTTGTACGTCCAGTTGTCGGGCTGGAGCCGGTGGGCGTGGTTGAAGTGCACGATCGCGGCGTCGCGGTCGCCGGCGGTCCACAGACGGTTGGCGAGTTCGAAGTGTGCGGCGCCTTCGCTGGCCTCGATGCCCCGACCGGTCGACGCCTCGATCACCTGCTCCGGTGTCATCGCGAACACGCTGTCGGCGCCGTTACGGGCCCAGTCCCGGATGGCGTCGGGGTAGGTGTCCCGATCCTGGCCGCCGCGGAGCCGGGCGGCCAGCTCCGGGTCGCTGTGTTCGATCTCGGCCGCCTTCTTCTCGACGGCGGCGTCGCGGTCGTCGAGGTAGCCGCGGAGCCAATCGGGGTAGTCGTCCCCCGGCGGCCAACCCGGCTCCGCCGGGCGCACGATGATGCCGTCTTCGTCGATCCAGACGACGTTCGGGATGTTGACCACACCCAGCAGCGCATCGAGCTGATGCGTCGGGTCGAGCAACGACGGATGGGTCGGCTCGGCCGCCTCGATGAACGGGCGGGATGCGTCCGGATCACTCAGTTCGAGTGAGACCGTCACGATCTCGACGCCGAGCGGGGCGAGTTCTTCGTGAAGTGCCTGCCAACCTGGCAGGTCGTAGCGGCAGCCTCAATAGGGCGCCCAGGCGACGACGACCACCTTCTTGCCCCGCAGCGACGACAGGTGGAACTCGTTGCCGTCGAGGTCGGGGAGCACGATGTCCGGGACGGCCGCCGTGACGAGGGCCCGGCCGTTGAGCGACTCGGGCCCGAAGGCGATGAGACCGTCCGTCTCGCTCTCGACCACGGCCATGCCGAGACGCTCCGCGGCGTTCGACGCCGAGTAGCCGTCGGGCAGCGGCACACAGACCTCGCCCTTGCAGGCACCTTCGGGTTTGATCTCCCAGCCGGTTCCGGCGGCGAAGTCCTCGGCGGAGACGTCTCTCGTGTTCGTGATCACGATCGCCAGACTCGCAGATCCGCCCATGGAGCGTCGAGGCCGTGACGTCACGCTCCATCGGCGGGGGATCCGACTGACTAGCGTCGAGGCCGTGACGTCCAGGCTCACCGATCTCGTCGACCTCGAGCGATTCCCGCTCGATGCGCTCGATTCACCGGCGGGTCGAGCCTGGGTCGACGGTTGCCGGGCCGAGCTGGAAGCACACGGGGTGTGTTCGGTCCCGGGGTTCCTGCGGCCCGAGGCGGTGGCCCGGACCGTCGCCGCCGGCGACGCACTCGTCGGGTCGGCGTGGCACGCGAACCAGGAGCACAACGTCGACTTCACCGACCTCGACCCGACCGTCGATGTCGAACACCCGGATCGCCGCCCGATCCGGTCGTCGCAGTGGGCGATCGCCTTCGATCTCCTGCCACCGGATCTCTCGGTGCGGGTCCTGGCCGAGTCGCCCGAGATGCTCGCCTTCGTCGCCGCCGTGCTCGGCGTCGATGAACTCTTCCCGAGCGCCGATCCGCTCGACGCCGTGCAGATCTCCCACTTCCACGCCGGCGACGAACTCGGCTGGCACTTCGACAACAGCGAGTTCTCCGTCACCCTCATGCTCCGGCCCCCGGAGGCGGGTGGTGACTTCGAGTTCCATCCCGGCCTCCGGTCGGAAGATGACCGCAACGTCGACGGCGTCCGTGACGCACTCGCCGGGCGTGGCCCCGACCCGACCGTGCTCGAGACCGCACCGGGCACCCTCGCCATCTTCCGGGGGCGTCACGCACTCCATCGGGTCACGCCGGTGTCGGGCCCGACCTCCCGGATGAACGCCGTGTTCACCTTCGGGACCGACCCCGACATGTGCCTGACCGCCGACACCCAGCTGCTGTTCTACGGGCGCCGGGTCCTCCCTTCGGCGGGCTGATCGACACCGGTTCCGGAGTCGTCGAGAAATTTCTCGGCGGAGCTGTCGAGAACGCGCGAGGGCTGCGTCATTCGGGTGAGCGGGCGATCAGCGGCCGCCACGAACAGGGAGACACCCCGATGAGCAAGTTCCTTCTTCTGATGCACTTCACCGGTGAGTACCCGGCCGACGAGGCCGGTCAGGCCGAGATGGGTCAGGCCTGGGGCGGCTGGTACGGGTCGATCGGCCCGGCGATCGTCGACGCCGGCGGCCAGGGCGGCCAGGGCACCACGGTCGCCGCCTCGGGCTCCACCGATGCGAGCGGCCAGGTGACCGGCTACACGATCGTCGAGGCCGCCGACCACGCCGCCGCCGTGGAGATCGCCCAGCGCAACCCGATCGTCACCGGCGACAGCGGGACCGTCGACGTGATCGACATCATCGAGATGGGCTGACACCCGCAACGGATCGACGACCGAGGTCGGGCGCCCACGGCGTCCGACCACGGTCCGCGATTCACAGGAATCTCGAAAGCGGACCCCACGGGCCTCACAGGGCCGATTCCTACGTTCGGTTCCATGGGAATCACCAACCGCATCCCCCGCCGGGCGGCCCTCGTCGCCACGGCCCTCGTGCTCGCCTCCTGCAGCTCGATCACCCCGACCGCCGCAACCGACACGCCGCTCGATGTCGTCGCCGTCGACGTCGACGCCAGCACCGAACTCGCCGCCGGCGTGTCGGAGACCGACACCACCGTCGCCGAGGCGACCATCGACAACCAGGCCTCCCACGTCGACGACGGCGATCTGGCCTACGACCCGTCCGACGCCGTCGCCATCGACCTCGACGGCTCCACGGCCTCGTCCGCCGGGGACGACGTGGCGATCGAGGGCGCCACCGTCACCATCACCGCCGGGGGCACCTACCTGCTCCGGGGCACCCTCGACGACGGCGGGATCATCGTCGACGCCGGTGACGACGACGTCACCCTCGTGCTCGACGGTGTCGACATCACCCACACCGACGGCGCCGCGATCGCCGTGATGGAGGCCGACGAGGCGGTGATCCTGCTGGCCGAGGGGTCGACCAACCGCCTCGCCGACGGTGCGAGCTACGTCTTCGACGACCCCGACGAGGACGAGCCGAACGCCACGCTCTTCTCCTCCGCCGATCTCGCCATCGGTGGTGCCGGTGCCCTCGAGATCGTCGCCGCCCACAACGACGGCATCGGTGGCAAGGACGGCCTCGTCATCGCCGGTGGTGAGATCCACGTCTCGGCCATCGACGACGGCATCCGGGGCAAGGACTACGTGATCGTCACCGGCGGCGACATCGTGATCGACGCCGGAGGCGACGGCATCAAGTCCGACAACGCCGAGGATCCCGAACGGGGTCACGTGCTCGTGGCCGACGGGACCGTCACCATCACCGCCGGCGACGACGGGATCCAGGCCGCCACCGACGTCGTCGTGACCGGCGGTGTGCTCACCATCGACGCCGGCGCCGCCTCCGGAACGGGTCGTGCCCTGCAGGGCGACGTGATGGTGTGGATCACCGGCGGCGACGTCGCCGCCGTCGCGGCCGACGACGCGATTCACTCGAACGACACCGTCACGATCGACGGAGGATCGCTGCTCCTCGCCGCCGGCGACGACGGGATCCACGGCGACCTGTCGGTGATCGTGAACGGTGGGGCCGTCACGATCACCGACGCCTTCGAAGGCATCGAGGCCGAGGTCATCGAGATCAACGACGGTGTGATCGATGTGACCTCCGACGACGACGGCCTGAACGTCGCCAGCTCGGAGGCCGCCGCCGTGGTGGCGGAGGTGCCCGCCGAAGGGCGAGGTGGTCGACCGGGTGGTCGGGCGCCCGAGGTCGTCGGGGAGCACTACGTGTACATCAACGGCGGCACGATCTCGATCACCGTGACGGGCGCCCTCGCCGAACAGGGCGACGGCATCGACGCCAACGGCCACATCGTGATGACCGGTGGTGTCGTCACCATCAGCGGTGCCACCGACACCCGCAACAGCGCCCTCGACTACAGCGGCGGCACGTTCACCATGACCGGCGGGACGCTCGTCGGCACCAACATCGACGGCCGGAACTCGCAGGGCATCGCGGACGGATCCAATCAGCCGTCTGTCGAGCTCCGCACCGGCGTCACCGTGCCCGCCGGAACCGAGGTGCGGATCGAGTCCGCCGACGGTCGGGAACTCGTCACCTTCGAACCCGCCAACGACTTCAGCGTCGTCGTCTTCTCCTCACCCGACCTGGTCGTGGGCGAGACCTACGCCGTCGTGCTCGGCGGCGACACCGTCGGCACCGCCACGGCGACCCGCTGACCCCGAACGCCTCACCCGTGCTCCATCACGATCTCATCCAGCAAGGACCCTCCATGTCACATCTCACCGTCATCGGCGCCAACCTGATCGCCGTCTCGATCCTCGTGTTCGGCCTCTACTTCCCCCGCTATCAGCGTCGGGACATGATCGTCGCCATCCTCGGCCTCAACGTCGGGGTGATGTCGGTGGCCACCGCCCTCGCCTCGTCCGACGTCGGCGCCGGGCTCGGGCTCGGCCTGTTCGGGGTGTTGTCGATCATCCGACTCCGCAGCGCGGAGCTCGCCCACGAGGAGGTCGCCTACTTCTTCACCGCCCTCGCTCTCGGTCTGCTCGCCGGGTTCGGCCTCGACCCGCTCTGGCTCTCGCCCACGCTGATGGGCCTGGTCGTGTTCGCCGTGTTCGTCGGCGATCACCCACGGCTCTTCGCCGGTAACCGGCACCAGCAGGTGCAGCTCGACGGTGCCTTCACCGACGAGGGTGAGCTCCGTGCCCGGCTGGGCGAGCTGCTCGGAGCGGAGATCACGGTGATCAAGGTGACCCGCGTCGACCTGGTGCGCGACACCACGACCGTCGACGTGCGATACCGACTCCCGGCACCCGATCCCGTCGATCCCAACGGCGAACGACTGCCGGCGGCGCCCGGTGACACGGCAGCCCTGCGATGACCGTCGTCGACCTACGCCCGACGCTGGTGCCGAGTCTCCCGATGTTCGATCGACTGCCCGGCATCACACTCGCCGAACTCGATGAGACGGCGGCGCTGCAACGCCGGGTCGACCGGAAGTACGTCGTCACCGCCGCCGAACTGGGCGCCGCGCTCGAGTCGCTCGCCGACCGGCTCGTGGTGCTCGAGATCGACGGGCGACGGAGCTTCGGGTACCGCTCCGTCTACTTCGACACGCCCGATCTCCGGTCGTTCCACGGAGCGGCCCGCAGCCGTCCCCACCGGTTCAAGGTCCGCACCCGGATCTACGTCGACTCGGGTGAGGTGATGCTCGAGGTCAAACGCCGCGACCGGCGGGGCACGACCGTCAAGACCCGCCGACCCCATCTCGACGCTCCCGCCGACCAGCTCGACCCGGACGCCGTCCGCTTCGTCGACGAGCTCCTGGGCGGCGCCGGCCTCGCGGCCGAGCTCCGCCCCGAACTCGTCACCTCGTACCACCGCACGACCCTGCTCGATCCCGACGACGTCGCCCGGGTCACCATCGACGCCGACCTCCACGTCTGCCGCCCCGGTGGCCCCGGGTGTGGGCTCGTGGACCGGTTCGTGATCGAGACCAAGTCGTCGGGTCGGCCGAGCGCGATGGACCGGACGTTGTGGAGCCACGGCATCCGGCCGTCGAAGATCAGCAAGTTCGGCACCGGCCTCGCGGTGCTCGACCCGTCACTGCCGTCGAACAAGTGGCACCGGACGATCCGGCGACACTTCGCCCCGGCCGTCAGCGCAGATCGGCCCGCATCCGGGCACTGAGCAGATCGGCCGCGAGCGCGAGGCCGACGAGTGCGGCCAACGTCGCCACGCGCTCAGGGAGTCAGCCAGGAGCCGCACGCATCGGATTCCGGGTCGTCGCGCCGCTCGATCGTGAGGCGGTCGCCGGTCGCCACCCGTCGTTCGAACGGCTCGACGAGGGTGCCGTGGTGGAGATGGTCGCTGAGCAACGATCGTCGCCCGACCGCCGCACCGTGCCCCGCGACCGCGGCGGCGACGGCCATCGAGAACAGCGTCACCTCGATCACCCGGCCGGAGGTCGGGAGGTGATCGGCGCCGAGCCATCGATGCCAATCGTCGTCCCATGCCCGGTCGACCAGGCGGGCGGTCCGGGAGAGGTCCTCGACCGTGATGAGGTCCGCCGCCACGGCGGGTGCGGCGACGAGCACGAGTTCGTCGCTCGCCCCGGCGCCGGCGGTCGGGGCGAAGTAGGCGGTCACGTCGAACCCTTCGCGGTGCAGGTCGGGCTTCCTGTCGAGAGCATGCACCGTCAGATCGTGGCCGTCGAGGGCCGCCGGCAGCTCCGCCAATCGTGGGGTGATCCACAACTCGGCGACCGCCGGCAGTGCGGCGATCCGAACCGTTCGGCGACGGGGGTTGCCCTCGCGGAGCCGTCCGGCGGCGACGTCGAGCCGACGGAAGGCGTCGGTCAGCGCCGGGCGGGCCCGGACGCCCGCGTCGTTCAGGCTGACGCCGCGTGCCGTGCGATCGAACAGGGGCTGCTGGGCCCAGGCCTCGAGCGACTTCACGTGTTGGGCGACCGCAGCCGCCGTGACGTGCAGTTCGTCCGCTGCTCGGCTGAAGCTGCCGCATCTCGCTGCGGCTTCGAACGCCCGCAGCGCCACCAGCGACGGGCCGGACGGCGGTGATGGGTCGAGCACGAGACCAAGCCTAGCTAGGCCTCGAATCCGAGGAATTGGGTCGTTGCCGTCATGGCGCCCCCATCGTCATGATGGCGCCATGAACCGCTCCCTCGCCCGTCGTCCCTGGATTCCGGATGTTTCGGAGGCGATGCTCGACGAGTCGGCGTCGGTGATCGGTGAGCTCTCCCCGAGCGGCCTGGCGGCCCGGATCGACGAGTTGACCTCGGCCAACGACCGCACCCACGAGCTCGAGTGCGTGAATCTCAACCCGGCCAGCAACACGCTCAACCCGCGGGCTGCGGCCGCCCTGTCGAGCGGGCTCGGGCCGCGCACGTCGCTCGGCTATCCGGGGGCGAAGTACGAGATGGGGCTCGAAGCCATCGAACAGATCGAGATGATCGCGGCCCATCTCGCGTCGACGTTGTTCGGGGCATCCCACGTCGAGTTCCGTGTGCCCTCGGGCGCCATCGCGAACCTCATGGCGTTCATGGCGACGACACGGCCGGGCGACGCCGTGATCGTGCCGCCGGGCGCCATCGCCGGCCACGTCACCCATCACGATCCCGGGGCGGCCGGCCTCTACGGCCTCGAGATCCACGAGGCCCCGATCGACCCCGAGCGCTACACCGTCGACGTCGCCGGGGTGGCCGAGCTCGCCGACCGGGTCGGAGCGACGCTCATCACGATCGGGTCGAGCCTGAACCTCCGCCATCACGACGTGGCCGGTCTCCGCGACGTCGCCGACGCCGCCGGGGCGACGCTCATGTTCGACGCCGCCCACCTGTCCGGCCCGATCGCCGGCGGTGCCTGGCCCGACCCGCTCGCCGCGGGTGCCCATCTGATGACGATGAGCACCTACAAGTCGCTCGCCGGCCCCACCGCCGGCCTCGTGCTCACCGACTCGGCGTCGCTGGCCGAACGGCTCGAGGCGATCGCGTTCCCCGGCCTGACCGCCAACTTCGACGTCGGCAAGACCGCTGCCCTCGCCCACACCCTCAACGACTGGCTGGTGCACGGGCAGGCCTTCGCCGCCGAGATGGTCGCCTGCGCCTCGACCCTCGCGGACGCACTGATGTCACTCGGCGTTCCCGTGCACCTCGCCGACGGCGTGGCCACCGAGTCGCACGCGTTCGCGCTCGATGCGACGGCTCTCGGTGGGGGTGCCGAGGTGGCGCTCCGACTCCGCCGGGCCAATCTGCTCGCGTCGGCCATCGGGCTGCCGAGCGGCGGCGACGCCGGGGTGCGGCTGGGCACGAACGAGCTCGTGCGGTGGGGCGCCCGGCAGGCCGACATGGGCCCACTCGCGTCGCTGATCGCTGCGGCGCTCCAGGACGATCCGGCGACGGTCGCCGCCGAGGTCTCCGCCTTCCGGCGACGGTTCACCACGGTCGGCTACACCGTCGGCTGATCGGCGAGCCTCGCCGCCGGCTCGCCCCGAGGTGCGATGTGGCGCCTGTCTCGATGGGCACCCGTCGACATCGTTCGACCTAGCCTCCCGACCGAGGAGGCAATCCCATGAAGAAACGACTGTTCACGATCGTCGCCGCCGCCGGGCTCATCGCCGCCGCGTGCGGGAGCGACGCCGCCGAGGAAGCCGGCGGTGACGTCGACTGCGACGCCCCGCCCGTGGTGACCGAGGGTCAGCTGACCGTCGCCACCGGCGAGACCGTCTTCCCGCCCTGGATGGGTGCGGGCGACGACGACTTCGACGATCCCTCGACCGGGACCGGCTTCGAGGGTGCGCTCGTGTTCGCCCTCGCCGAGGAGCTCGGCTTCACCGCCGATCAGGTCACGTTCGTCCGGACCGGCTTCGACGAGGTCA
>JAHDBV010000121.1 GCA_020630195.1 Acidimicrobiales bacterium
GCCCAACACGACCAACCCGGACGACTGGGCGAAGATCTCGGGCAAGAAGGGCGAGCGCATCGTCTATGTCCGCACCCTCGTGGGTGGCGGCATGGGTGGCGACGCCGAAGGTGGCCGTTCGATCGAACAGGTCGCCACCGGCCAGTACCTCTGATCCGGCCCGGGCCCGTCGTGGCTCGGCGCCGATCCGGCCGGTCGGGGAGTCCGTTCCCGTCGTACGGCGTGTTCGTCGCGGGCTCCGGCGAGATCAGTCGCCTCGGGTGAGCGGCTCGCCGGCGAGGTGGCTCCACAGCCAGGCGTCGTGGTCGCCGTCGACGAGACGATGTGCTCGGCGTCGGATGCCCTCGAAGGAGAAGCCGCACGCGTCGGCGACCCGACGGCTCGGCTCGTTGTCGGGATGGTGTTCGAGCTCGATGCGGTGGAATCCCACGCCGTGGGCCCAGTCGACCACGAGCCGGACCGACGACGTGACGAGGCTGCGCCCACGGCCCTCGGGAAGCATCCAGTAGGCGACCTCGGCCACACCGTGGGCGGGCTGGAGGTGCAGCGAGACCCGGCCGAGCATGCGGTCGTCGGTCGAGTCGGCGATCGCCCAGGTCACCGATTGCTCGGCCGCCCACATCTCGTTGTTCGTGGCGATCCAGGCGGCGGCCTGGGTGTGATCGAGCTGCCGGGAGTGGAAGTACTGGATCCGCTCGTCGGCGAACGCCTCGACCACACGGTCGGCGTCGTCGGCACGGAACGGACGGAGGCGTGCGCCGTCCAGCGTGAACGTCGGCTGGGGTCCGCCGGCGAGTGCACCGGGTGGGATCGCCGGTGGGACGAGGCGCATCGGGTCGGCCGACATGGGTCGAGTCTGGCACGGACGGGATGACCGTCAGGCGGGGTTCGCGTCGGCCCTCGGCCACCAGGGCCAGTCGCCGGCCGCCGTGGTGTCCGCCGCGAGGCGAGCCGTGACCGGCCACGCCGGTGCGTCGAGTGCGTGGAGCGAGCCGGCGTCGAGATGCGGGGTGACGAGCGATCGGGGTGCGTAGGTCGAGCCACCGTTCGCGAGGATGTGGGCGACGGCGAGATCGGCACGGTCGAACCCGAGCCGGGCCACCGCCGCATGGGCGTAGGTGGCGGCGTGCCAGCGGCCGAACTCGGCGCCGGCGTCGACGTACACGTACCCGGGGTCGAAGGCCGTCGGCGTGTCGGGTGTCGTCGCGACCACGATCAGCTCGTCGGAGCCGAGGGGGACGATCTCGAGCTCACCCCGATGGGCCTCGGGTGTGACGATCGCATCGACGGTGCCCCGTTCGAGGCGCTCCAGCAGGGTCGGCCCGTCGGCGATCGAGATCGACACGGCCGTGTCGGGATGCTCGACACGGATCCGGTCGAACAGCGGTTGGCCGAATCCCGGCCACAGATCGGGGTGGCAGCCGAGGTGCACCGCGGCGGAGATCATCGGGGCGAGCCGGGCCTCGGAACGGAGCTGCTCCCACAACCCGACCATCGTCTCGGCGTGGCGGACGAGGCGGGTGCCGGCGGCGGTCGGGGTGACGCCGCTGCGATCACGGACGAGCAACATCTGGCCGAGCTCCGCCTCGAGGAGCTGGATCCGGGTCGTGACGGTGGACGGTGACACGTGCAGCCGATCGGCGGCCCGCCCGAGCGTGCCGGCGTCGAGCACGGCGAGGAAGGTGGACAGCAGCTCGAGGTTCATCGGACGGCGGCGTGATGCGACGACATCCACCAAGCTTCGGAAATCCCGAAGCTGATGTCCAGAAACATTCGCTTTTCCGAAGCTCGTCGCCTTCCTACGATCGCTGTCGATGACCGATGTCACAGATCGACCGACCGGCGGCGCGGCACTCCCGTCGCAACAGATGCTCATCGACGGCGAGTGGGTCGCCGCCTCGGACGGGGCCGAGTTCGCGAGCCTCGATCCGATGACCGCCCGGCCGCGTGCGCTCACCCCCGAGGCGACCGAGGCCGACGTCGACCGGGCCGTGCGGGCCGCCCACCGGGCCATGACCGAGGGCCCGTGGAGCCGCATGACCCCCACCGAACGGGGAAGGCACCTCCGACGCCTCGGCGACCTCATGGCCGAGGCCTCCGAAGAGCTCGGCCGGATCGAGACCGCCGACACCGGCAAACTCCTCGCCGAGACCCGCTGGCAGGCCACCTACATCGCCGAGTACTTCCACTTCTTCGCCGGCGCCGCCGACAAGATCTCCGGGGAGACGCTGCCGGTCGACAAGCCCGACCTGTTCGTCTTCACCGACCGCGAACCGGTGGGTGTGGTCGCCGCCGTCATCCCGTGGAACTCCCAGATGTTCCTCACCGCGACGAAGGTCGCCCCCGCCCTGGCCGCCGGCAACGCCATCGTGCTCAAGGCCTCGGAGCACGCCTCCGAACCACTGCTCGCCTTCGGTCGCCTGATCGCCGAAGCCGGCATCCCCGATGGTGTCGTCAACATCCTCACCGGTCACGGCGACGTGTGTGGCCGGGCCCTCACGGCGCACCCGTTGGTCGCGAAGATCGCCTTCACCGGTGGCCCCGTCGCTGCCGGGCACGTGGTGCGCAACTCGGCGGAGAACTTCGCCCAGGTCTCGCTCGAGCTCGGTGGCAAGTCGCCGTTCGTCGTCTTCGACGATGTCGCCGACACCCCGGGAGGGATCGACTCGGCCGTCAACGCCTCGGCGGCCGGCATCTTCGCCGCCGCCGGCCAGAGCTGTGTCGCCGGGAGCCGCCTCTACCTCCAGCGGGGCATCGCGGACGAGTTCCTCGAGAAGCTCACCGCCCTGGCCGAATCGATCACGATCGGCGACCCGGCCGACGACGGCACGCAGATGGGGCCACTGTGCACCCTCGGGCAGCTCGACCACATCGAGGCCCAGGTGGCTCGTGCGGTCGAACAGGGCGCCACGGTCCGCACCGGTGGCTCCCGTCCCGACGGTCTCGAGGGCTGGTACTACCGCCCGACGATCGTGGAGTGCCCGAGTCAGGACCTCGACATCGTCGACACCGAGCTGTTCGGCCCGGTCGTGGCGGTGCAGCGGTTCGACACCGAAGACGAGGCCCTGGCGCTCGCGAACGACACCGAGCACGGACTGGCTGCCGGGGTGTTCACCGCCAACGGCGCCCGCCAGCACCGGATGTCCCGAGGGCTCCGGGCCGGGATCGTCTGGGTCAACACCTACCGGGTGATCTCGCCGATCGCCGAGTTCGGCGGGGTGAAGGGCTCGGGCTACGGCCGTGAAGCCGGCCTCCAGGCGATGCGGGACTACACCCGCCCGAAGACGGTGTGGATCAACACCTCCGACGCCCCGATCGCCAACCCCTTCGTCCCGCGTTGAGCGGCACCGACCCGACCCCGACCGGAAGGAGCACACGATGAAGTTCCACCTCGCGATCAACCTCGAGCGCATGGACGCCTCGACCGACATCCGGGAGGTCCGGGACCACACGCTGGCCATGGTGCAACTCGCCGACGCCGCGGGCTTCGAGGTGGTCTGGGCCGCCGAGCACCACGCGCTCGAGATGACGATCGCTCCCAACCCGTTCCACCTCATGACGTGGTGGGCCGATCACACCGAACACATCCGGCTCGGTTGTGGTGTGGCCAACTCGGCCTACTGGCATCCGATCCGCCTCGCCGGCGAGGCCGCCCTCGTCGACGTGTTGTCGAACGGTCGGCTCGAACTCGGGCTCGGTTCCGGCGCGTACCAGCGCGAGTTCGACCGAATGCACCCCGGCCTGGCACGCGACGACGGCCATCTCTACATGCGGGAGATGCTCCCGCTGATCAAGGCGCTGTGGGCGGGGGACGTCGAACACGACGGGGACTTCTGGTCGTTCCCCACCTCGACGTCGTGCCCGAAGCCCGTCCAGGCGGACGTGCCGTTCTGGATGGCCGCCCGTTCGTCGTCGACGTTCGACCATGCGGTGGCCAACGACTGCCACGTGATGTCCTGGCCGCTGACGCTGCCGTTCTCCGAGGCGGAGAAGTACCGCAGCCAGCTCGACGACGCGATCGCGCACCACAACCCGGACTGGCCGGGACGGTTCGCGATGATGCGCCACACCGCCGTCTACGACAACGACACCGACCGGGCGGCGGCCATGGACGCCATCCGCAACGTGCTCGGCATGTTCGGCAACCTGATGTTGAAGAAGGGCGACGTCCGCAACGGGTTCCCGCAGCGGCTCTCCTTCGACGAGCTCGAGGGCAACGTCCGGGTCGATCCGACGATGCTCGAGGAGAACCTCGTGTTCGGCTCGCCGGCCACCGTCGTCGACAAGATCCGCCGCTACGAGACGATCGGCGTCGACAGCTTCATCTACTACGCCTCCATGGGCCTCGACATGGCGGCACAGCGCCGCTCGCTCGAGTTGTTCATCGACGAGGTCATGCCCCGATTCGCCCCGACGCCGGCCACCGCCGGCGCCACCCCATCGACCCAGCACGCCTGAACCGCATCGCCGGAAGGAACCCCACGTGTCCGACGCTCCCGTCATCCGCCGCACCCTCACGATCGTCCAGACGACGATGGAGGAGGGCGGCACCCCACTCGAGACCCCGACCAAGCTGATCACCGCCCTCGCCGTGATCCGGAACCCCTGGTTCGGTCGTGGCTTCGTCGAGAACCTGCGACCCGAGATCCGCTCACACGCTCCCGTGCTCGGCAAGCTCCTCACCGGCATGATCCTCGCCGAGGCCGACGGCCCGGACGGTGCGACGCCCGAGACGACGGCGGTCGAGGGCTACGGGAAGGTCTCGGTCACGGGCATGGGTGGTGAGGTGGAGCACGCCCAGGCGCTCACCCACACCCTCTGGTTCGGCAACCAGTACCGCGAAGCGGTGAACGCGAAGACCTACCTCGCCTTCACGAACACCCGTGGAGCGGCGGGCTGTCCGATCATGATCCCGCTGATGCACAAAGACGACGGCGGTCAGCGGTCGCATTACCAGACCATCCACGTGACGGTGCCCGACGCCCCCGCCGAGGACGAGATCATCGTCGGGCTCGGCGCCTCGATCGGCGGCAACCCGCATCACCGGATCGGCAACCGCTACCAGGACCTCGAAGAGATGGGTGGCGATGTCGACAACCCCGCCGGTGTCTGACGGCGCCCACACGGGGCCCGGCGGCCGACGAGCCGGCGACCCCCGACCCGGCCGGACGCCGGACGGGACCGCGTTCCGTCGTCACGGACCCGACCCCGAACCGGGCGAGGCCGTCGTGGTCCTGATCCACGGCCTCGGGCTCGCCCAGGACCTGTGGGACACCTCGCTCGGGTTCTTCGCCGACCGGCACACCATCACCTACGACCTCGTCGGCCACGGCGAGTCGGCGTCGGTCACCCGAGGTGATGCGCCGTTGACCCTCGCCGACCTCGCCGCCCAGGTGGTCGCCGTGCTCGACGAGGTCGGCGCCGAACGGGCCCATCTCGTCGGGTTCTCGATCGGCGGCATGATCAACCGCCGGGTGGTCCTCGACGCGCCGGACCGGGTCGCATCGATCGCGGTGCTGAACTCCCCGCACGACCGGGGCCCGGAGGCCCAGGTAGCGGTGGAGGAGCGGGCCGCCGCCGTGCGCACCGGTGATCCACTCGCCACCCTCGATGCCGCGATCCGCCGCTGGTTCACGCCCGGGTTCATCGAGGCTCGCCCCGACGTGATCGGCGACGTGACCCGGTGGCGTCATGGCGTCGACCCGCTCGGCTACGCCGACGCGGCCTGGATCCTCGCCAATGGTGTGGTCGAACTCACCGATCCGTCGCTCCGGTTCGACGTGCCGTCGTTCGTGATGACCTCGGCGAACGACACCGGATCGACCCCGGCGATGGCCGCGGCGATCGCCCGTCAGCTCGACGACTGCGACTGCGTGATCGTGCCCGACCGCCAACACCTCGGCCTGCTCGAGGACCCCGCCGCGTTCTGCGGCCCCGTGATCGACTTCCTCGACTCGCTCGACGCGGGTCGCAACTCCGACTCCGAGGACCACTCATGACCGAGACCCATTCCGGCGGTCAGGCCGCCGTCGCCGCGCTTCGTGACGAAGGTGTGAGCCACGTGTTCGGCCTCATCGGCTCGGCGACGATGGAGATGTTCGACGCGCTCTACGACGCCGAGGAGGTCCACTTCGTCGGCGTGCACGACGAGCGGACCGGCACCCACATGGCCGACGGGTTCGCCCGGGCATCCGGGCGGGCCGGGGTGATCCTGGCCGGCCAGAACGGGCCGGGTGCCACCAACCTCGTCACCGGCCTCGCCCAGGCCAAGGCCGCCTACTCGCCGGTGGTGTCGATCGCCGGGTCGTTGGCGTCGGGCCACGTCTACCGGGATGCGTTCCAGGAGGTCGACCAGCAGGCGCTGTTCACCTCCATCACCAAGAAGACCTGGACCGTGCCCTCGGCCGACCGGGTGGCCGAGATCATGCGGGAGGCGTTCCGCGTCGCCGAGAGCCCACGAAAGGGCCCGGTGCAGGTGAACCTGCCCCGCGACGTGCTCGCCGCCCAGACCCCGATGACGGCGGCCCGGATGCCCGAGCGCTACCGGAACCGATCGGTGCCCGCCGGCGACCCGGCGCTGATCGCCGATGCCGCCGCGCTGCTGCTCGGCGCCGAGCGGCCCGTGATCGTCACCGGTGGCGGTACGAAGGACACCGAGGGCCACGACGCCGTGCTCGCCCTCGCCGACACGCTCGGTTGCCCGGTGGCCACCTCGCCCGGCCATGGCGACGCCATCCCGGCGTCGCATCCCCGCAACGCCGGCCAGATGGGCCCCCGGGGCAACCCGGTGGCGTCCCGCCTCGTGCGGGAGGCCGACGTGATCCTCGCCCTCGGCACCCGGCTGGGGTTCAACTCGACCTTCTACACCCACGACAACCTCAACCCCGAGGCGAAGATCATCCACGTCGAGATCGAGCCGACCGCGATCGGCCGGTTCTTCGACATCGAGCTCGGGATCTGGGGCGACGCGCCGACGGTCGCCCGCCAGCTCCGCGACGCCTGCGAGGGCCGCGCCGCACGTGCCGAGGCCGACCGCTGGATGTCGGAGTTCCAGACCGAGCGGGCGACGTTCCTGGCCGAACGCGATGCTGCGGCCGTCGAGACGTCGCCGCTCCAGCCGTCGGGCCTGTTCAAGGCGCTCCGCAGCGCGATCCCGGCCGACGCGGCCATCACGATGGATGCCGGCACGATGTGCCTCCAGGCCACCGACGCCCTGGTCTACGAGCACCCCAAGAGCCTCTTCACGCCGCTCGACTTCGGCCTCGTCGGGTTCTCCTTCGCCGCCGGGCTCGGCGTGAAGCTGGCCATGCCCGAACGACCGGTGATCTCGCTGATGGGTGACGGTGGGTTCGGCATGACCCTGTCGGAGTTGTCGACCGCCGTCGATCACGGGATCAACACCGTCACCGTGGTGATGAACAACCAGTGCTGGGGCGCCGAGAAGGCCTACCAGCGCGACTTCTTCGACGGCCGCTACATCGGCGCCGACGTCTCCTCGCCGCCGTTCGACAAGATCGCCGAGCTGTACGGCGGGGCCGGGTTCCGGGCCGGCACGACCGCTGAGGTCGGCGAGGCGCTGGAGGCCGCGCTCGCCTGCGGCAAGCCCGCGGTGATCGACGTCGCCGTCGACCCCGACGCGCTCTACAGCTTCCGTCGGGACAGCTTCAAGCACCGCGGCGGCTGAACGCTCGGTCGTTGGCATCAGGCGGCCAGTTCGAATCGGTCGGATCTTCGATCGCGGTCGGGTGGTTCCCTGCCGGCTTCGACGCCGTCGGGGCGGACCGTCGAGAGCGTTCCGTCGGGATGGAGCACATGGCTCCAGCCCCGATCGTGCACGTCGTGATGGTGGCGTCCGCACAAGGGCCGGAGGTTGTCGAGCGTGGTGTTCGATCCGTCCCACTCGGCCAGGTGGTGGATCTGGCAGCGGGTGAACGCCACGTCACATCCCCGATGGGCACAGGTCGAGAACCGGCCGGCGAGCAGTTTGCGCTGGGCCGCTGTGGCCACACGCTTCGTGGCGGAGATCTTGTCGATCGAACCGTCGGGCATGCGGAGCAGGGCGTTGAGGTCGGCGTCGCAGAGGTAACGATCGAGGGTGGAGGGCGGCACCGGGACCCCGTCGACCGTCTCGCAGACGGTCTCGTTGTGGCGGCCGGATGTGATGGTCGCCGCGTCGACGACGACGTTGATCTGTGGTCGGACTCCCGGCGTCGACGCGGATGGCTCCGCCAGCAGCGCGAGGAGCGCATCGGCCTCGGTGGTGGCCGACCGTGTCCTCTTCTCCTCGACCACCAGGCGGTCGAGCTGGGAGCGGATCCGGGTGGCCAGCTCCTCGTGTCGGATCGGATCGAGCGTCAGCTTCGTGATGCCCATGCCGGTCACCCGATCGACCCACTGGTCGAGCCGGGATGCCTCCACCTTGGCGGCGAGCTCGGTGTTCAGCTCCTCGTCGGTCTGCAGCGATCGAGCGAGGTCGCGGGCACGGCGGGCGAACGTGTCGACCGGGAGGCGCCGAGCGGCATCGGCGAGTTCGGCTTCGTGCGTGGAGAACCGTGCGGCGACCTCGTCGGGCAGGTTCCCGAGGACGTTGCCGAGTGCGTCGATCGACGCCGGGGGAATCTCTCCGGCGTGATGAGCCCGCCCGATGGAGGGCAGAGCGGCCGCCGTCTCGACCCGTTTCGCCTGCATCCGGGCGTCACGGCCCGAGCAGTCGCCGGCCCCGAGGAGCAGGTCGGAGCCGGAGCCCGATCGCTCGTCGTCGACATCGGCCGCCGCCAGCTCGGTCAGGTACCCCGCCAGCGACCGCTCGAGTTCTCGTACGGCCCGAACGACGACACGTCGCTCGTCGGGCGATGCCCCACGCGGGTCGGTGGACGTCACGAGCCCCCGCAGGGCGTCGAGTCGATCCACCAACCTCATGGCCCCAGCATAGCGAGGTGGTCGAACAAACGTTCGATTGACGTCCGAGTTCTCGCAGAAATTCCTCTGTCTGCGGCAACGATCTACGATCGGCGACATGAGTGATGTCGCCGCCGATGCCGAACTCTGGGTCAAGGAGAACTGGGATCCCGACCTGACCGTGGGGGAGTGGTGGCAGCGCCTGGCCGACGCCGGCTACAGCCATCCGACCCTCCCCGAAGCCGCCGGTGGCCGGGGCTACAACCGGGCCGAGAACACCGCCGTCCGCACGGCCATCAAGAACGCCGATGCGATGGGCCCGCCCACTGGCCTCGGCATGATGCTCGCCGCCCCGACGATCGCCGCCAACGGCACACCCGAGCAGATCGAACGGCACGTCAAGCCGATCCTCAACGGCACCGAGGCGTGGTGCCAGCTCTTCTCCGAGCCCAACGCCGGCTCCGACCTCGCCAGCCTCCAGACCTCGGCCGTGGCCGACGGTGAGGAGTTCGTGGTCAACGGCCAGAAGGTGTGGACCTCCGGTGGCCAGATCGCCAACAAGGGCATGCTGATCGCCCGTACCGATCCGCATGCGCCGAAGCACCGGGGCATCTCCTACTTCGCCTTCGACATGGCCCAGGACGGCGTCGACGTGCGTCCGCTCACCGAGATGACCGGCCGGGCGATCTTCAACGAGGTGTTCCTCGACGACTGCCGTGTGGCCGCAGACGACCTCATCGGTGAGAACGGTGGTGGTTGGCGGGTGGCCAACGACACCCTGATGTTCGAACGCATGTCGCTCGGCGCCAACCCGGTGCCGCTCGCCAGCACCAACCCCGGCACGATCATCGGCAACCTCGACAAGCGGGCCGGCGACATCGTCTCCGCCGGCCGTCGGAGTGAGTCGGGGGTGCCGGCGCCGAACCTGCAGTACTGGGGGCGTCTTGCCGAGGTCGCCCGGGAGAACGGTCGTATGGACGACCCGGTCGTGCGGGACGAGTTCACCAAGTTCTGGGTCCTCGCCGAGGTCAATCGCCTGACGGCGATGCGTGGTCGGACCAAGGGCGCCAGCATGGCGAGCCCCAACATCTCCAAGCTGATGATGAGCGACCTCTACCGCTCGGCCCGTGAGCTCGGTGCGTCGGTGCTCGGCATGGAGGCGACGCTGTCGTCGCAGGGCGACTTCGCTGCCGCGGTGCAGGAGATCATCATGTTCTCGCCCGGCCCCGCCATCTACGGCGGCACCGACGAGGTGCAGCGCAACATCATCGGCGAGCGCGGCCTCGGTCTGCCCCGTGAGCCCGGCCCGGCCAAGGACACCCCGTTCTCGGAGCTGCCGAAGAACTGA
>JAHDBV010000025.1 GCA_020630195.1 Acidimicrobiales bacterium
CAACACCGTGCTGATCATGACCTCGAACCTGGGCACCCAGGATCTGCGCAAGGCCCAGCTGGGCTTCGCCAAGCAGGACGAGGCGGTCTCCTACGAGCGGATGAAGGAGAAGGTCAACGACGCCCTCAAGGCGCACTTCCGGCCCGAGTTCCTGAACCGCATCGACGAGATCATCGTGTTCCACGAGCTCTCGAAGGAAGAGGTGACCACGATCGTCGACCTGATGATCGCTCGTACCTCGGTCCAGCTCGAGGGCCAGGGCATCGGCCTGGAACTGACGACTGAGGCCAAGCACTTCCTCGGCGATCGGGGCTACGACCCGACGCTCGGTGCTCGTCCGCTGCGTCGTGCGATCCAGCGCATGATCGAAGACGAACTGTCGGAGAAGCTCCTCTACAAGGAGTTCCGCGCCGGTCAGATCATCGTCGTCGACGTCGTCGAGACCGAGGACGGCGACCAGAAGCTGTCGTTCACGCCGCACGAGGGTTTCGAGCCCCCGGCGACCCCCGAGCTGGCCGAGGCCGGCGGGGAGTGACCCGACGGGGCTGACGTCCCACCATCGAACTCGACGAGGCCGGTCCTGCGGGGCCGGCCTCGTCGCGTCCGGGGAACCCGGCCGTGCGGGGGAGGTGGTGGGCGACCACACGCGCGGGTGGCTGTGTAGGGTCTGCGCCGATGCGTCGGGCTCCTCGTCTCCGAAGACTCCTCGTCGCTCTCGTGGCGATGGCGGGGCTCGCCGCGTGCGATGTCGACGCCGAGGTGACCGCCACCGTCGAGCCCGAGGGCTCCGGTGTGGTGCAGGTCGACGTGGTGCTCGACGCCGAGGCGACCGACGCCCTCGCCGACCTCGACGACGCCGGCATCGTGCTCGACGATCTGTCCCGGGCCGGCTGGCAGATCGAGCCGCCCGCCCCGCTGGACGACGGTGGCACGCTCGTGTCGGGGTCGAAGCGCTTCGGCACGCCGGAGCAGTTCGGTGAGGTCATGGCCGACCTCACCGGCGACGAGGGCATCTTCCGCGACTTCGAACTGACCCGGACCACCTCGTTCGCCCGGGTCGACTACACGGTCGACGGCGTCCTCGACCCGTCGGGTGGTCTCTCCGCCCTCGGCGACCCCGATCTCGACGCCACCCTCGGGGTGCCCGCGGTCGATCTCGCCGCCCGTCTCGGTGCGGCGGCCGAGACGGTCGACGTCGAGTTCGCCGTGCGTCTGCCCGGTGAGATCGTGCCCGGCTCGGACGGTGTCGTCGACACCTCCGACGAACAGATCGTGCGCTGGTCGACCCGACTCGACCGCTCCCGGGTGATCGAGACGTCGGCCACCTCGACCACCCGTCAGGTCGCCCCGCTCGTGCTCCGTGGTGTGGCCGCCGTGGCCGCCGTGTTGTTCGTGCTCGTCCTCTTCGGCCAGCTCCTGCGGGTCCTCCGTCCGGAACGCCGCCGTCGATCGCGGGCCCGGACCCGGCCGACGCCGGTGACCGCCGCACCCGTCGAGCCCGAGCCCGATGTCGAACCGGATCCCGTGGCGCCCGGGTCGGAGTCGCCGACGGTGGTGGCCATCGACGGCATGGGGGTGCTCTACCGCGAAGGCGACGACGTGCACCGCGTGCTCATCCCGTTCGCCCGCGAGATGGGCTCGACGGCGAGTGATGCCGAGATCTGGACCCGCTCGCGTTCGGTCTCGCTCGGCCGTCTCACCACCACCGAGTTCTGGCGCTCGATCGGGGTGGAGGGTGAACCCGCCGAGCTCGACGCGGCCTACGTGGCCCGCCACCAGCTCACGCCGGGTGTCGTCCGCTTCCTGCGGGCCCTGCGTGACCGCGACGTCCGGGTGGCGTGTGTGACCAACGACGGCACGACCTGGGCCACGGCGCTGCGACGACGTCACAGCCTGGAGGGACTCATCGACCCGTGGATCGTCTCGGGTGCGGTGGGCATCCGGAAGCCCGACGGTCCGATCTTCGAGGTGCTGCGTCGGATGACGGGTGAACCGGCGGGCTCGATCCTCGTCATCGACGACGACCTCGACATCCTCGACGAGGCGCGTGCACTCGGGTACCGGACCGCCTGGTTCGCCCCCGACGGCACCGACGAGGAGCGCCGGGAGCACTCGATCCTGCGCGGCTTCGGACCCGACGAGGCCTGAACTCGCCCGAACAGGTGTTCGTTGTCACTCCGAGTCCGTAGGGTCGGTCCATGGCCCGATCGCGGACGACCCATCGCTGCACCTCGTGTGGATCCACCACCGCCCAGTGGACGGGTCGGTGTGCCGGGTGTGGCGAGTGGGGGACCGTCGAGGTCATCGCCGCGGAGGGCCGCCCGGTCGCCTCCGCGGCCGCCCAGCCACTGTCCTCGTTCGAGACCGAGGCCTCGATCCCGAGCCCGCTCGGCATCGACGAACTGGATCGGGTGTTGGCCGGCGGTGTCGTGCCGGGCTCGGTGACCCTGCTCGCCGGCGAACCCGGCATCGGCAAGTCGACGCTCGCACTCCAGGCCGCCTGTCGGGTGGCGTCGTCGGGCGCCACCGTGCTGTACGTGGCCGGGGAGGAGGCCCCTGAGCAGGTGGCGTCGCGAGCCCGCCGTCTCGGTCCCGTGCCGCCGTCGTTGCTCGTCGTGACCGACACCGATGTCGACGCGGTGGCCGCCCTCGTCGCCGAGACCCGTCCCCAGATCGTCGTCGTCGATTCGTTGCAGTCGCTGAGCACGTCGGGGGTCGACGGCGCCGCCGGCGCCTTGTCCCAGCTGCGGGCCTGCACCGGCGCCCTCGTCGGTGCCGCCAAGCGTCATGCCGTGTCGGTGCTCGCCATCGGCCACGTCACGAAGGACGGGGCGATGGCCGGCCCGCGGGTGCTCGAGCACGTCGTCGACACCGTGCTCTCGGTCGAGGGAGACCGCTCCGGCACGCTGCGCTTCCTCCGGGCCCTCAAGCACCGCTTCGGCCCCACCTCCGAGGTGGGCCTGTTCGAGATGGCCTCCGAAGGCCTCGTCGGTGTGCCCGATGCGTCGGCCCGCTTCCTGGCCGACCGGCGCGCCGGCGCGCCCGGTTCGGTCGCCGTGCCCATCGTCGACGGCCGTCGATCGCTCGTGGTGGAGCTCCAGGCGCTCGTCACCGCACCCACCGCCGGGCCGACCCGATCGGTTCGTTCGCTCGACAGCGGCCGGCTCGATCTCGTGACCGCCGTGCTGGGGGCCCACACCGCGGTCGCGATCGGCCAGCAGAGCCTGTTCGCCTCGGTGGCCGGTGGTGTCCGTCTGCAGGACCCGGGCGCCGACCTCGGCCTCGCGGTCGCCCTCGCCTCGTCGATCCACGGTGCCGGGATCCCTCCCGAGGTGATCGTGTTCGGCGAGCTCGGCCTCACCGGCGAGGTCCGGGGTGTGCCGGCGCCGGTGCAGCGGTTGCACGAGGCCTTCCGGTGCGGATTCCGCACCGCCATCGTGCCGGCCTCCACCCCCGACGGCCCGACGGGTCTCCGGCTCATCCGGGTCGACGATCTCGGCACGGCGTTGCGGTGGTTCCTCCCTGCGGACGCGACGGCCTGACCAATCCGGGTCGGGTCCGCCACTCGGTCTACGATGGGGCAGTGGAACCCCGCCGCGATCGTGCACTGCTCGCCGCTCTCGCGCAGGTGGCTCCCGGCTCGCCGCTCCGGGAAGGAATCAACCGGATCCTCCAGTCGGGGCGTGGTGGCCTGATCGTCATCGGCGACGGCCCCGAGGTGCTCAACATCTGCTCGGGCGGGTTCCTGCTCGACGCCGCGTTCACCCCCCAGCGCATGGCCGAGCTGGCCAAGATGGACGGCGCGATCATCCTCGCCGCCGACGGGTCCCGGATCGCCCGGGCCAACGTGCACCTCGTGCCCAATCCGAACGTCGCCACGGTCGAGACGGGCACCCGTCACCGCACCGCCGAGCGGGTCGCCCGATCACTCAACGTCCCGGTCGTGTCGGTGTCGGAGTCGCGCAAGGTCATCCAGGTGTACGTGGGCGACCAGTCGCGCCCGCTCGAACCGGTCTCCCGCCTGCTCGATCGTTCGAATCAGGCCCTCCACACACTCGAGCGGTATCGCATCCGCTGGGTCGAGGTGTCCCGCGCGCTGTCGGCGCTGGAGGTCGAGGATCTCGCCACCCGCGGCGACGTCGTCGAGCTGCTCCAGCGCACCGAGATGGTGCTCCGCATCGCCGACGAGCTCGACCGGAACCTCGTCGAGCTCGGCTCCGACGGTCGCCTCGTCCGGCTCCAGCTCGACGAACTCGTGGGTGGCGTCATCAGCGACCATCGCGCCGTGCTCAGCGACTACGCCTCGGCGGAGCTGCTCGTCGAGGGCAGCGAGATGGTGGAGCAGGCGCTGCGGTCACTCGACGACGACGAACTGTTCGACGACGTCGCCGTGGCCACGGCCATCGGGTTGCCCGATTCGGACGATCCCGACGGTGCCATCGAACCCCGTGGTCACCGCATTCTCCAGCGCCTGCCCCGCGTGCCCGACGCCGTCGTGGCGTCGATCGTGGAACAGGCCGGCCCGCTCAGCCGACTCCTGCGGGCCACGCCCGATGAGCTCGCGAAACTCGACGGCGTCGACCCCGCTCGGGCGATCGCGGTGAAGGAGGGTCTCGCTCGGGTCGCCGAAGCGACGATCCTCGAGCGCTACCAGCAGGGTTGAGGGCCGCTCAGCGCGCTCGCAGCTCGAGCTGGTCCCGCTTGAGGATGCGGTACCGGCGCTCGCGCTGTTCGAGCCAGCCGAGCCGGACGAACGAGGCGATCGCCTTGTTCACCCGTTCCCGTGACGCACCGACCATGCCGGCCAGCTCCTCCTGGGTGACGGGCAGCGAGAAGTCGTCGGCGTCGCCGGCGATCTCGAGCAGACGCTTGGCGGTTCGCCCGGTGACGTCGAGGAACACCGAGTCGGCGAGGACCCCGTCCATCACGCGGAGGCGGGTCGAGAGGAGCTCGACGACACGCCACAACTCGCTCGGCTTGCGCTCGTAGAGCGCCTTCAGCGGCTCGTAGGGCACGGCCACCACCGAGGAGGGCTCGAGCGCCCGGGCGTCGGTCGAGCGGAGCTGGCCGTCGAACAGCGGCATCTCGCCGAACAGGTCGCCCGGCTCCATGAGCGCGACGACCGACTCGCGGCCGTCGATCGAGCGGTTGACCATCGCGATCCGGCCACCGGTGACGACGTAGAGCTCGGTCGGCTCGTCGTTCTCCCCGAACAGCACGTCACCCCGGTTCAGATCCCGGGCCACCCCGGCCGATGCGAGCTCGGCCAGGTCGTCGTCACTCAGGTCACGGAACAGCTCGGTGGTCCGCAGGTGTGTCATGTCGACCATCAGCGCACCGTACCCGACCACGGCGTGGCGGGTGTCACGTGGGCATCAGGTTCGGGCCGCGATGGGCGAGCCCGCCCACCGGCCCCGAGACCGGGGGAGAGGGCCCGGTAGGGTCGCGCCCGTGGAGACCTGGTCGATCGTGGTCGCCGCCGGGTCGGGCCGCCGATTCGGGGGGCCGAAACAGGTGGAGCTGCTCGACGGACGCCGGGTGGTCGAGCGGAGTGTGGCCGCCATGGCCGCCGCCACCGTCGGCGTGGTCGTGGTGACCACCGGCGACCTCGTGGCCGACCTCGGTGCGCTGCCCGGGGTGGCCGCTGCGGTCGAGGGTGGCGAGACCCGCTCGGCGTCGGTCCGCAACGGCCTCGCCGCGCTGCCCGACAGCGCCACCCACGTGCTCGTCCACGACGCCGCCCGGCCGCTGGTGCCCGACGCCGTCGTGGCCGCCGTCGTCGAGGCCCTCGCCGACGGGGCCGATGGCTCGGTGCCGGTCGTTCCCGTGACCGACTCGCTCCGCACGCTCGAGGGCACCCCCGTCGACCGTGCGGGCCTCGTGGCGGTCCAGACCCCGCAGGGTTTCCGGCGCTCGGCGCTCGCCGATGCCCACGCCGCCGCGGCCGACGCCACCGACGACGCCACCCTCGTCTCCCGACGAGGTGGCACGGTCGTCCACGTCGCCGGCGACCCGATCAACCTCAAGATCACCGATCCGTCCGATCTCGCCGTGGCCGAGGCACTGCTCGCCCACCACCGACGCAACGGAGCCCGACCGTCATGACCGACTTCCGTGTGGGCCAGGGGTTCGACGTGCACCCGTGGTCGGATGATCCCGAACGCCGACTCGTGCTCGGTGGGGTGACCTTCGAGGGCCCCGGCCTCACCGGCCACTCCGACGCCGACGTGGCCGCCCACGCCTGCACCGACGCCCTGCTCGGTGCCGCGGGGCTCGGCGACATCGGGCAGCTGTTCCCCGACACCGATCCGGCCCTCGCGGGTGCCGACAGCCTCGCGCTGTTGACCGAAGCCGCCCGGCGGGCCGCGGATGCGGGTTGGGTCGTGGTCAACATCGACTGCACCCTGATCCTGGATGCGCCGAAGATCGGCCCCCACAAGACCGAGATGATGCAGCGCCTGTCCGCTGCGGCGGGAGGACCCGTGACCGTGAAGGGCAAGAGGACCGAAGGTGTCGCCGGCCTCGCCGGCGGCGTGCAGGGCCACGCCGTGGCACTGGTGCGGGCCCGATGAGCGCCCCCCGCAAGCGCGGCCGTCGTGGCGGCGCGAACAAGGGCGGCCCGCCGGCCAATCGCAAAGCCGATGGTGGTGGCCGCCGTCCCGACGGCGGCAACGAACGGAACCGGCGCCCACCGCGTGCGGCCAAGGGGCTCGGTGGCGATCAGATCGAGGGTCGCCACGCCGTGCGTGAGCTCCTGCTCGCCGGCAACCGTCGGGTGCGTGAGGTCTGGGTGATCGAGGAGCTCGACGACGCCCCCATCCTCGAAGACATCGAGGAGCTCTGCCACGAGCTGCGCATCCCGCACAAGGTCGTGACCCGGCGCCGCTTCTCCACCGAGGCACTCACCGAGAGCCATCAGGGGGTGCTCGCCCGGGCCGAACCGGTCCCGTCCACCGAGCTCGACGTGCTCGCCACCCGGCCGGGGGCGTTCCTCCTCGTCCTCGACGGCGTGACCGACCCTGGCAATCTCGGCGCGATCCTCCGGACCGCGGAGTGTGCCGGTGTCACCGGCGTCGTCGTGCCGAAGCACCGCGCCGTGCATCTCACGCCGACGGTCACCAAGACCGCGGCCGGCGCCATCGAACACCTGCCGATGGCCCTCGTCGGGGGCATCCCGACGGCGTTGCGCATGTTGAACCAACTCGGTGTCCGCACGATCGGCCTCGATGCCGGTGGTGAGGAGTCGTTGTTCGAGTTGCCGCTCGAGGCCGATCAGCCCGTCGCGCTGGTGCTCGGCGCCGAAGGTGACGGTCTGTCACGCCTGGTGCGGGAACGGGTCGACCATCTGGCCAACATCCCGCTCGGTGGTCGGCTGAACAGCCTCAATGTCGCCATGGCCGGTGCGGTCGCCTGTTTCGAGGTGGTCCGCCGTCGGACGGCCGTGTCCGACGTGCCACCGTCCGCCTGATCCGCCGGGATCCGCCGGTGTGGGCCGGGACCGTGATGGTCCGGCCGTTCGGTGGGCCTCTCAGCCCGCCAGCGGTCGGGGGGTGACGCCGGCCTGCAGCAGGTCGGCTTCGACGGCGTCGGCCGACGAGCCGTCGCGGCGTGCGATCTCGGCGATCGAGAAGCCCGCGTAGTAGTCGATCACCGTCGCCAGGTTGTTCACCTTGCGGCGGTCGTGGGATGAGTTTCGCTCCATGCCAATCCGTCGGCCCGAGGCGCCGGAGCACCCATGCGGCGATCGGACACTTGCCCACGGGTGGTCTGACCGCCACCCCCGCATCGGGGCGGGGCCGTCGGGACGGGGCGCCGACGGGCGGCCTCACCCGTTCGGGTCGGGAACTCTCACCCGTCGTCGGGTGGGTGCGCTCTCCCAGCGGACGGCGAGAACCGCTTGATCCAGCGGTCCGAGATCGCGAAGCCGATCCCGCCCGACCCGACGACGGTTCGCCAACCGGGGGAATCGAGCCCCCGAGGCATGGGGAGGGATACCCCCTCGGCGGGACCCGAACGAGGCAGGTCCGGCCCGGAAGCGTGTGCTCGTCGTCGGAGCGGTCGGCTTCGAACCCGCCCGATCAGCTTCGGCCGCCGTCTTGGCAGCGTGGCAAGCGGAGCACACGTCTGAAGGTTCGTGGGCTCGTGCCCTCGCTGCCGGTCGATGTGATCGACCTCGGGCGACGAGGCGTGGCGGTGGCATTGCTGGCACGTCGACCGGTCACGGCGAATCGCTCGCCGCCCGCGACGGCCCCGGTCGTCAGGCAACCGGGCCCGACGGGCGGAGGCCTCCCAACTTTCGGAGTGTGCATCGCGCACGGCACCAGGTTCGGACACCCATGAGCGGCGCAAACCGCCCGGGTGGTCGCCTCGGCAGCAGCCGATGCCGAGCTCGGGGAGACCCCCGAAGCGGCCGTGCGCTAAGGCCGCTCCCAACGCAGACGTGCGAGCGTAGAAGTCGGGACGCGCTCACAAGTCACCGTGTATCCCCTGCCTTCCGCGCTGTGGCCTTGTCCGGGCTTCGCTGGGACGACGGGCAACGCTCAGAGCGGATCGCGCGGCGGGCCTTTCCCCGGAATGTTGAGTCCACATGGACGACAATCGTGAACCGAACCACCGCCACTGCGGCCAGTGCGCCCGGCCCCTGGTCAACCACACCCGACGGCCCGGCCGGTCCAGCGCCTGTCGCCGGCGACGAGAAGCCCTGCCGAGGCCGGGCGGGCTCCCGATGCGCCCTCGAGAGACTTATCGGCTGGTCAGCACGGCCGGACACTTCATGCGACGCGAGGCTGTGAGGCGGGCCATTCGGTTCCTCGCTGACGATCTGATCGACCGGCTCGGTGAGCTGTTTCCCTGATGACTGCTGCAGGTTGAGTCCGAGATGCGAACGAGCAAGAGTTCTGTGGGACAGTTGTCTGGGGCCGCTCGGCGAGAAGGAACATGTCTGACAATGGGTGCGCTGGAGTTCACGGCTTCTACCGGTACTTGGGCTGGTCAGCAGGTCCGGCGTCGGGCTTCGCGTTCTGCTCCAGCTGGCTTGGCCGGGAGAGCGGACGGTGAGCGCGGGCGAATGGGTGCAACTCGCTGTTGCCGTCGGAACTGCATCTCTGGCTGCGGCGGCCTACTGGACGATCGCTGAGGCCCGGAAGGTAGCTCGTGCTGATGAGGCGCGACGTCGAGCCGATGTGCTCGCCGGGCTGCAGGCTTTGATCCTTGACCGCGAGACCTCCGACGAAGAGACGCAGGCTGGAAGGAAGGACCGGCTGGCCGCGGCAAGGCAAGTCAAGGCCCAGGCCGCGCTCGTCCAGCCCTACCTTGAGTCTGGCGAGCGGGCTGACCTGGCTCTAGCACTGCTGAGACTCGAGGCTCTTGCTGCGAAGCGAGGTCAGATCGACGGCTACCGATCGGCACATCGTGACCTCCGGACTTTGCTCTTCGACATGCAGGGCCACTTAGACGATGCGTACCTAGCCGCGCTTCGCTCCTTTCAGGAGGAGCATCCAGGCGGTACCTGGCATGGCCTGGAGCTTGGAGCACCGACCTCGAGTCCCTGAGCGGCTCAGCGCGGCTGTCGTTGCTAGGACGAATACCTCACGGCTTGCGATCAATATGCGCCGTGCCGAGGGCGAAGTCGCGGTCGAATGCCATGGCCGTCCGTCGCCGGCGAGGCGCCTCGCTCTTCGGTCGGCCACATCCGCGGCAGCGCAGTCGCCGCACTTGCCGTCTCGGAGCCCTCGGTAGGGGTGCGGCGTGTCGCACGAGGTGCACGGCATACGGCGAGCGGCGACAGTGGTGCGGCGTTGCCGGCGGGCCTCGATCTCGGCGGGACCCGGGTCCTGCCCGTCGTGTCGGTTCGCCCACTTGCGGCAGGCGCCGCACCGGCCGGCCAGCCAGAAACGCCTCGAACGAGGGCGAGTGTGGTTCGTCGCGGAGAATCCCACCGATGTAGTGATTCAGGCTCCCGAAAATTGAATCACGTGGTGTCTGGCACAATGTGGGCCGTGAGCGAGACCGACGATCGGCACTGGGAACAGCTCGGCAGAGAGCTGGCGCGCCGACGAGGGGAGCTCGGCTACTCGCAGCGCCACTTCGCCTCGATCGCTGGTCTGTCGCAGAGCAAGGCATCAGATCTCGAGCGGGGCGTCGCCCGGACCAAGATGCGTCAGACGACGTTGAGCGGCACCCAGCGGGCGCTCGGCTGGGCGTCGGGCTCTATCGAGGCTGTGCTCGAGGGCGGCGCTCCGAATCTCGACGCATCCGGAAGACCCGACGACCCGGATCCGCCTGCCTCAGCGGGCGCGTTGCCAGTGCCGTCGGATCTGGTCGAGGAGACGTTGGCGGCGTCGGGGTCGTCCGACTGGACGGACGAGGAACGCAAGGACATGTTGCGCTACGCAGAGTTCCTCCGCTCGAAGCGCAAGAGCTGACCCCTCATGATGGGTGAACCCGTGGGCTTCTCGAAGCGCCAGGTCGACCGGGCAGGCGCGACTGTGCGGGAGCTGCTGGTCGCACCACAGGCGGAGTTCAACGAACGGATCTTCGAGTGGGTCGAGGTCATTGAGATCCTGAACTGGTGGCGTCGCCAGCACAGCAGGCCGTTGACGGCGGGTGCGATGGGGTTGCGCTCGGCGTGCCAGACCGAGCTCGGGGTCCTTCCCCTGAAACCTGGAACGGTGTCGCAGAGGTTGAAGCGGCTCCCGACGGTGGTCGACAAGCTGTTCCGCGAGCCGAAGATGAATGCGTCGAGGATGCAGGACCTGGGCGGGGCACGTGCCGTGCTGCCCGACGTTCAGACGATTCGCCGGGTTCAGCGGCGCCTGGTCAAGAACCACGATGATCGATGCCGTCGGACGGGAAGGACCCGGGGGGCGAGGATCAGCGACTACATCGAACACCCGAAGCCGAGCGGCTACCGGGGTGTCCACGTGATCGTGGATCATCACGGCCGATGGATCGAGCTCCAACTCAGGACGCCGATCCAGCACGAGTGGGCGATGCTCGTGGAGCAGCTCGGCTCGGAGTTCGCGTCGGACCTGAAGTCGGGTGTCGGCCCGCCGGACGTTCTCGCCTTCCTTCGCCTACTGTCTGAGGCCCTTCAGCTTGAGTCGGAGGGGGTGGCGGTCGATAGTGTCATGCACGACGAGCTGACCCGCCTGCGCCTAGCGGTGGCGGCCGAGCGACGAATCGGAAGGATGAGCGATGGCTGACAAGATGCAGAACTTCCTGCTCATCTACAACCACGACCGGCTGGAGCTGGACGAGGTGATCGAGTTCGGTGAAGACGTGGAAGCCGCCCTGGACCGCTACGCCGAGGAAGAGCAGAAGCACGGACTTCACTCGAAGATGGAGATCGTGCTGATCGCCAGCGACTCGCTGGCCTCGATCCAGGTTACGCACGCCAACTACTTCCCCCGTCAGCCTCCGTCGGAGATCATGAGGAAGTACCTGGTCGATCTCGACCTGAGCACCGACTGACACACCTGCCCGTAGGTTCTCGTCGCATGCGGTGGACCCCTTGGCGGGCGTTGCGATCTCGCCCCGACGTCGACTTCGATCGGATCGGGCTGCCGTCGGGTGCGGACGCTGTGTCCGTGGCAGCGGTCGTCGATGGCGGTGTCGTCCTCCTCGACCACTCGTTGTCGCGGGTGGAAAGGCGGTGCGCTCTCGCGCACGAGATCGTGCACCTCGAGCGGGGCGGCGGGTCCTGTGACCCGTGCCGGGTCCGTGAGGAAGCGATCGTCGATCGGATCGTCGCCGAACGACTGGTGCCGTTGTGTGAGCCGCTCGTGTTCTGCGACCACCTGGAGGTCGTGGAGGCCTGGATGGTGGCGGAGGAGTTCGACGTCACCGACGACGTCGCCCGCCGTGCGCTGGCGACGCTCGACGGGGCTAGTCGGTTGGCGACGTGATGTCGATCTGGGTGGACGCTGATTGCTCTTGTGTACCGCCCGTCGAGGTTCGTCTGTACTGTCCCAGGAACCTGTTCTGGATCTGCGACGCAGGCCATCTCACCCACTTCGGGGTCGAGTCCAAAGACATCGAGGCCTGGTTCAAGGCCCGATACCCGGGCTGCAGGACGGTTCCATTCGTCGGCCGGGTTTCGATCCGCCGGTGAGGCAGGAACTCCGCCGGAGGGGACCATGCCCGAGCGGCTCCGCCCGGCGAAGCTAGAAGGCGCACGCCGGCGGCTCGATGACCTCGTCGCTCGAGGCGTGGCCCCCGAGATGATCGAGGCGGCGATATGCCGGGTCGTTGAGCTGTCAGCTGCGCCGGGCGAGGAGTGAAGCGATCCAGAGCAGCGCGGCGGTGGTCCACCACGGCATGACGGTGGACCCGAAGAGGGCCCAGTCGCTCGCGCTCGCGACGCCCGGGTAGTCCAGGGCGACTCCGACGTAGAGGCCACCGGCAGCGAGGACGATCGCTGCGTGGGCCGGGAGGCGGACGGCGTTTCGGTTGGTCACCGTGCGGCCGGCGTCGATCTCGCGTTGCTGCCGGCAGTCGTCCTCCGTCTTGCGGGCGTACCGCTCGGCCACCGCGCGGTTCGGTGCCTTGAACCGGATCTGAGGCTGTGGGTACTTCCGTGTGAGCGGATCCCGGCCCACGGCCAGGCGGGCGGACCACCACTTGCCCGGCTTCGGCGAGTAGAGCGTCTCAACTGTCGGCACCGTCGTCGTCCTGCTTCGTGGGTGGCGCGAAGTCGTCGGGCCACCGGGTTTTGCCGTTCCAGGACGCATCGCGCAGATCCGCGTCGGTCAGGTTGGCGCCGGTCAGGTTGGCGTCGGTCAAGTTGGCCTTGGTCAGGTTGGCGCCGGTCAAGTTGGCCTTGGTCAGATTCGCTCCGCTGAGGCTGGTCACGGCGAGGTCTGTGCCGGTGAGGTTGGCCCTGGGCAGGATCGCTCCGCTGAGATTGGCGTGGTGAATGACTGCACCGCTGAGGTTCGCACGATCCAGGACGGCTCGTGTGAGGTCGGCGCCGCCTAGCAATGCGCCGCGGAGGTCCGCGTGGCGGAGATCTGACCTCGGCGCTTTGAGGTCTTCAAGCTTGGCTTGTCGAGGGATGCGGCCGAGGGCCTGGAGGGCTGCTACTCGGTCTGGCTGAGTCTTGTCGTCTGCATCGTCTGTTCGTGGCAGCCGGACGTAGGCGCAAAGCACGTCCCGGACTGTGTCGCCGAAGCGCTCGATCGCATCGTGAGCTACGGCTTCGAGGGCGAACACCCCACCGATCCGGATCGCCAGGTTGTCGTCGCCCATCTGCTCGATCGCCTTGGCGTAGCGGTCGGTCTGGTCGCCTGACTCGGCGACGCGCGCCTGGACCTCGGTCGCTCGGACCCGTCGGAAGGTGAGCCAGACGGCGATGAGGCCGAGCACGCCGAGCGAGACCCGGAGGCCCGTTTGAAGGACGAAGATCCTCGCCTCGAGGGTGCGGGCCTCGGCGTCGGGATCGATGGGGCCGCCGTCGTCGGACGCCATCTCAAGCAGTCGAGCGGCGAGCTCGTCAGCGTTGGCATAGGAGTACAGAAGTACTCCGACGGCGAGCGCAACGAGGCCGATGGTGACCGCCGTGTCCGTGATGGCGCTACCACCCTGATTCGGAGCGACCGTTCTAAGGCGGTATCTGCCTGAGCGAGCGTGGACGAGGGGGAGGGCAGGCCTGGGGTTGTTTCCCCTGTTCAGCGGACGTGGGTGAGTGCGGCTCTGGGGCTCGGTTCGGGCCGAATCGAGGGGTTGAGAGCCCGCAGAGTGTTCTGCCTCAATTCTGCCCAAGTCGGTTCCACCCACGCCTGAGTATACGTTTTCCCTGCTAGATGGACGAGCCCGAGACAGGAGTCGAACCTGCGACCTGCTGTTTACAAGACAGCTGCTCTACCAACTGAGCTACTCGGGCGGATCGGAAGCGACTCCGCAGTCGCCGCCGTGGTCACAGATGGTAGAACTGTGAGCCGCTGGCGCATCCCGCCGTCCAGAAGTCCCCGCCAGGAGCCTCCGTCCCATGAGTGTTGACCGATGACCGCCGAACAGGGTGCCGGGTTCGCGCCGCCGGCCGGGGCCAACGTCATGCGTGGCCTGATCGTGATCGGCATCGCCGTGCTGATCGGTGTCGGGCTGATGGCCCGTGGCATCACGAGCGACGACGCCACCACCGTCGAGGCCTCCACCGAGGCCGACGCCACCGCCGCGGATGAGACCGCCACCGACGACGGCACGACCGATGACGGCACCGTCACCGAGGAGCCCGAGGTCGCCGACGATGCGGCCACCGCCACCGAGACCCCCACCGAGGCGGCCCCCGTGACACTGCGGGACCCCTCCGAGGTCGCGGTCGTGGTGCTCAACGCCAACGGCGGCCGTGGCATCGCCGGAGACGCCACACAGAAGCTCGACGCCCGGAACTACGTGACGAAGGAACCGCGGGACGCGAACAGCACCGGCGCGTCCACGATCCTCTACCTCGAGGGCTACGAGGCCGACGCCGCCGAGATCGCCCGGGTACTCGGCGTGGCCGACCCGGCCGGCGTGATCGCGTTGCTCGATCCCGCCTCGACCGCCGCCACCTCGCCCAAGCGTCAGGACGCCCAGGTGATGGTGTTCGTCGGGAACGACGGGATCATCCCGACCTGATCCATGGTGTCTCGTCGAGCCCTCGTCGCCGTCGACAAGTTCCGGGGTTCGGCCACCGCCGACCAGATCGTCGCGGGTCTCACCGTCGCGCTCGAAGCCGACGGTTGGACCGTCGACGGGGTCGCGCTCGGTGACGGGGGTGAGGGCTCGCTCGACGTGATCGGCGGCGCCAACCGGATCTCGACCGTCACCGGCCCACTCGGCGAACCGGTCGAGGCCGCCTGGCGACTCGACGGCACCGTCGCCGCCATCGAGATGGCGAGTGCCTCCGGGCTCGCGCTGCTCGGCGGCGCCGACCACAACGACGCGATGGCGGCCTCGACCGTCGGTACGGGCGAGCTCCTCGGTGAAGCCGTCGAACTGGGCGCACGGGAGATCGTCGTGTTCCTCGGCGGTTCCGCCACCACCGACGGCGGACTCGGCGCCATCGACGCGCTCGCGAACACCTCGCGGTTCCGCGAGATCGACCTCGTGATCGCCTGCGACGTCGAGACCCGCTTCACCGACGCCGCCGTGGTGTTCGGCCCGCAGAAGGGCGCCACCCCCGCCCAGATCCGGATGCTGACGGGCCGCCTCGAGCGGCTCGTGCAGGTCTACCGGGAGCGCTTCGGCATCGACGTGGGCGAGATCCCCGGTGCCGGCGCCGCCGGCGGGCTGGCCGGGGGCCTGCTCGCTCTCGGCGGTCGGATCGAAGCCGGCTTCGACCACCTGGCCGAGCGGGTGCGGCTCGACGAACGTCTCGCCGCCGCCGATCTCGTCGTCACGGGTGAAGGCAAGCTCGACGCCACCTCGTTCCAGGGCAAGGTCGTCGGAGGCGTGCAGCGCTGGGCGGCCCACACCGGCACCCCCGTGGTGGCGGTGGCCGGGGCGATCGACCGCGACGCCGTCGACGCCACCCTCGCATCCCATGCGATCGGCGCCGCCTCCCTCATCGAGACCGTCGGCGAGGCCGCGGCCTGGGCCGATCCGATCGCCGGGCTCGGGCCGACGCTCGTGGCCGCGATGGCCGCCGGCGACGCCCTCCGCTGACCCCCGCCGACGACCCCCCGATCCCGGGGATCCGGGTGCTGCGGCTGCGGGTCCGCCGACCGGGGTGACTGGGCCGTATGGCCCGTCTGTCTGGTCCGTCCGTCTCGTTCGCCTCAGGTGCCCCGGTGCGGGGTCGAAAGATCTCTCGAAGAGGGATCTGCGCCCTCCTCTCTCGGCGGGAACCGGGAAGAACGGTCGGTGACATCAGTCGCCGGCCGTTCCTCTTTTTCCCACCATCTCCGGTGGCGCCCGACTGCGGGTTGTTAGCACTCTCGTCGATAGAGTGCTAACCGTTCCGAACCATCCCCAACCGGAGGTCGCCACCCATGGCGAAGAGCATTTCTTTCGACGCTGACGCACGCCGCAAGCTCGAGGCAGGCATGAACCAGCTCGCCGACGCGGTGCGTGTCACCCTCGGCCCGAAGGGCCGCAACGTCGTGCTCGACAAGAAGTGGGGTGCCCCCACCATCACGAACGACGGCGTCTCGATCGCCAAGGAGATCGATCTCGAGGATCCCTACGAGAAGATCGGCGCCGAGCTGGTGAAGGAGGTCGCCAAGAAGACCGACGACGTCGCCGGTGACGGCACCACCACCGCCACGGTCCTCGCCTGGGCCATGGTCCGTGAAGGCCTCCGCAACGTGGCCGCCGGCGCCAACCCGATGTCGCTCAAGAAGGGCATCGAGGCCGGTGCGGCCGCCGCCGTCGACACGATCCGCGAGATCGCCGTCGAGATCGACGACAAGGAGCAGATCGCCCAGGTCGCCGCCATCTCCGCCAACGACCGCGGCATCGGCGAGCTCATCGCCGAGGCCATCGACAAGGTCGGCAAGGACGGTGTGGTCACCGTCGAGGAGTCGAACACGTTCGGCATGGAGCTCGATTTCGTCGAGGGCATGCGCTTCGACAAGGGCTACATCTCGCCCTACTTCGTGACCGACCAGGACCGCATGGAAGCCGTCCTCGACAACCCCTACATCCTGTTCGTGGGTTCGAAGATCTCGGCCGTGCGCGACCTCGTGCCGGTGCTCGAGAAGGTCATGCAGTCGAGCCGCCCGCTCGTGATCATCGCCGAGGACGTCGAGGGCGAGGCCCTGGCCACGCTCGTCGTCAACCGCATCCGCGGCCTGCTCAACGTGGCCGCCGTCAAGGCCCCCGGCTTCGGCGACCGTCGCAAGGCGATGCTCCAGGACATGGCGCTGCTCACCGGTGGTCAGGTCATCACCGAGGAGGTCGGCCTGAAGGTCGAGACCGCGACGCTCGACCTGCTCGGCGAGGCCCGCAAGGTCGTCATCTCCAAGGACGAGACCACCATCGTCGAAGGCGCCGGCGACGGCGACGACGTGAACGGTCGTATCGGCCAGATCAAGGCCGAGATCGACAACACCGACTCCGACTACGACCGCGAGAAGCTCCAGGAGCGCCTCGCCAAGCTGTCGGGCGGCGTGGCCGTGCTCAAGGTCGGCGCCGCCACCGAGGTGGAGCTCAAGGAGAAGAAGCACCGCATCGAGGACGCCGTGTCCACCACGAAGGCCGCCATCGAAGAGGGCATCGTCGCCGGTGGTGGCGTGACCCTCATCCGGGCCCAGGCCAACGTGTTCGCCACGGCCGAGGCACTCGACGGCGACGAGGCCACGGGTGCCCTGATCGTCGGTCGTGCCCTGCAGGCCCCGCTCACCCAGATCGCCGAGAACGCCGGCATGGAGGGTGGCGTGGTCGTCGACAAGGTGCGAGGCATGGAGGGCTGGAACGGCCTCAACGCCGCCACCGGCGAATACGAGGACCTCAAGGCCCTCGGTGTGGTCGACGCTGCCAAGGTGACCCGCTCCGGTGTGCAGAACGCCTCGTCGATCGCGGCGCTGTTCCTCACCACCGAGGCCGTCGTCACCGACATGCCCGAGGACGCCGCCGGCGGCGGTATGCCCGACATGGATTTCTGAGCGACACCGTCGCTCCGTTCGGTGCCCCGGCCTCGTGCCGGGGCACCGGCGCGTCCGGGGTCGGCTGCCGGGGAGTGGGGCGGGGCCCGGGTGCGACGGCGCCGGGCCGTAGCCTGGGACGCGTGGCACGCTCCCGGACCCGGTCGATCCTCGTGCGTCGTGTCGACGCCGACGCCGACCGCCGCCGCCCCGACGACCTGATCGTCGAGGAACCGATGTCGATCCAGCTCGACGACGTCGAGGTGGCCTCGACGATGCGTACGCCCGGGCACGACTTCGAACTCGCCGTCGGCTTCTGCCACGGCGAGGGTCTGCTCGACGGCCATCCCGTGGTGGAGGTGCGCTACTGCGGCACCGGTTCGGCGGTCGAGACCGAGTTCAACGTCGTGTCGGTGTCGACCGGCGGCAAGGCCCCGGAACCGGCCGTGCGGACCGGGCTCACCACGTCGTCGTGTGGCTGGTGCGGTTCCGATCTGCTCGACGATCTCGGCGGCCGGCTCACCGCACTCCCGCCACGCCCCGAGTGGCCGACGGCGGAACTGCTCGACGTCGCCGATGCGATGACCGCACACCTGCCGCTGTTCAACACGACCGGGGCCGTCCACGGCGCCGCCGCGTTCACCCACGACGGCGAGGTGCTCGTCGTCCGGGAGGACGTCGGGCGCCACAACGCCGTCGACAAGGTCGTGGGGCGCCTGCTGCTCGACGACCGTCTCCCGGCGCGCGACCTCGGACTGTTCGTCTCCGGACGGGCCTCCTACGAGATCGTGCAGAAGGCGTGGGCCGCCGGCTTCGACTCCGTCGTCGCCGTGTCGGCGCCGACCTCACTCGCCGTCGAGACCGCCCGCCGGGCCAATCTCGGCCTGGTCGGATTTCTGCGTGACGGCGCCGCCAACCGGTACAGCCCGGCCAGTCGGCCCGCGTAGACTCCCGGCCATGGTTCCGTCCGCCACACCCGGTGAAGGTCTCGGCGTCGTCCATCTGTTCTGGTCGGTGGGGCCACTTGCGGATGCGACCGAGATCCTCGCTGCCATCAACCGAGCCGAATCGCATGGAGACCAGGTGGTGGTCGCCTCCATGCTCGGCCACAAGGCCGATCTGTGCACCATGGCGCTCAGCGACGATCTCTGGCGCCTCCGTGCGTTGCAGACCGAGCTCGCCGCCGCCGGCCTCGACCTCGTCGACAGCTACGTGTCGCTCACCGAGGTGAGCGAGTACGCCGCCGGTGTGCCCGAGGAGATGAAGCAGGCCCGCCTCTACCCGGAGCTGCCGCCCGAGGGGAAGCCGGCGTTCTGCTTCTACCCCATGTCGAAGCGCCGCACCGTCGAGGGCAACTGGTTCACCCTCGACTTCGAGGACCGCAAGCGCCTCATGTACGAGCACGGTGCGTCGGGTCGGGCCTTCGCCGGCCGCCTCGTGCAGCTCATCACCGCGTCGACCGGGGTCGACGACTTCGAGTGGGGTGTGACGCTGTTCGCCCAGAAGCCGGACGACCTCAAGGAGGTCGTCTACACGATGCGCTTCGACGAGGCCTCGGCGATCTACGCCGAGTTCGGCACGTTCTACGCCGGCATGGTCGCCCCACACGACGAAGCCCTCGCGGCCGTCGGCGTCGGCTGAGCCAACGCTGTGGCCCGCCGAGCGGGCCTCAACGCATCTGGAGCACCTGCAACGCCTCGTCGGCGTGCTTCTCCATGTTCGTCTCCGAGGCGATCGCCGCGAGGATCCGCCGATCGGTGTCGATCACGAACGTGGCCCGCTTGTTGAACACCGGCCCGAACCGCTTGACCCCGAACGCCTTCGCGATCGACTTGTCCGGGTCGGACAGGACCGGGTAGCCGAGGGCGTGCTCGGCATCGAACGCCGCCTGCTTCTCCTGGGTGTCGGCCGAGATCCCGATCGGGCGGGCACCGATCCCGGCGAACTCGGCGACCATGTCCCGGAAGTGGCAGGCCTCGGCCGTGCAGCCGGGGGTGAACGCCTTCGGGTAGAAGAAGAGCACGATCGGGCCCTCCGCCAACAGCTCGTCGAGGGACACGGTGGTGCCGTGCTGATCGACGGCGGAGAAGTCGGGTGCGAGATCGCCGGTCTTCATGGGGAGCTCCGGGGGCGGTCGAGGCGTCGGCGGCCGGGCGGCCGCCGATCGGGGGAGACCCATCATGGCCGCCCGGTCCGACACCGGCCGGATCGAGTTCGTACCGTGGAGGTCGTGAACGAGCCGTCCGACACCGTGGAACCGTCGGTGGAGCCCGGGCTCCCGACCGAGCCCACGGCCGCCGAGCCCGCGGTCGACCAGGCCGAGGTCGTCGCTCCGGCGGTCGCCCCGGTGATGCCCGCGACCGAGCCGGAGGGCCCGGCCCCCGAGCCGACCGCGGCGGAGCCGGTCGCCACTGCGCCCGAGACGGCAGCGACACCGGAGGGCGAGGAGACCCCGGCACCCGCCCCGGAGGCCGCGGCACCGGAGCCGGAGGCCGTGACCGCCGATGCGGCACCGGTCGTGGAGGTGCCGGGCGACGCCGTGGCCGTCACCCCGCCGCCGAAGCCCGAGATCCGGCTGGTGCCCGGTCGTGTCCTCTCGGTGGGTCCCGACGTGCTCGAGCTCCAACTCCTCGACGGCCAGACCGCCGTTGTCGAGCGGCGTGACGCCTCCGGGCCGTCGTTCCCGCTCCCCGCCGTGGGTGACGAGGTCGACGGGGCCGTGCTGTCCCGGACGGCGCCCGACGGTCGGATGCTGCTGTCCCTCGTCTGGGCGGCGAAACACCGTGCCTGGGAGCGGGTGGCCGCCCTGGCCGAGGCGGGCGAGACCTTCGACGTGACGGTGCGGTCGGCCAGCGACAACGGCGTGGTCGTCGATGCCGGTGTCCGTGGCTTCGTGCCCTCGTCGCACCTCGAGATCGAGCCGGTCGCCGACCTCGCCCCCTACGTGGGTCGCACCATCACGGTGAAGGTGCTCGATCTCGACGTCGATCGTGAGCGTCTCGTGCTCACCCGTCGCTCACTCCTGCTCCGAGAACAGCGCAAGCGCCGCCATCGGGCACTGGCCGATCTGAAGGTGGGCGATCGCCGCACCGGTCGGGTGACGAAGATCGTCGACTACGGCGCCTTCGTCGACGTCGGGGACGCGAGCGGCCTGGTCCACGTCTCGGAGATGTCGTGGAACCGGGTCCGCCGTCCGGCCGACCTCGTCTCGATCGGTGATGAGGTCGAGGTCGAGGTGCTCGACGTGAAGGTGAAGAAGCGCCGTCTGTCGTTGTCGATGCGGCGGGTGAACGCCGACCCGCTCGCCGCACTCCAGCCCGGGGGCGTGGCCGAGGGCACGGTCTCCCGACTCGCCGACTTCGGCGCCTTCGTCGACCTCGGCGGCATCGACGGTCTCGTGCATCGCACCGAGCTGGCCGAATACCGCATCAACGCGGTCAGCGATGTCGTCGTGCCCGGTGATCACGTGCGGGTCGTCGTGTTGTCCGTCGACCGCAAGCGCCGGCGTGTCGAGCTGTCGATGCGCCAGGCCGCGACCGCGATCGACGTCTCGGCCTGACGGGTGGGGCGCCGCGCCGGCGCCTCCGTCTGGCAGGATCAGACCCATGGCGGACGACGACGACGCACGCTTCGCCGAGATCGGCGCCGAGCTCGCCGCCGCGGCCGGGCCGGGAGCCCAACGCTGGCTCGACCGCCTCGTCGCCGCCGTGCCCGCCGAGGTCCGTCCCGACGACTTCGATCGGCTCGTGGCCCGGGCCCGCGCCCGGATCGAAGCCGAGGTGAGCGGCCCCCTCACCACACTCGTGGCGCTCGACCTCGACGATCAACGGGACAACCCCCTCGCTCTGCTGCGCCGGCTCGTCCCGATCGGGACCGAGCTGCTCGCAGCCGCCGGAGCCCAGCCGGTCGCCCGGGACCGGGACGCCGTGCGCCTCCATCCGGACGACCCCTTCGATCTCACCCCCGGCTCGTTCGCCGACGTCGACGCGGCACTTCACGAGCCGGGTCTGCGGTGGGGCGCGGCCAAGGCCCACGTGCATCTCGCCCGCCGACGGGCGGCGGGGCAGCGATGATCGCCCTGTTCGCTCCCGATCTCATGGACCGCTCCCGGCTCGATGCGCTCGGCGCCGTCGTCGTGCGGCCACCGTTCTCGCTCGACCCGGAGGTGTCCGTCCTGGTCGTCGACGTCGACCGGTTGCCCCCCGACGCCGTGCTGCCCGACGGGGTCGACATCGTCGGGTTCGGCGCGCACGTCGATGCCGAGGCCCACGGCGCACGGCTCGGCGCCCGTGGCCGGTTCGTCGCCCGGAGCGTCATGTTCCGAGACCCCCTCGCCGCCGTCGGCGCCGCCCCGTGAGCCGCCAGCGCACGCCGCTGCTCGATGCCCCGGACCTGACGGGTGTCGAGTACTGCCGGGCCCACAGCGATGCGGCCGACGTGTGGCTCGCCGCATCGTTCCAGTCGGCCGTGGCCGAGCACGGGCTCGACGCCGACCGGTTGGCCCTGGTCGCGATCGGCGGATTCGGCCGCCGCGAACTCTGCCCGTGGTCGGATCTCGATCTCCTGCTCGTGCACGACGACCTGGACGTCGCCGGGGTGGCGGAGTCGCTCTGGTACCCGATCTGGGACCGCGGCCTGAAGCTCGGCCACACCGTGGCCACCGTGCCGGAGCTGATCGAACTCGCGGCCGGCGAGCTCGACCGTGCCACCGCCCTGCTCGACACACGACTGCTCGCCGGGTCGGCGTCGCTCGTCACCGAGCTCGACGACGCCGTCGTCGAGCTCTGGGCTCGTCGGGCGCCCGAGCTCCTGGAGCGGCTCGCGATCTCGGCGACCCGGCGACGGGCGAAGTTCGGCCACCTCGCCTTCCATCTCGAGCCCGACATCAAGGAGGGCACCGGCGGGTTACGCGACGTCCACCTGCTCCGGTGGGCCGAACGGGCTGCACCGGGGTTCACCGCCACCGCTCCCGACGGCCTCGACGAGGCGACGGGGATCCTCCTCGAAGCCCGCGTCGCACTGCACCGCGCCGCGGGTCGCCCGACCGACGTGTTGACCCTCGAACTCCAGGACGAGGTGGCGGCACAGCTCGACGTCGACGCCGACGAGCTCATGAACCGCGTCGCCGACGCGGCCCGTCGCATCGCCTGGATCACCGACCGCACCTGGCGCCAATGGCACCAGCGGGCCCATCCCTCCGAGATCCAGCCGCTCGACGGCGGCCTCGAGATCCGGGCCGGCGACATCGCGGTCAACCCCGACCTCGAGTCCGACCACCGACCCACCGTGCTGGCGGTGGCCGCCGCGGCGGCGCGCTTCGACGCCCGCATCCACCCGATGACCCTCGACGGGTTCCGGGCCGCCGACCTGCCCACCGAACCGTGGCCCGAGCGTGAACGGGCCCACTTCGTCGAGCTGTTGGCGGCCGGCGGACGGGCCATCCCCGTCATCGAAGACCTCGACCAGTCGGGCCTGTTCGAGCCGCTGCTGCCCGAGTGGGCGGCGGTGCGGTCGAAGCCGCAGCGCAACAGCCTGCATCGGTTCACCGTCGACCGGCACCTGCTCGAGGCCGCCGCCAACGCGGCCGAGCTGACCGATCGGGTCGCCCGTCCCGACCTGCTGCTCCTCGGCACACTCCTGCACGACATCGGCAAGGGCTTCCCGGGTGATCACACCGTGGTCGGGATGGAACGCATCCCCGAGATCGCGCTGCGGATGGGACTCGACGCCACCGACGCGAGGGTGCTCGTCGACCTCTGCCGAGACCACCTCCTCCTGCCCGACGTCGCCACCCGCCGGGACCTGTCGGAACCCGGCACCATCCTGTCGGTGGCCGCGGTCGTGGCCGACGGCGACTACCTCGACCTGCTCGCCGCCCTCACCGAAGCCGACTCGAAGGCCACCGGTCCGGCGACCTGGGGCTCGTGGAAGGCCGCGTTGCTCCGGGAGCTCGTCTCCCGGACCCACGACGTGCTCGACGGTCAGGAACCCGACACGGGGGAGACCTTCCCGCCCGAAGGGCTCCGTGCCCGCATGGCCGCCGGGGAGCGGGTGGTGGAGACCCGCCGCGAGTCGCTCACCGTCATCGACGCCGACCGGCCCGGCACGTTCGCGGCCGTCTCCGGCGTGCTCGCCATCGCCGGTCTCGACGTGCTCGACGCCGAGGCCTATTCCGACGACTCGGGTGTCGCGCTCAGCCGGTTCACGGTCTTGCCGCCGTCGACGGGCGCGGTCCCGTGGGACACCGTCGAACCGCTCCTGCATCGGGCCCTCGACGGACGCCTCGCGCTGTCGGCCCGGGTGGCCCAGCGGGCCCGGACCTACCACCCCTACCGCCGTCGCCTGGCCGCCGTGCCGCCCGAGTTCGAGCTCCATGTCGACAACGACACCTCGGAGCTCTCCACAATTCTCGAGATCCACGCCGAGGACACGATCGGCCTGCTGTTCCGGCTCACCCAGGCGCTCGCCGAACTGCACCTCGACATCCGATCGGCCCGGGTCCAGACCCTCGGACCCCTCGCCGTCGACACGTTCTACGTCCGCGACGCCGAGGGGCGGAAGCTCGACGCCGACCTGCTCGCCGAGGTGGAGCTGGCCGCCCGCCAGACCGCCGAGGCCGGCTGATCCCGATCCGTTCTCCGGAGGACCCATGGCCGACCAGCCCGACATCTCCCACCAGGACCTGATCCGCTGGAGCGAGACCCTCGCCGGGATCGCCCGCACGGGCCTCGGGTTCACCGACAGTCCGTACGAGATCGAGCGGTACGAGGAGATCCTGTCCGTCGCCGGCGACATCGCCGCCCGGCGCGACGGCGGGGAACCGGCGGCCTTCACGGCCGAATGGCTCAAGCAGGTGGGCTCCGGGGTGCCGGGCTACGTCACGCCGAAGATCGCGATCGGTGCCGTGGTCGGCGACGACGACGGCCGGATCCTGCTGATCCAACGAGCCGACTCGGGGGTGTGGCTCTATCCGACCGGGTGGGCCGACATCGGCTACTCGGCGTCCGAGGTGGCCCGCAAGGAGGTGAAGGAGGAGACCGGCATCGAGGTGGAGGTGGTCGCACCGATCGCGATCCTCGACGGTCTGCGCCTCGGGTTCACCGGCGTTCCCCTCTACTCACTGGTCTTCCACTGCCGGGCCGTCGGCGGTGCCCTCGAACACCATCCCCACGAGTGCCTCGACGTCGGTTGGTTCCACCGCGATGCGCTGCCCGAACCCCTCGCCAACCACGAACGTTGGTTGCCCCACGCCTTCCGGGCGATCGACGGCGAATCGGTGGGGGTGCAGTTCGACGCGCCCCGCGACGAGGTGTGGTTGACCCCGCCCGAGGTCGACTGACCGCGGGAGGCGCCGGGCTCAGCCGTCCTGGTCGCGCAGGAACTGTTCGAGTTCGGAGATCAGCTCGTCGCCGTCGCCGGCTCGGAGCTGTTCGTCGTAGGCCTGCTCGAGCGTGGCGACGTACTCGCGGGTCTCGTCGTCGTCCTCGACCAGCTCCGAGACCTGCCGCTCGTAGCTCGCCGCGGCGATCTCGAGCGCGGTCATCGTCATGGGGACGGTGAGCAGCTCGGCGAGGCGTTCGAGGAGGGCCAGCGCGGCCTTCGGGTTCGGTGCATGGGGCACATAGGTCGGCACGGTGGCCCACAACGACACCGAGTCGAACCCGGCTCGGATGGTGGCGTCGAGCAGCACACCGACGATGCCGGTGGGGCCCTCGTAGGACGACGGGGTGAGGTCGTAGCGCAGGCACAACTCGTCGTCGTCGCTGGCGCCGTAGATCGTGGTGGGCCGGGAGTGGGCCACCTCGGCGATGAGGGCACCGAGCGAGACCACCAGCTCCACGCCGAGCTCGGCGGCCATGCCGGTGACGAGGCCGCAGAACGTCCGCCAACGGAGCTGCGGTTCGATGCCGGTGAGCACGAGCAGATCCCGGTGTCCGTCGAAGCGACGGGCCAGCCACAACTCGTTGGCCGGCCACACGATCTGTCGGCCGCCCTCGTCGAGTTCGATCATCGGTCGGGTCTCGGAGAAGTCGTAGAACGGCTCCGGGTCGATCTCGGCGATCTTCTCCGCATCGAAGCGGTCACGCAGCTGGGTGGCGGCTGTCGACGCGGCGTCACCGGCGTCGTTCCACCCCTCGAACGCCACCACCAACACGGGGTGCTCGAGCGGGCCCGGTTCGTCGATCCACTGGAGATGTTCCATCTGGGGAGCACCGTACCGCCCCCACTCGGGCGGAACCGCCGCCGAGACGGGCTCGGGACTGCGATACTGCGGGTGTGGAAATCCGTGCCGTGTCCGAGGTGACCGACGAGATCGTGGCGGCGTTCGACCGCCTGATCCCCCAGCTGTCGTCGTCGAACCCGCCGCCCAGCGCCGAGGTGCTCCAGACCATCGCCGACCACGACGCCTCGACGCTGCTCGTGGCCGAGGAGGACGGCGTGGTGCTCGGAAGCCTCACCCTCGTGATCTTCCCGATCCCGACCGGGTGGCGGGCCTGGATCGAAGACGTCGTCGTCGACGGTGACGCCCGCGGCAAGGGTGTCGGCGAGCAGCTCAACCGCCGTGCCCTCGAGCTCGCCGCCGAGGCGGGCTGCACCACGGTCGATCTCACCTCGCGCCCGTCGCGCGAGGCCGCCAACCGCCTCTACCAGCGCATCGGCTTCGAGGCCCGCGAGACCAACGTCTACCGCTACAAGATCGGATGAGCGGGGAGGGGCCCTCGACCCGGGCCGTGCACGCGGACGCCGGGGTCGAGCCCGGCGTCGACGTCGCCCCACCACTCCATCTCAGCACCACCTACCGGCGCTCGGGCCCGGACGACGAGCTCGTCTACCGGCGCGACGACAGCCGCACCGTCGAACGGCTCGAGGCCGTGCTCGGCGACCTCGAGGGTGGCACGGCGGTGGCCTTCGCCAGTGGCATGGCCGCCATCACGGCCACGATCCGGGCGCTCGCGCCGGCTCGCATCAGCCTCCCGCCGGCCACCTATCACGGGACCCGTCTGCTGGCCGAGCTCGCCGAACTCGACGGCCACCTGCGCGTCGTCGATCCCGACGAGCTCGGTGAGGGCGACGTCCGCTGGCTCGAGACACCCGCCAACCCGACCTGTGAGGTGGCCGACATCGCCGCCATCTCGGCCGACGCCCGGGCTCGTGGTGTCCGGGTCGTGGTCGACTCCACGTTCGCCACACCCGTGCTCCAACAGCCCCTCGCGCTCGGTGCCGATGTGGTCGTGCACGCCACGACCAAGGCCATCAACGGCCACAGCGACGCCCTCGGCGGGGTGGCCGTCAGCAACGACCCGCAGATCCTCGATGCCCTCCGTCGCCGTCGCGTGCTCGAGGGCGCCGTCATGGGAGCGTTCGACGCCTGGCTCACCCTCCGGGGGGTGCGAACCCTGCCGCTGCGGCTGGAGCGCCAGTGCGCCACGGCCGCGGCGCTCGTGGAGGCGCTCGAGCCCCATCCCGTGCGCCGCTGGTACAGCCCGCTGCCGGGCACCGCGTGGTCGGAGATCGCCCGTCGACAGATGTCGGCCGGCGGGTCGGTGTTCTCGTTCGAGTTCGACGAGGCGGCGACCGCCGCCGCCTGCACGGCCGCCTTCGAGCTGATCACCGTGGCGACCTCGCTCGGTGGTGTGGAGACCCTCGCCGAACACCGACTGCTCGTCGACGAGCACGCCCCGCCGGGACTGATCCGACTGTCCGTCGGGATCGAGGACGTCGACGACCTGCGAGCCGACCTGCTCGGCGCCGTGGAGGCGGCGCTGCGGGCCTAGATCGGCCCGGCTCAGCCCTCGTCGTCGTCGACGGCGGGGGGCGGGACGATCCGGGAGATCGTGCCGTCGGCCTCGATGATGTAGATCTGGTCGTCGTCGTCGGTGCCGAACGACCAGACCGCGCCGAGCGACTCCTCGTCGCCGGTGACCACATCGAGCACGGCGAGGCGTGACGCTGCGGAGCTCTCGACACCGAAGAGCTCACCCGAGCAGGCGTCGGAGGCCAGGTAGATGCCGTCGAGGCTGGGCAGCGCCTCGTCACGGACCACGACCCCACCGGTGACCGAGCAGCGGTTGCGCTCGTGGGCGTACTCGACCGTGGGCATCACGACCTCGCCATCGGGCTCCTCACCACCTCGGAACGGCATGGTGCCCTCGAACGCGTTCCAGCCGAGGTTCGCCCCCCGACCGCCACCGTCCTCGGCGGGCAGGTGGGTGATCTCCTCGAGCTCGTCCTGGCCGACATCGGCGATCCACAGGTCGCCGTTGGCCGAATCGAACGTGAAGCGCCACGCATTGCGGATGCCGTAGGCCCAGACCTCGGCCGCGCCCTCGCCCGGTCCGAACGGGTTGCCGGGGGCGGGTGAGTACTCGGCGTTCTCGGTGCCGGTGGGGTCGATGCGCAGGATCGAGCCGAGCAGATCGCGCGGGTCCTGGCCCGTGCGTTCCGGATCACCGCCACCGCCACCGTCGCCGAGCGACCAGTACAGGAAGCCGTCGGGTCCGATGTGCACGTCGCCGCCGTTGTGGTTGGCGAAGGGCTGGTTCACGGTGAGCAGGACCCGGCCCGAGTCGACCTGGGCCCGCTCGCCGCTGAACGGGTACTCGACGAGCACGCTGCGGCCGTCGAGGTCGGTGTAGGAGACGTAGAGGCGGCGCCCGTCGCTCGAGAAGGTGAAGCCGAGCAACCCCTGCTCGTTGCCGGTCGAGACCTGCTCACGGAGGTCGAGCACGAGGCGACTCTGGAGTCGGAGACTCTCCGCTCCCGTCCGTGACGAGAACGACCGCTCGATGCGGTGGATCCGACCGCCCTTGTCGGCGACGTAGAGGTCGAGCGAGCCCGATCGGCCCCGGAGGTCGATGGCGCCCTCGAGCTGCACGATCGGCAGCAGATGGGCGACCGTGCGATCCCAGAACGGGTCGAAGCCGGTGTCCTCGATGACCGCGCCGTCGGTGGTGTCGGGCTCGGCCAGGTCACCGAACTCCGACTCGGGCAACGTCGGTCGCACGGCGGTGATGGGCGGCAGATCCTCGGGCATCTCCTCCCTGGGCGCCTCGGCCACCTCGATGCCACAGGCGGCGACGGTGGTCGCGGCGGCGAGCAGCATCGGAAGACAGCGGTGACGCACCCGGGCAGTCTCGCCGAACCGGCGCCGCTTGCGGCGTCAGGCGCAGCGATACCCTCGCCGCGTGACCGCCACGACCTTGCCCGACTCCGGCCTGGCCGGTCGGTTCGTGGCCGTCTCGGCGATCAACGTGGTGAACCACCAGGCCGTGCTCTGGCTCACGAACTCCGTGCTCGGCTGGTCGGCGGTGCCCGCCAACGTGACCGCGGCGTCGCTCGCCGCGATCCCCGCCTTCGTGCTCAGCCGACAGTGGGTCTGGAAGGCCCAAGGCGACGTGCGACGCCAGGTCCTGCCGTTCTGGGTGATCTCGGTGGCCGGGCTCGTCGTCTCCACGGCGTGTGCGGCCGGTGCCGAAGCCGCGTTCGGCGCCGGCCTGGCCGTGAACGCCGCGTCGTTCATCGGCTACTTCCTCGTCTGGATCGCGAAGTTCTTCCTCCTCGACCGCCTCTTCGGAGACCGCCCATGAACGACCTCACCCCCGACGAACGAGCGGCCGCGGTCGCAGCCCGCGGCTTCATGCCGCTCGACGAGGGTGAGGCGCTGTCGAGCTGGGCCGCCTCGGTCGACCCGACCCTGGGGCCGGTGCTCGAGGTCGGCTCCTACTGCGGCAAGTCGGCGTGCTGGATGGGCCCGTCGATCCGTCGGGCGGGCACCGTGCTCTACTGCCTCGATCATCACCGGGGCTCGGAGGAGAACCAGGCCGGGTGGGAGCACCACGAGCCGGACCTGGTCGATGCCGAGATCGCCAAGATGGACACGCTGCCGCTGTTCCGGCGCACGGTGCACGACGCCGGGCTCGAGGACGTGGTCGTCGCCCTCGTCGGCGACGGCCCGACCGTCGCTCGGCACTGGGCCACCCCGCTGTCGATGCTGTTCATCGACGGTGGCCACGGGGAGGAACCGGCCCGACTCGATCGGGAGCTCTGGGTCCCGCATCTCGCCGTCGGTGGCCTGCTCGCCATCCACGACGTGTTCCCCGACCCGGCCGACGGTGGACGTCCGCCGTACGAGGAGATCTATCTCCCCGTGCTCGCCTCCGGCGATTTCGAGGAACTCAGCGCCACGGGCTCACTCCGCATCCTGCGCCGCATCAGCTGAGCTCCATCCCGACCGGCAGTTCCGAGCCCCGGCGAGGAACTGTGGAAGTGAGGAGGCCGCCCTGCGGCCGACGAACGTCAGCGAGGTGAACGGCGGTCAGCGCCCACCCGCCACGTCGACGATCGCCCCCGTCGAGTAGCTCGCCTCGTCGGAGGCGAGCCAGGCGATGAGGGCGGCCACCTCCTCGGCGGTGCCACCACGGCCCTGCGGGATCCGGTCCTTCAGCCGTTCGATGCGGTCCGGCATGCCGCCCGAGGCGTGGATGTCGGTGTCGATCAGCCCGGGACGCACGGCGGTGACCCGGATGCCCTCGCGGGCGGTCTCGGTGGCGAGGCCGACGGTCAGGGTGTCGATGGCGCCCTTCGTGGCGGCGTAGTCGACGTACTCGTTCGGTGAACCGAAGCGGGCCGCCGCCGATGAGACGTTCACGATCACCCCGCCCGGCCCACCGAGGCGGGTCGACAGGCGACGTACGGCTTCGCGGGCGACGAGCATGGCGCCGACGACGTTGACGTCACAGATGCGTTGGATGCGTTCGGCGGAGAAGCTGGCGAGGGGTCCCTGGGTGTCGAGCACGCCGGCGTTGTTGATCACGATCGTCGGCAGGCCGAGTTCGGTCGTGGTCTGGTCGAACGCGTCGACCACGTGGCGCTCCTCCGCCACATCGCCGCGGATGGCGATGGCGTGGCGGCCGAGCAGCTCGACATCGGCGATCACCTCGGTGGCCGCGGCGTCGTTGCCGGCGTAGGTGATCGCCACGTCGTGGCCGTCGCCGGCCAAGCGTCGTGCGACCGCGGCCCCGATCCCTCGACTGCCTCCGGTGATCAATGCGACGGCCATGGTGCCGATCCTGCCAGGTCCCGCCCACGGGCGGCCGCCATCCGGGTGCCCTAACGTCGGCCCATGGCGACCACGACGACTTCCGACGGCACGACGATCTCCTACACCGACCACGGTGGTGACGGCCCGGCGGTGTTGTTCAGCCACGGCTTCTTGATGAACCGGTCGATGTTCGACAACCAGGTGGCGGCCTTCCGCGGCGATCACCGCTGCATCACCTGGGACGAGCGCGGCTTCGGTGAGACCCGGGCCGAGGGTCCGTTCAGCTACTGGGACTCGGCGAACGACGCCGTCGCCGTGCTCGACGCCTGCGGGGTCGAGTCGGCGGTGCTGGTCGGCATGAGCCAGGGAGGCTTCCTGTCCTTGCGGGCGGCCCTCGCCCATCCCGATCGGGTGAAGGGTGTGGTCCTCATCGATTCCCAGGCGGGTGTCGACGACGCCGAGACCATCGCCGGCTACGAGGGCATGTTGCACGTCTTCGGACAGGGCTCGGACGAGGAACGGGCGGGGGTCTTCCAGGTCGTGAGCGGCCTGATCCTCGGCGACGAGACCCTCGCCGCCGAGTGGATTCCGATCTGGGACGGCCTCGACCGGGAGCAGCTCGTCCTGGCCGGTGGTGCCCTGCTCGGCCGCGACGACGTCACGGACCGGCTCGGCGAGATCACCTGCCCGGTGCTGTCGATCCACGGGACCGCCGATCAGGCGATCGACATCTCCGAAGGGGAGGCGACGGTCGCCGGGGTGCCCGATGGTCGTGGGGTGGTGCCCATCGAGGGCGCCGCGCACGCACCGAACATGACCCACCCGGAGCCGGTCAACGCCGCCCTGGGTGCGTTCCTCGCCGAGGTCGCCTGAGCGGCTCGTGCCTCGGCACGACCCACGCCCGGTCAGTGCAGGAAGAGTGAGGAGGTCGGGGTCGAGCCGTCGAGGGCGTCGGCGGCGAGGATCACCGCGGCCGAGGTGTAGGTCGAGCGTTCCATGTCGGGGAAGTACACGTGTTCCGGGAACACCTTCCCGGTGAAGTAGCTGCCGTCCTCGTCCCGCAGGGCCTGCGCCCACGTGAACAGCTCGAGGGCCTCGTCGCGCAGACCGGCGGCGAGGAACGCCATCACGGCTTCACACGTCTCGGCCGCGGTCACCCACGGCCGGTCCGACACGCACCGCACACCCTTGCCGTCCATGACGAAGGTGTCCCACTTCGCCCGGAGGTGATCGACGGCGGCCTGCCCGGTCACGGCACCCCCGAGGACGGGGTAGTACCAGTCCATCGCCCAGCGTTCCTTCGGCTCGAAGGCGTCGGGATCGTGGGCGATGACGTGCACGAGCCGGTCCCGCGACTCCGACCAGTGCGGTCGGGGATCCCCCACGAGTTTCGACAGCTCGATCGCACAGCCCAGCGAGTGGGCGATCGACGACGAACCGGTGAGCAGGCCGTAGGAGAACGGCTGGCCGTCGGGGTGGCGGGCCCAGATGATCTCGCCGCGCTTGGTCTGCAGATCGAGGACGAACTCGATGGCCGCCGCGACGGTCGGCCAGAACCGGTCGACCGCGTCACGGTCGCCGGTGGTCAGCCAGTGGTGCCAGATGCCGGTGGCGAGGTAGGCGACGCAGTTCGCGTCGAGCTTCGCGTCCTCGATGCCGTCGGCGAGGTAGTAGTTGTGCCACGAACCGTCCGGCCGCTGGATGTCGGCCAGCCACCGGTAACCGGCCTCGGCCTCGGCGACGAGCCCGCAGGTGGCCATCGCCATGGCCGCCTCGACGTGGTTCCACGGGTCGGCGTGGCCGTTCGGATACCACTGGATCATCCCGCTCGGCAGTTGGAGCGCGGCGATGGAACGCGCCGTGGCGACGAGGTCGTCGGCGCTGACCACACCCTCGACCGACGGGATCGTCGGCTCGTGGCCGGTGGTCGTCATCAGGCGGCGACGGCGAGTTCGGCCGGGCGATCCGCGTAGATCACCAGACTCTTGCCGAGCACCGGGTTGAGGAGGCGCTCGGTCGTCCGGGTGAGGGCGGGCGCCTCGACGATGTCCCAGGTGAGCAGCTTCAGGTAGGCCTTCACGAGGGGGTGGTCGTCGTTCTTCACACCCACCGCGCACTTCAGCCACCAGTAGGGCGAGTGGAGGGCGTGGGCCCGGTGGGTCTCACCCGGGAGGAAGCCGGTCTCCGCGAGCTTCGTGGTGAGCTCGGGCTTGCCGTAGATGCGCACGTGGCCGCCGACCGAGATCGGCGCGTGGTACTCCTCGTTCAGCCACCAGCAGATCTGCTCGGGAAGCTGCGCCGGCACGGTGGCGGCGAGTCGGCCGCCGGGCTTGAGCACCCGGAACAGCTCGGCCATCACACCCAGGTCGTCGGGCACGTGCTCGAGCACCTCGGAGGTGATGATGCGGTCGAAGCTGGCATCGGCGAACGGCATCTTCGTGCCGTCGGCGAGCAGGACCGTCGTCGAGACCTCGGGAGCGAGCTCGCCGTCGAGGTACATCGCGGCGAAGGTGTCCTTCGTCTGGGCGACCTCGTCGACGGCCAGGTCGGCGGCGACCACCGAGGCGCCTCGGCGGGCCGTCTCGAAGGCGTGGCGGCCGAAGCCGGCGCCGAGATCGAGGACCCGCATCCCGGGCTCGAGACCGAGCTTGTCGTAGTCGACGGTCAGCATCAGTTCTTCGCCTTCTCGTGCTCGCGCATCGCGATGACCTCGCGGTACTGCTCGACGGTCCGCTCGGCGGTGAGCCGCCAGGTGTAGTTCTCGACCACCCGGCGCCGGCCGGCCTCACCGATGCGGGCGCACAGCTCGGGCTGGTCGAGGCCGCGGCGGATCGCGGCGGCCAACGACTCGGCGTCACCGGGCTCGCACTGCAGCACCGTCTCGCCGTCCTTCCCCGTCACCTCGGGCAGGGCACCACCCGTGGTCGACACGAGCGGCGTGGTGGTCGACATGGCCTCGACGGCCGGGAGGGAGAAGCCCTCGTAGAGCGAGGGCACGACGGCGAGTTCGGACTCGGCGTAGAGCTCGACGATGCGCTCGTCGGTGACGCCGTGCACGAACTGCACGACGTCGTCGAGGCCGAGCTGCTCGATCAGCTTCGCCGAGGGCCCGCCGGGCTTCGGGCGGCCGATGACGGTGAGGCTGACATCACGCTCGGAGCGGAGCTTGGCCATCGCCTCGAGGAGGAACTTGAGCCCCTTCATCTCGGCGTCGGCCGACGCCGTGGTGAGCAGACGCCCGGGGATCTGTTCGACGTGGGGGAGCGGGCGGAACAGGTCGGTGTCGACGCCGACGTGCACGAGGCGCATCTTGTCCCGCGGGACCTCCATGTCCCGGTGGATGTCGTCCATCGAGTTCTCGGACACGACGACGATCCGGGGCACCTTGCGGGCGACACGGCCCTGCATCTCGACGAAGGAGTACCAACGGCTCACCGACCAGCGCTTGTAGCGGCTGGGGGCGGCGTCCATCTCGAGGCGGCGGTCGACCGTGATCGGATGGTGCAGGGTGACGAGGGTCGGGATGGCCCGCTCGATGGCGAGGATCCCGTAGCCGAGCGTCTGGTTGTCGTGCACGATGTCGAAGTCGGCGGTGCGGTGGCGCAGGGCGTCCCACGCACGGAACGAGAACGCGAACGGCTCGGAGAAGGCGCCGAGGCTGAAGTTGCCGACCTCGAGCAGATCCTTCCAGTTCTTGATCTCCCACGGGCCGGGCATCCGGCCGGGGAAGTGCTCGTTGAAGATGTCGAGGCTGGGCAGCTTGTGGAGTGTCACCCGGTCGTCGAGCACGGGGTAGGGCTGACCGGAGAAGTACTCCACGGTGTGGCCGAGATCGCACATCGCCTTGGTCAGGTGGCGGCTGTACACACCCTGGCCGCCCACCGTCGGCTTCGAGCGGTAGGAGAGATAGGCCAGGCGCAGCGGGCGGTCGTCGGTCATGGGGGCGGGCCCTTCGTCAGTCGGCCGGGCGGGGAATCGGCGGCCCGGCGGCACATGGAGGTTACGGCGTAAGGCTCGGTGTCCCGTCCGGCCCGTTAGTCTCCGCGGCCATGCGAGCCGTGATCCAGCGGGTGACCCGGGCCCGGGTGACCTTCGACGACGGTGGGGAGTGGGTCGAGTCGGGCTCGATCGGTCCCGGCCTGTGTGTGCTCGTCGGGGTCACCCACGACGACACCCCCGACAAGGCGACGAAGCTCGCCTCCAAGCTCTGGAAGCTCCGGGTCTTCGACGACGCCGACGGTGTGATGAACGTGTCGACCGCCGATGCCGGTGGCGAGATCCTGATCGTCAGCCAGTTCACGCTCTACGGCGATGCCCGGAAGGGCAATCGGCCGACCTGGATCGACGCGGCGAAGCCCGAGGTCGCCGAGCCGTTGATCGAGCGGGTGGTGGACGAGCTGCGGGCCCTGGGGGCGACCGTGGCCACGGGTCGGTTCCGGACCGACATGCAGGTCGAGCTCGTGAACGACGGGCCGTCGACCCTCATCCACGAGATCTGAACGGGTTCGCCGCCCGGGACGGCGCGGGGTGTCAGGCGTCGGCGCCGAACCGCGCCAGCTCGGCGGCGAGGTCCAACGGACGGACCGGGGCGCCACCGTCGGCGCCGGCCTCGGCCCAGTACTGCGGCGGCACGCGCCACATGATCTCGAACTCGATGCCGTCGGGATCGGTCGCGTAGAGGCTCTTCGAGGCGCCGTGATCGGAGGCCCCGACGAGCGCCCCGGCCGCGTGGAGCACGTCGGCCGAGACCGCGAGGTCCTCGATCGAGGCGACCTCCCAGGCGAGGTGGTAGAGCCCGACCGCCCGCGGCGCGGGCACGCCCGCCTCGGTGCGGAACAGGCCGAGGTCGTGATGGTTGTCGCCGCCCCGCCAGCGGAGGAACGCGGCGCCGTCACCCATCCGGGTCACGATCTCCATCCCGAGCGTGTCGGCCCAGAAGGCGAGACTCCGGTCGAGGTCGGAGACGTAGAGCACGGCGTGATTGAGGTTGGTGACGGGCAGACCCATGGCGCCCTCAACACCGGGCCGCCGGACCGGCATTCCGGACGTGTCCGTCGTCATGGCGTCGGGGCCGTCACTCCCCACGCTCGCGGTTGATGCCCCAGGCGAGGGCACACAGCGCGAACAGCGAGACGGGCCACGGCCCGAGGTAGCTCTGGAGGGTGCGGCCCGTGCGCCGTTCGACCGTGGCGTAGAGCACCTTGCGCTCGCCGACGTCGGATCGGTCGAGCACGTTGCCGTCCGGATCGATCACCGCCGACAACCCGGTGGGGCCGACCATCAGCACCCAACGGTCGTTCTCGATCGCACGGAGCTGATTCGAGGCCACCTGCTGGGTCTGGACCTGGGTGAGCCAGTACGACGAGCCGTTCGTCGGGTTGAGCAGCACCTCGGCGCCCTCGCGCACGGCGTGGCGGGAGCGGTGCTCGAAGTACGCCTCCCAGGAGATCGCCACACCCATCGGGCCGACGGGGGTGTCGAGCACGGGCGCGGCCGAGCCGGGGATCACGTCGCGTCGGGGGATGCCTTCGGCGAGCCCGGTCGACTCGAGCAGCCCACGGAACGGCACGAACTCACCGAAGGGCACCGTGCGGACCTTGTCGTAGCGGTCGACCTCGGTGCCGTCGGGCCAGATCGCCGAGTGGTAGTTGACGGTGCCCTCCACCGGGGTCGGCACGGCGTAGAACCAGCCCGGCAGGAGGGTGGCGTTGCGCTGCCGTGCGATCTCGGAGGTGATCACGATCGCCTCGTCGATCGACAACGACGAGCCGGGATTCACCACGTTCTCCGGCCAGAGGATCAGGTCGACGGGGCGGTCGATGAGCTTCGTCGCCTCGACGTGGCGGGCGAGCACGATGGGGGCCTGGTTGGCCGCGGCCCGGGTGCCCTGCGGTCCACCACCCTGCACGAGTGCGACCGTCACCTCCTCGCCGACCTCGAGGCCGGGGGTCGGGATCGCCGCGGCGATCACACTGCCCACCACCACGACCGCACCACCGACGATCGGCAGGATGCGGACCTCGAGCACGGCGGTGGCCATCTGGCCGATCACCACCGACAGGGCGATCACGAACAGCGGCCCGCCGAGCGAGGCGGTCTGGCCGAGTGGGGAGTCGACCTGGGCGAGTGCGAGGTTCGCCAGCGGCACACCGCCGAAGGGGAACCACCATCGGGCGAGTTCGGTGAGGGCGAAGATCCCGGGATAGACGACCCGGCGGGACGGGCCGCCCGGCGTGATCGCCGCGGCGGCGCCGTGATAGGCGGCGTAGGCCGCCCCGGCGATGATGTAGCCCGGCAACGTCAGGTCGGCCATCCACAACATGGCGGGGTAGAGCCAGGCGGCACAGGCGAGCCACGTCCGCCAGAAGCGGGTCCACATGCTCTGCTCACCGATCGACAGATCGAGCAGTGCGAAACCGACGAACGCGAGGGGCCAGAAGCCCCAGGGGGGGACCGAGGCGGCGAGGCAGAACCCGGCGAGCAGGGGCAGCGTGACGGCGCGCCAACCGCTCAGGTTCACGTGGTCCTGCCGATGCTCGCCGCCGTGGCGGTGTCGAATTCGTTCACGGAGTGCTCCCGCCGACCCCACCGATCGCCGCTGCAACGCTACGGGCTGCACCGATGACTGCGGGGATCCCGATCCCCCGGTAGGAGGCGCCGGTCAGATGGATCGTGGGTGCCGCCTCGGCGAGGGCGACCATCGCCCGGTCGACCCGTTCGCGGTGACCGACCGTGTACTGGGGGAGGCCGTCGTTCCAGCGCTGCAGCCGGTGGGCGGTCGGTTCGGCGTCGGTGCCGAGCAGTGTGCGGGTCTCGGCGAGCAGGGTGCCCACGAGCTCGTCGTCGGGCAGGTCGCGGGCCCGGGTGTCGTGGTGCCGTCCGGACGTGGCCCGTACGAGCACCCGTCCGGGGCGACGATGATGGACCCACTTGGTCGACAGCCACGTGCTGGCCGTCATCAGGCCGCCCCCGGCGACGGGGAACAGCGCACCCGAGGCGTCGAGCTCGCGTTCGATGCGATCCACGTCGAACTCGAAGGTCACCTGGGCCACCGAGGCGGTCGGGATGGAGCCGAGCGCCGCCGCGGTGTCCGGGCTCGTGTCGGCCAGCAGCCGGGCGGCGTGGCGGGCCTCGACGGCGACCACGATGTGATCGGCGTCGAGGATCGACCCGTCGGCGAGAGCGACGCGGTCGGTGGAGACCGTCGCCGCGGCGGTGCCGGTGTGGATGGTGCCGGATGGGAGCGCTTCGGCGAGGGCGACGAGGAGCCGGGCGGTGCCGCCCCGGATGCCGTGGAACACCGGCTGGTTCTGCGCACTGCCGAGCGTCGCTCCGGTGGCGGGTCGCACCGCCCGGATCCCGCGGATCAACGAGACGTCGGCTCGGGCGGCGCGGTCGAGGATCGGCGCACCCGCCGCGAGGCTGAGCTGGTCGACATCACCGGCGTTGATGCCGGCGGTGAGTGGATCGATCAGCCAGTCGGTGATCTCGTCGCCGAGCCGGGCCCGGGTCAGCGAACCGACACTCACGTCGGCGTCGCCGAGCGCGGCCGGGTCGGTGTCGGCCGCTTCGTCCCGGCCGGCACGGGCGAGGGCGTCGTCGCCGACGACACCGGACGAGGCGAGGGCGTCGAGATCGGTCGGCACACCGAAGGCGAGCCCGGCCGGGAGCGGGAACAGGGCGCCGTCGCGGCCGATGTAGGCCGGCACGGTCGACGCGGGCGAGACCAGGTCGTCGCCGAGCCCGAGTTCGTGCGCGAGGGTCGTGGCCTCGGGCACCCGGGCGAGGAAGTTGTCGGCCGCGAGATCGACGGCGTCGCGTTCACCCACGGGTGACGACCAGATCTTGCCGCCGATCCGCTCGGCCGCTTCGAGCACCGTCACCCGGTGCCCGGCGAGATGGAGATCTCTCGCCGCGGTGAGCCCGGCGAGGCCGGCCCCGATGACGACGACGTCGGCCACGTCAGCCCGCGGCACCGGTCGAGCCGTCGCCCATCGCCGTGCCGTGGGTGTGCACGTACTCGGCGATCCGGGCGATGGTCTCGGGGTTCGCGGACGGCGTCACGCCGTGCCCGAGGTTGAACACGTGGCCGGGATGGCCGCCGTTGTCGTCGAGCACCCGGCGCACCTCGGGCTCGACGACCTCCCAGGGGGCCGAGAGCAGTGCCGGATCGAGGTTGCCCTGGAGGCCGACCCGGCCGCCCGTGCGTTCGCGTGCGACCGACAGCGGCGTGCGCCAGTCGACCCCGACGACCTCGGCGCCGGCGTCGGCCATGTCGGCGAGGAGCTCGCCGGTGTTGATCCCGAAGTGGAACCGGGGCACGTCGAGCTCGGCCATGGCGGCGAGCACCTTGGCGGAGTGGGGCTGGACGAACTCCCGGTAGTGCTCGGGTCGGAGGCCACCGACCCAGGAGTCGAACAACTGGACGGCGCGGGCGCCGTTGGCCACCTGATTGCGGAGGGTGGCGATGGCGTAGTCGGCGAGACGGTCCGCGAGGGCGTGCCAGAGCTCCGGCTCGGCGAACATCATCGCCTTCACCTTGGCGTAGTCCTTGCTCGGGCGGCCCTCCACCAGATAGGCGGCGAGGGTGTAGGGCGCCCCGGCGAACCCGATGAGCGGCACCTCGTGGGGGAGCTGGTCGACGAGCGCTCGCACCGTGTCGGTCTGGAACCCCAGGTCGTCGTCGTCGATCGGGCGGAGCCGTTCGAGATCGGCGGCGGAGGTGAACGGTCGGTCACAGGTGGGGCCGACCCCCGGGGTGATGTCGATGCCGAAGCCCGACACCCAGACGGGTGTGACGATGTCGGAGAACAGGATCGCGGCGTCGATGTCGTAGCGGCGCACGGGCTGCATCGTGATCTCGGTGGCGCGTTCGGCGTCGGAGATGGCCTGGAGGATCGACCCTTCACCCCGCACCTCGAAGTACTCGGGGAGGGACCGGCCGGCCTGGCGCATGAACCACACCGGCACCCGGTCTCCGGGGAGACCGGCGGCGGCGCGCAGCAGTGGGGGGAGCGGCGATTCGAGGGGGGTGCTCACACCGGCGGAGGGTACCGGTGGTCCGGTCCCGGTGTCGGGCGCGGGGCGTACACTCGATGCCCCCATGACCGGCGACCACGAGGCGATCGACACCCCCACCGACACCTCGGACGGGTCGGAGTTGGAGGCCGAACGCGCCCATCTGGCCCGGGCCTTCCATCGGCTCGAGGCCACCCGGGACGAGGCGATCGCCGTGCGGTCGATGGTCGAGGTCGGTCGTGGCGGCACCCAGCAGGCCCGCTGGGAGCGTGAGGTCATCCACGAGAACATCGCCAACCGCCTCGCCGAGCTCGAACTCGGCGACCGGTCGTTGGCGTTCGGTCGCATCGATCAGGACACCGAGGCCGGGGGTGGCAGCTTCGTCGTCGGCCGGATCGCCGTCTCGGACGACGACGCCGAACCCCTCGTCGTCGACTGGCGGGCACCGGTGGCCGAGCCCTTCTACCGCGCCACCGGACGTGACCCGCACGGGCTCGTCCGCCGCCGCCACTTCGTCTCCCGTGGCCGCACACTCGTCGATCTCGAAGACGAGTTCTTCGGCGCCGCGGCCGGTTCGACCGCGGTCACCGTCGACGGCCGGGAGCTCCGCGGCGGGGGCGCGCTCGTCGCCGCACTCCAGCAGTCGCGCACCGGTCGACTCGGCGACATCGTCGCCACGATCCAGGGCGAACAGGACGAGATCATCCGCGCCGAGCTGCCGGGTGTGCTCGTGGTCCAGGGCGGGCCGGGCACCGGCAAGACGGTGGTGGCCCTCCACCGCGCCGCCTACCTGCTCTACACCCACCGCTTCCCGCTCGAGGGCCAGGGTGTGCTGGTCGTGGGGCCCAACCGCCTGTTCCTCAACTACATCGAGCAGGTGTTGCCATCGCTCGGCGAATCGGGGGTGCAGCTCGCCGTGCTCGCCGATCTGCTCGGCGGCACCACGCGCGTCCAGGGCCGGGATCGTGAGCTCGCCGCCCGGGTGAAGGGCGACCTGGCGATGGCCCGGGTGATCCGGCGGGCCGTGCGGGACCGGCAACGCCCGCTCACCCGCACCGCCGAGATCCCGCTGGGCTCCCGCATCCTGCGACTGACCCCGTCGGTGTCGGAGCGGATCGTCGCCGAGGCCCGACGCCGGTTCGACACCCACAACGCCGCCGTGCGCCACATCCGTTCGACGGTGCTCGAGGCCCTCGTGGCCTCGCACCCCCACGACCTCGAGATCGCGACGGTCCGCGAGGACCTCGCCGACGAGCCGGCGTTCCGGGAGCTGCTCGAACGGCTCTGGCCGGCGCTCACTCCGGCCGAGCTGCTCCACGACCTGTTCGGATCGACGGCCCTGCTCCGCTCGGCCACCCCGATGCTCGACGACGACGAACGAGCCGCACTCTTCCGGGCCCGTGAACCCGAGGGAGAGGTGCGGCGCCGGATCTGGACCGCGGACGACGTGCCGCTGCTCGACGAGGCCCGCGAAGTGCTCGGCGGGCCCCCGCGCTCGAAGAAGAAGCGCGAGGAACGGCCCGACGACGAGGTGCGCACCTACGGGCACATCGTCGTCGACGAGGCGCAGGACCTCTCGCCGATGCAGCTCCGCATGCTCACCCGTCGCTCGCTCAACGGGTCGATGACGATCGTCGGCGACATCGCCCAGTCGACCGGGGCGTGGGCGCATGCCGCCTGGTCGGAGGTGCTCGATCACCTGCCCGATCGTCACGACGCGCGCCGGATCGACCTCACCGTCGGCTACCGGATTCCCGGCCCCCTCATGGCACCGGCGATCGCGACCCTCACGATGGCCGCGCCCGACCTGACCCCGCCGGTGGCGGTCCGGGGCGACGGTGATCCGCCGACGTTCGTCGACGCCGGGGCCGATCCGGAACGGATCCTCGTGGACGAGGTTCGACGTGCCCGTGACGTCTCCGACGAGGGCAACGTGGCCGTGGTGGTGCCCGAGTCGCAGTACGACGACGTGGTCGAGCTGCTCACCGAGGCCGGGCTCGAGGTCGGCCGTGGTCCGCGTGACGGGCTCGATCGGCAGATCTCGGTGGTGCCCGTCGGGTTGGTGAAGGGCCTCGAGGTCGACACCACGGTGGTGGTCGACCCGGCCGCGATCGTCGCGGAGGAGAGCCAGGGCGCCCGGGCGTTGTACGTCGCCCTCACCCGATCGACGCAGCGTCTGTCGGTGGTGCACGACGGTGTGGTGCCGCCGTGGTTGGCCGACATGGCCGAGGCGACCGCCGCGTCGGCCCAGCCGGCGCCCGTGTTCGCCCGACCGATCGAGGACGCGGCACCGGCACCCGCCCCGGTCGAGCCGGATGGTCCGGCGTCGCAGGGCACCCTGTTCGACTGAGCCCCGACTCGGCGAGGCCGACGCTCAGGCGTGGTCGACGACGGCGGTGCGCCAGGTGGCGAGGCGTTCGTCGCTGATCCCCAGACCGTCACGGCGCAGTCCGTGCCAGTCGCCGAAGGTGGATCGCATCGCCTCGATCGAGGCCGCCAGCATCGACTCGTCGACACCGAGTAGGAACCGGAGCCCGTCCATGGCGGTGTCGGGGATCTCCTCGGGCTCGACGCCACGCTCCGCCGCGAACTGGCGGCGGGCCTGGGCGAGACGTTCCTCGGCGTAGCCGGCCCGCACCGTGTTGGTGGCGAGGTAGTCGGCCATGATCGTGTCGTCGTCGACGTCGAGCCAGCCGAGGAGGCAGGCGGCGACGAAGCCGGTGCGGTCCTTGCCGGCGGTGCAGTGGAACAGCACCGGCTCGGCCGGATTGTCGACGATCGCGTCGAACACCGGGACATAGAGCGGCAGGCGGTCGGTGATGATGCGGCGGTAGTACTGCACCGCACCCTCGGCCATCTTCGTGGCCGCCTCGGGATCGTCGATCCGGTTGGCCATCTCCGCGAAGCCGCCGTCGCCGGAGGAGACCGACACGGGCAGGTTCTCCGCACCGGGGAAGGCCGGCGTCGGGGCGCCGGCGATCTCGTCGGGGCGGCGCAGGTCGATCACCCGGCGGAGCCCGAGGCCCTCGTAGACCGCGGTCGCCTCGGCGGACAGTTCGTTCATCCGGCCGCCCCGGAAGAACACCCCTCGCCGGACGGCGCCACCGTCGGCCGTGGGGTAGCCGCCGAGTTCGCGCAGGTTCGTGTGTGCCCAGTGGACGATCGGCGTCGTCTCACTCATCGCCCGAAGCTCCACCACAACGACGCCGAGACGGCGGCGAGCGTGATCACGGCGATCGTGATCTTCTGGGAGCGGGGGATCTTGCCGTCCTCGGGGATGCCGGGGATCCGGCGACGGATGTAGCGCAGTGCCCGGTCGGCCCAGGCGACGTCCTTCGAGAGGATCGTCAGGCCGCCGGCGATGATCAACCAGCCGGGTCCCGGCAGGGGCAGGGCGATGATGCCGACGATCACGGTGAGGAAGCCGAGGGTCATGCGTCCGGCGCGCACGAGGGCGTGCGACTTCGCTTCCTCGACGGTCTCCTCCCGCTCGCCGGTCTCGAACTCGGCCTGGATCGCCGCGTCCTCGACCCGGTCGGTGAAGTCGTCGAAGCGCTCCCGGAGTGAGGGGTCGTCGGGGATGTACTCGGTCTCGTCGTCGGTCATCGTCGTTCCAGCGTCGCGGGGCGGCCGGGAGTTCCCGGATCAGGTACCGGCCAACGCGGCGACGACGGGAGCGAACTGGTCGATCTCGTCGGGGCCCACGGTGACGTAGGAGAAGCCGAACTGTTCACGTCGGGCCTGGAGGTCCTCGATCATCTGCTCGGCGGTGCCGACCAGCGCCAGCGGGGAGCCCGCCGCCTGTTCGGGGGTGAGGCCGAGCCCCGGGGCCATCGCGTCGAGCGTGCCCTGCTTGTCGTCGGTGAACACGACGAAGAACACCCGGACCTGGAGCTCGATGTCGTCGAAGCGATCGCCGGCGCCGTCGCGGACCCAGCCGAGCTTCTCGGTGAAACGCTCGGCGGTGGTGTCGGCCGAGGTGGTGGCGTCGATCGCACCCGACTTGAGATTGGGGTTGATGCCGACGATGTCGGCGACCCGTCCGGCGTAGCGGAGCATGCGGGGCCCGCCGCCACCGATCAGCAGCGGGATCGGGCGCTGGACCGGCTTCGGCATCAGGTCGAGGTCGGTGATCGTGTAGTGCTCACCGGAGAACGAGTACGCACCGTCGGCGTGGAGCCCGCGGATGATCTCGACCGACTCCTGCATGCGGTCGATCCGGACACCGGGCCGGTCGTAGGACATGCCGGCGGCGTCGTAGTCGGTCTTCATCCAGCCGGCACCGATGCCCATCTCGACCCGGCCCTCGGAGAGGATGTCGAGCGTGGCCATCTCGGAGGCGAACACGACGGGGTGGCGGTAGTCGTTGCACCAGACGAGCGCCCCCACGTTGAGGGTGTTCGTCGCATCCGCCGCCGCCTGGAGGGCGAGGGTGGGGGCGAGCTGTCCGTCGAAGTGGTCGGGGAGTGTGAGCGTCGAATAGCCGAGATCCTCGACCTTGCGGGCCTGTTCGGCCCATGCCTTGGCATCGGTCGTGTTCTTGGCCTGGATGGCGAAACGGAAGGGGCGAGCCATGGGGCCGCACCCTAGCTCTCGGCCCGTCGCCGACGAGTGCCCGCTCCGGCGGTCGGCTCGGCGGCTGTCGGTGCCGCTCGGTACGGTCTCGTCATGACGGCGGCGAACGGTGCAGCGGGCGCAGCGGCCCATCATCCGGCGCTCGAGGGGTTCACCCCGGCCGCGGCCGCCTGGTTCTCGACGAACTTCGGCGAACCGACCCCACCCCAGGCCCAGGGGTGGCCACGCATCGCCAAGGGCGAACACACGCTCATCCTCGCCCCCACCGGCTCGGGCAAGACCCTCTCGGCGTTCTTCTGGGGGCTCGATCGGCTCACCTCCCAGCCCCGCCCGGAGGACAGGAACCACCGCACCCGGATCCTCTACATCTCGCCGCTGCGGGCGCTCGCCGTCGATGTCGAGAAGAACCTGCGTGGGCCGCTCCAGGGCATCCGCCTCGCGGCGGAACGGCTGGGGGAGTCGTTCGTCGAGCCCGACGTGGCGTTGCGCACGGGCGACACCCCACAGCAGGAACGCCAGCGGTTACGACGGAACCCGCCGGATCTGTTGATCACCACACCCGAGTCGCTCTATCTGATGCTCACCTCGGCGGCGCGGGAGACCCTCGTCGGGGTCGAGACGGTGATCATCGACGAGATCCACGCCCTCGCCGCCACGAAGCGGGGCGCCCACATGTCGCTGACGCTCGAACGGCTCGATCGGGTGACCGAACGACCGGCGCAGCGCATCGGTCTGTCGGCCACCCAACGCCCGCTCGACGAGATCGCCCGGTTCCTCGGCGGGTCGGAGACGACGGAGGACGGCCGCCGACCGCGGCCGGTCGCCATCGTGGACGCCGGGGTCCGCAAACCGCTCGAGGTCGAGGTGATCGTGCCCGTCGAGGACATGGGCCGGCTCGGTGAGGTCGTCACCGACGAGCCGATGTCGGGCCCGGCGTCGGCCGGTCCGGTTCGTCGCTCGATCTGGCCGTCGATGCATCCGAAGCTGCTCGACCTGATCCTCGAACACCGTTCCACGATCGTGTTCGTCAACGCCCGACGGTTGGCCGAGCGGCTCGCCACCCGGTTGAACGAGCTCGCCCTCGCCGCCGAGGAGGGCGACGAGCCCGCCAACATCTCCGACGAACAACAGGGGGTGGCGGCCCTGCCGGGACGTGAGGTGGTGAAGGCCCACCACGGCTCCCTCAGCCGGGAGCAGCGGCTCCTCATCGAGGACGAGCTGAAGCGGGGTGAGCTGAAGGGCCTCGTCGCCACCTCCTCGCTCGAGCTCGGCATCGACATGGGTGCGGTCGATCTCGTCGTTCAGGTGGAGTCGCCGGGTGCGGTCTCGCGGGGTCTGCAGCGGATCGGCCGAGCCGGGCACCAGGTGGGAGCGCCGTCGAAGGGCAAGTTGTTCCCGAAACACCGGGCCGACCTGCTCGAAGCGGCCGTCGTCGTGGATCGGATGATCGAGGGTGAGATCGAGGCCACCGAGATCCCCCGCAACACCCTCGACGTGCTCGCCCAGCAGATCGTGGCGTGTTGTGCACTCGACGAGTGGTCGGTCGACGATCTGGCCGACCTGATCCGTGGTTCGGCCAACTTCGCCGACCTGTCGGACGAGGCGCTGCACGCCACGCTCGACATGCTCGCCGGCCGGTACCCCTCCGACGAGTTCGCCGAACTCCGGCCCCGCATCGTGTGGGACCGTGTGGCCGGCACCGTGCGGGGGCGCCCGGGCGCCCAGCGGCTCGCCGTGACCTCGGGCGGGACGATCCCCGACCGTGGTCTCTACGGCGTGTTCCTGCCCGATGGCGCCCGGGTCGGCGAACTCGACGAGGAGATGGTCTACGAGAGCCGCCCGGGGGAGACGTTCCTGCTCGGTGCGTCCACGTGGCGGATCGAGGACATCACCCACGAGCGGGTGGTCGTGACCCCGGCGCCCGGGGTGCCCGGCAAGATGCCGTTCTGGCACGGCGACGGTCCAGGTCGGCCCCTCGAGCTCGGCCGGGCGATCGGCACGTTCGTCCGTGAGATCAACGGCCTCGACGACACCGCGGCCCGGGCCCGCCTCGGTGATCGGCACGGGCTCGACGGGCTCGCCGTCGACAACGTGCTCACCTTCCTCGCCGATCAGCGCGAGGCCACGGGCACCCTCCCCGACGATCGCACGATCATCGTCGAACGCTTCCGTGACGAGATCGGCGACTGGAGGATCTGCCTCGTCAGCCACTTCGGCGCCCAGGTGCACGCGCCGTGGGGCATGGCATTGCAGCACCGGCTCACCGAGAAGTGGGGGTGGGACGTCGAGTTGATGTGGTCGGACGACGGCATCGTGATCCGCCTGCCCGAGGCGATCGACCGGCTTCCCCTGGAGGAGTTGCTGATCGACCCCGACGAGCTCGACGAGTTGCTCGTGGCCCAGCTCCCCGGGTCGGCACTGTTCGCCTCCCGGTTCCGGGAGTGTGCGGCCCGGGCGCTGCTCCTGCCGAGACGCCGCCCCGACCGGCGGACCCCGTTGTGGCAGCAACGCCAGAAGGCGGCCGACCTGCTCACGGTGGCGGCCAAGTACCCGTCGTTCCCGATCCTGCTCGAGACGACCCGGGAGTGTGTGAACGACGTGTTCGATCTGCCGGCGCTCCGGCAGATCCTCACCGAGCTCCGCAGCCGGAAGATCAAGGTCGTGCCGGTCGACACCGAGGTCGCCTCGCCGATGGCGTCGTCGCTGCTGTTCGGCTGGGTCGCCCAGTACATGTACGAAGGCGACGCCCCGCTCGCCGAGCGGCGTGCCGCCGCGCTCGCCCTCGACCGCGACCTCCTCCGGGATCTGCTCGGTGCCGAGGAACTGCGGGAGCTGCTCGACCCGGAGGTCCTCACCGGGCTCGAAGACGAACTGCAGCGTCGGGCCGAGGGGTGGCGGGCCCGCCACGTCGATGCCGTGGAGGAGTTGCTGCGGTGGCTCGGCCCGCTCGACCGTGACGAGCTCGCCGAGCGGTGTGCCCTGATCGACGGTGCGACGGTCGAGGGAGTCGTCGAGGAGTTGCTCCGGGACCGGCGGGCCATCGAGGTGGCTGTCGGTGACCGGCTCCGCCTGGCTTCGGCCGAGGACGCGGCTCGCCTCCGCGACGCGCTCGGGTCGGCGCTGCCGCCGGGGCTGCCCGCGGCGTTCACCGAACCGGTGCTCGACCCGCTCGGTGATCTGCTCCACCGCTTCGCCCGGACCAACGGGCCGTTCCTCACCGAGGAGGTCGCCACCGCCCTCGGCCTCGACCACGACCGGACCCTCGCAGGTCTCGAACGGCTCGAGCGCGACGGTCGTCTCGTGCGGGGTGAGTTCCGCCCGGGTGGGGTGAGCCGGGAGTGGTGCCACACGGAGGTCCTGCGGATCCTGCGTCGGCGGAGCCTCGCGGCCCTGCGGGCCGAGGTGGAGCCGGTCGACCCCGAGGTGCTGGCCCGGTTCCTGCCGGAGTGGAACCACGTCGGTTCCCGGATGCGTGGGGTCGACGGTCTCGCCGAGGTGCTCACGAGCCTCCAGGGTGCGGCCCTGCCGGCCTCGGTGCTCGAGACCGACCTGCTGCCCGTCCGCCTGGCCGACTACCGCCCGGCCGACCTCGACACGTTGCTCACCTCGGGCGAACTCGTGTGGGCCGGCGCCGGTGGCATCGGGGCGGGCGACGGTCGGATCCGCCTCGTCTGGCGCGACCAGGCGCCGATGCTGCTCCCCGAACCCGACGAACCCCCGTCGGATCCGATCCACGAGGCCTTGCGCGCCCACCTCGCCGAGCGTGGTGCGTCGTTCTGGCCCGATCTCGTCGCCGCCGCGTCGGCCGCCGAGGTCGACGACACCGACAACGCGGTGTTGACGGCGTTGTGGGAGCTGGTGTGGGCCGGTGAGGTCACGAACGACGCGCTCACGCCGCTGCGATCGCTGCTCGCCGGAGGGTCGCCGACGAAACGGCCGACGGCGAAACGCCGGGGCCGCGCCGCCCGGCCGAATCTCCGGGCGATGAGCCGGATCGGCCCGCCCGCCGGGACCGGACGCTGGTCGCTCGTGGAGGGCTTGCGACGCCCACCGGCGCCCGCCACCGAGACACGGCTCGCCCGGGCCCAGCAGCTGTTGGAGCGCTACGGCGTGCTCACCCGGGAGATGGCCCTCGCCGAGGGCGCCGAAGGCGGCTTCGCCGGGGTGTACCCCGTGCTGAAGGAGCTCGAGGAGCGCGGCCAGATCCGACGCGGCTACTTCGTGGCCGGTCTCGGCGCGGCCCAGTTCGCGCTGCCCGGCGCGGTCGATCGGCTCCGTGATCAGCGTCGCACCGGGGTCGATGACGACGAGCCCGAACTGCTCGTGCTCTCCGCCGTCGACCCGGCCCAGCCCTACGGCGCCGCACTCTCCTGGCCCGAGACCACCGGTCGACCGTCCCGGAGTGCCGGTGCCCAGGTCGTGCTGCTCGACGGGGTGCCGATGGTGCTGCTCGAGCGCTCGGGTCGGAGCCTGGTGACCTTCCCGGCCGGGCGGGACGACCATCGTTGGGTCGGCGCACTCACCGAGCTCGTGCGGTCCCGGCGGGTGACGACGATCGAGATCCGCAAGATCGACGGCGAGCCGCCGGCGGAGCACCCGACCATCCGCGACGCCCTGCTCGAGGGCGGATTCGCCCCCGGTTACAAGGGCCCGATCCTGCGCGTCTGACCACGAACGGGATTGCGGGACGTGTGCGCCGGTGGGTTGCGATCCGACCCCGAAGCCCAGTGGGGACTGGCGTCTGCAGCCGCCAGCCCCCTGGGTGGGTGGACCATGG
>JAHDBV010000122.1 GCA_020630195.1 Acidimicrobiales bacterium
ACTCGGCCGAGCTGCGGGTCCACATGACCGGCAAGGCGATCCTGCGGACCGGCGCCAAGACCCAGGGCCAGGGCCACGAGACCACGTGGGCCCAGATCGTCGCCCACGAGCTCGGGATCCCCGCCGACGACATCGTGGTCGAGGAGGGCGACACCGACACCGCACCGTTCGGCATGGGCACCTACGCCTCCCGCTCGACGCCGGTGGCCGGTGCGGCCGTGGCCATGGTCTCCCGCAAGATCCGAGCGAAGGCCCGCAAGATCGCGGCCCATCTGCTCGAGGTGTCGGACGAGGACGTCGAGTGGGAGCTCGGCCGCTTCTACGTGCGGGGTGCCCCCGACCGTGGTGTCAGCATCCAGGAGTGCGCGATGGCGGCCTACAGCAACGTGCCCGACGGCATGGAGCCGGGCCTGGAGAACAACGCCTACTACGACCCGCCCAACCTGACCTGGCCCTTCGCCTGCTACATCGCGACCGTCGAGGTCGACCCGGAGACCGGTGTGTGGGACGTGCTCCGCGTGGTCGCCGTCGACGACTGCGGCGTGCGCATCAACCCGATGATCGTCGAGGGCCAGATCATGGGCGGCCTGACCGAGGCCTACGCCATGGCGAACATGCAGTTCATCACCTTCGACGAGGACGGCAACTGCATCGGCTCGAACTACATGGACTATCTCCTGCCGACCGCGTGGGAGACGCCCGGGTTCGAGCTGCACGAGGTCGTCACGCCCTGCCCGCATCATCCGATCGGCGCCAAGGGCATCGGTGAGTGCGCGACCGTGGGCGGTCCGGCTGCGTTCGTCAACGCCGTGATGGATGCCCTGAAGGACACCGGCGTGCGCAACATCGACATGCCATTGCTGCCCGACCGGGTCTACGAAGCACTCCAGACCGGTCAGGACGTGTCGGGTGTGCCGCCGGTGCGGACCGACCGATGATCGGTTCCCGCTCCGTCGAGGGTTGGGGTGTGCTCGAGCGCGCCGTCGACCTCGCGCGGAGCGGGGAGGCCTTCGTGCTCGCCACCGTCGTGTGGCGAGAGGGGCCGACCTCGGGCCAGCACGGTGCGCGGGCGATCTACACCGCCGGTGGCGACCTGTACGGCTGGATCGGCGGCGCCTGCGCCGAACCCGTCTTCATCCGTGAGGCCCGCGACACCCTCGAGGCCGGCGTGCCGCGGCTGCTCGCCCTCGGCACGAGTGAACGCTTCGGTGACCTGCCCCAGGGCACGACCGCCGTCGCGATGTCGTGCCAGAGCGAGGGCGCTCTGCAGCTCTATCTCGAACCGGTGGTCCCCATGCCGCATCTCGTCGTCGTCGGATCCTCACCCCTCGCCACGACGTTGGCGGAGGTCGCCGGCTCGCTCGACTGGCACGTCGAGCTGGTCGACGGGTCCGAGTTCAGCGAAGGCCTGCTGTCGGACCGCTCGGCCGTGGTGGTCGCCACGCAGGGCCACGGCGACGAGGACGTGCTCGTCGCTGCGGCGAAGGCGACACCGGCGTATGTCGGCGTGATCGCCTCGGCGAAGCGTGGTGCGACGTTGCGGGAGTATCTGCTCGGCCGGGGCATCGAGGAGTCGCAGGTCGACACGATGCGGATCCCGGCGGGGCTCGATCTCGGCAAGACGACGCACAAGGAGGTCGCCGTGGCCGTGCTCGCCGAGCTCGTGCAGCGGCGGGCCGCAGGTGACTTCCTCGGTGCGGTGCTCGATGTCGCACCGCCCGAGACGGCGATCGATCCGATCTGCGGCATGACCGTCAACGTGTCGCCGACCGCCCACCGGCTCGCCGTCGGCGACGAGATCTTCTACTTCTGCTGCCCGGGCTGCCGAGCGGCGTTCGAGCGTGATCAGGAAGGTGCGTGATGCAGATCACCAACGAGTTCGAGGTGTCCCAGCCCATCGGGACGGTGTGGGAGTTCTTCGGTGACATCCCGCAGGTCGCCTCGTGTCTGCCCGGGACCGAACTGACCGAGGAACTCGGCCCCGACTTCTACGGTGGCACCGTCGCCATCGGCCTCGGGCCGGTGAAGCTCGACTTCGACGGCAAGGCCAAGATCACCGATCGCAACGAGGCCGACAAGACCATCACGGTCGACGCCGAGGGTGCGGACAAGAAGGGTCGGGGCCAGGCGGCCCTGCTGCTCGACGCCAAGCTGACACCGACCGGCGGCAGCACCACCAAGGTCGATGTCGCGATGGATCTCAATCTGTCGGGCGCCGTCGCCCAGTACGGACGTGGTCTCGTGAGCGACATCACCGCCGTGCTGCTCGACGACTTCGCAACCAACGTGCAGAATCGGCTCGCCGCCGTCGAGGCGGGGGTCGATCCGGCGTCGGTCGCGACGAGGTCGTCGACCAGCGCGAGCGGCTTCGCCATCGCACTGCGGGCCGCCCGCATGGCGCTCGCCCGCGTGTATCGACGGTTCTTCCTGCCCTACGACCCCGACTTCGTCTGAGGAGGCCCCCATGCTCTGGTGGATCGGAAACCTGATTCTGCTGCTGGTCGTCGTACCGGTCGCCGTCTCGCTGCTCAGTCGCGTGCTCGGAGCGCTCGAACGCATCCGGAAAGCGAGCGACGACATCCTCGCCGGGGGCGTTGCGCTCGCCGGCGAGCTCGAGACCACACCCGACCTGCTGGCCACCACCGACGAGACCGTCGGCAAGGTGGCCGACGGTGCCGTTCGCTACGCCGGCTCGGTCGGCAAGTTGCTGGGCTGAGAGGAGATCGAGATGCCCTTCGTTGCCTGGGTGACCGTGATCCTCGCGGCACTCATCATCGCCGCCGCCGCACTCGGCCTGTTCCGGGTCGTGATGCATCTGCGGGCGGTCGACTCGGCGCTCGAGAGCGTGGTCGGAGGGGTGCGGGTCATCGCCGAACGCACCGCCACCGTGCCCGACGTCGTGCCGTCGGTCAACGCCAGCCTGCAGCCCGTCCGTGACTTCACCGAAGCGATCGAGGAGGCCTGATGCTGCTCGCACAATCCACCACCGGATGGACGATCGGCTGGGTGATCTTCGTGGTCGTCGTGCTCGCCGTCGTCGCCCTGGTCGTCCCGATCCTGCTGCTGGCCCGCTCCATCGGGAATCGGGCCACCGACATCAACGCCGCCCTGGAGGACGCCGTCCGACACACGTCGGCGTTGAAGGGGTTGAACACCACCATCGAGTCGGCGGGGATCATCACCGCCGGGCTGAACCGCGGCCGCAAGCGGCTGGGAGGTTGACATGCTGCTCGCTCTGACCGACCAACAGGAAGACCTCTGGTGGGCGATGATCATCGCCGGCTTCGTCGTGATCATCGCGGTGGTGGCGCTGCTGACCATGCTGGTCATGCTCGTGAAGACCATCGAGGAACGGGTCGTGACCATCAAGGGAACACTCGAGATGGCGGCCGCCAACACCGATGACACGGCGCTGATCGCCGAGACGGCCGAGCAGGTCGAGGCCGTGCTCGCCGAGGGTCTCGAACACCATCTGTTCCTCGGCCGGGTCCTGGAGAAGGTGCGCTCATGACCACACTCGTCGTCCTCTCCGTGATCCTGATCGCGCTGCTCATCGCGGGGCTCGCGCTCTACCTCTACATCGTCGGCACGCAGCTCACCCGGGTCGCCGGGCTCTTGGAGGACTGCGCTGAGCTGGTCTGGAAGATCAAGCGTGATGCCGATGTGATCGAGCCCGGGCTCGAGCGCATCAACAACACCGGCGGCGTGATCGCCGGCGCGTTGCCGCTCCTCTACGGCATGGCCGAAGGCATCGTGATCGGTGCGACCTACGAGCCGGAGCCGGAGGGCCACGAACGGCCGCCGGCCATGCCGGCGATGGGCCACCGCCGCAGCCGCCTCCACGAGGGAGTGGGCTACCACCCCGAGCCACTCTGATCACGGTGACTCGCTGAGCGCCGTTCAATCAGTTCGGCAGGCGCTCGCAGTCGTCGCTGAAGTCCGCGAGGTCACACTGATACGAGCCTTGTGACGCCGTCACGATCTGGATCAATCCATCAGCACCAGCGATCCAATCGAACCGGATCGCCACGAGATTTCCGTCGATCTGGACGTCGTTGACGCCGGGGCCGCCGACGGCGAGGACGTCGTCGGTCACCTGGAGACCGACCACGGTCACCGTCTCGTCCTCGCTGGCGGTCACGTCGCGGGTTCGCATCGACAACGCAACTGGTCCGAACGGAGCCAACGACGCTCCGACTTCGTTCTCACACCAGTACCGCACGGGTCCGGCCCAGTCGGTGAACTGGCACGACTCCGGTTCGGGGGCGGTGCGAACCGTGTCAACCGTGCACGCTGTGCCAACGGCCGCCACTCCGATGGCCAACCATCCAAAGGCCAATCGTCGAGGCACATCGGGCCGAAGCCCGCGGAAGCCGTTTGCGCTCACCTCACCCACGGAGCCCGTTTCTGCTCGGTTTGAGCAAGGCGTTGCGACCCCTGGGCCAGCCATCGGTTCCTCAGGTGCCTTCCGGACGGTCCTTGCTCGTCGTGAGCGGGGCCGTCGTCGGCGCGTCGTAGCTGCCGATCCAGTCGTCGTCCCAGGCCTGGTCGTACTGCTCGGGCGCACACCCCGGCTTGTAGACGGCGAGCAGTTCCTTCACGATCTGCGCCCGGTGGGCGGTCGTGCCGCCGGGTGGTTCGTAGGTGGCGATGTGGAGGTTCCACTTGTCGCCAGCTCGGCGCTCCCAACACGCCGACCGCGGATGGCGGAACGGGAGACGTGCCTGCTGGAGGTCGTCGGCGTGGTCGACGTCGATCACGGCGTAGTCGTAGGGCCGACCCTCGGGGTCCGCGAGATAGAGGATCGCGAACACCGCACCACGGGCCGGCGGCTGCCAGCCACCGAGCACCCGGGGACCCTCGAACGGATAGCCGGCGAGCGAGCCGAGGCGGATCACGGCCCCAACTCGTACTCGTCGTCCTCGCTCGTCACCTCGGCTCGGGTGACGGGCCAGTCCGGCATGTTGGCCGTGCGGGCGGCCTCCTCGAACAGCGGCACCGCCGCCTCGACGGCGGCGTCGGCCGACTCCGCCTCGATCAGGATCTGGGCACCGTAGGCATACGCCCCGACCCCCGAGGCGACACCCGACAGCGGGGCCACGGCGTCGGCCAGGGCGACGACCTCGTCCAACTCCACCGGGCGATCACCCTCGGCCTGGATCGACACACTCCACTTGCTCATCGGGCCATCATCCGACGTGAGCGAGCCCCGCCGCAAAGGCTTCGAGGCTGTCGAGGTCGTGGGCCGACTCGACACGGTCGACGTGGGGTGAGGCGATCGCCATGGCGAGGGTGTTCGGGATGCCGTCGGGGGTGTCGGCGGCGAGCGGGTTGACCCAGATGATGCGGTGGCTGAGGCGTTCGAGCCGTTCGATCGCATCGGCGAGCTGCTTCGGGTTGCCCCGGTCGAGGCCGTCGGAGCAGATCACGACGATGGCGCCCCGGCTGATCCCGCGACGACCCCAGGTGCGGACGAACTCGTCCAGTGCGGCGCCGATGCGGGTGCCGCCGTCCCAGTCGTTGACCTCCTCGGCGGCCCGACGCATCGCGGCGTCGGGATGGCGCCGATCGAGGAGCTTCGTGATGCGGGTGAGGCGGGTGCCGAAGCAGAACACCTCGACCTTCTGAGCGGCCCGTCGCATCGAGTAGGCGAACTGGAGCAGGTTCCGGGAGTGGTCCGACATCGACCCCGACACGTCGAGGAGCAGCACGAGTGGTCGAGCGCGTTGCTTGCGATCCATGAAGGGGAGACGTGGCGAGCGATCGCCGACCCGCATCTCGTTGCGGGTCATGCGTCGCACGTCGAGTCTCGAACCGGTCGGATCGGTCCGCATGCGGCGGGTGCGTCGCATCGGCGGCTGCAGCCGAATGCGGTTGATGGTGCGGCGGACGGCGGCGAGCTCAGCGTCGGTGCACTCGGCGAAGCGTTTCGTCCGGTTGACCTCGACGCCGGACGCCTGGAGCCCGAGCAGGAGGGGCTGCTCGTCGTCGGTCTGCTCGCCGGGTTCGTTGTCGGGCACGTTCAGCACACCCGTGGTGCCCTGGGGCACGGGTTGCTCCGGCACGGGCTCCGGCCCCTTCGGCGGGCGGAGGTGGAGGAAGAACCGGCGGAAGACCTCGTCATAGACCGGCAGGTGGTCCCGTCGGTGCACGAGTGTCGAGCGGCCCGCCCAGAACAGGTCCTCGGGGTCGCGGGGCCCGAGCGTCGCCGCCGCTTCGCAGAACGCGAGCACGTCGTCGGTTCCGACGGGCAGGCCGTGCTCCCGCAGGGCGTGGGCGAACTCGACGAGGCGGTCGGTCGTCGACTCGACCGGAGCATCGTCGTGGTCTTGCACGGGTTCAGCCGCCGAGCACGTGGTCGAGGTCGCGGTCGACGACCTCGAGGTCGTCCCGGTCCTTGATCACCGAGCCGAGGGTGTCGCGTGCGGCGTCGGCATCGAGGTCCGTCTGGTCGAGGATCGCGAGGGCGTCGACCCAGTCGAGGGTCTCGGCGACACCGGGCGGCTTGATGAGGTCGAGCTCGCGGAGGCGATGCACAGCCCTGACGACCTGGCCGGCGAGGTGCTCGGAGGCCTGGGGCGCCCGGACCTTCACGATGTCGATCTCCTCGGCCACGGTCGGATAGCCGATCCAGTGGTAGAGGCAGCGACGCTTCAGTGCGTCGTGGAGCTCGCGGGTGCGGTTCGAGGTGAGCACGACAATCGGACGGCCGGTCGCCTGGATCGTGCCGACCTCCGGCACGGTCACCTGGAAGTCGGAGAGGAGCTCGAGCAGGAACGCCTCGAACTCGTCGTCGGCTCGGTCGATCTCGTCGATCAGGAGCACGGCCCGCTCACCGGCCCGGATGGCCTTGAGCAGCGGTCGTTCGAGGAGGAACTCCTCGCTGTAGAGCCCGCCGACGGTGGTCGCATCGCTCAGGTCGTGCTCGGAGAGCGCCCGCACCTGGAGCAGCTGTCGGGCGTAGTCCCACTCGTAGATCGCCTGGTGGGTGTCGATGCCCTCGTAGCACTGGAGGCGGATCAGCTCCCGGCCCTCGAGCCGAGCGAGGCACTTCGCCAGCTCGGTCTTGCCGACACCGACCTCGCCTTCGAGCAGGATCGGGCGCTCGAGCCGGAGCGCGAGCAGGGTCGCCGTCGCGAGGCCACGATCGGCGAGGTAGCCGATGTCGCGCAGTTCGTCCTGCAGCTCCGGCACACCGCCGGAGTACGCGACGTCGGTTGTGTCACTCACCCGTTGGAGGTCCGAGCACGAGATCCCGGACCGACGAGCCGCCAGGCGCGGCCTTGCCTTCGCGCTGGAGCAGCTGCTTCCAGCTCGTGGCGAGGTCCTGGCCGTCCTCGGCGATGCCGTCGAAGGTGAAGTCGCGGGCGTTGCGGCACACCTTGGTGGGGCTGCAGTCGGGGTCGAGGCCGACGAGGTCGGGATTGTCCCAGACGTCAGCCAGGACCTGCCCGGTCGGATCGAGTGTCTCGTCGGTCCCCATGACCCAAACCCTACTGCCTGAGCGGGTTTCGCACCGGGTCGAGTGGTCGATCGGCAGTATCCTCAGTCAGAGAGCGCCGCGATCATCTCGGCCACCACCGAGATGGCGACCTCGGCAGGTGCTCGAGCCCCGATGTCGATGCCGGCCGGGGCGTGCAGGCGGTCGGTGCCGGCGACGTTGCGGTAGGCGAGCCAGTCACGTCGGGCGTCCTGGAGGGCAGCCGGGCCGATCGACCCGAGGTAGCCGGCGCGGGACCCGAGCGCCGCCTGGAGGGTGCGCCCGACGGCCTCGGTGTCGTGACCGGTCACGACGATGCCATCGATGGGGGAGAGGCTGGTTGCGAGAGCGATCGCGGCCTCGGTTCCCGGGGCGTGTTCGACCTTCCAGCCGACGAACTCGCCTGCGGCGACGACGGCCTCGGCCATCGGCCCACCACCGGTCACGACGAGGGTCGTGCGGGGCGCGAACCAGGTGGTGACGCTGTCGTCGGCGTGATCGACGGCGGGGGACGACGGCCCCGATCCGGTGGCGAGGCGGGAGGCCGTCACCATCCGATGCTGCAACTCATTCGTCAGCCCGACGGGTTCGCGATCGAGCAGTGACGGCCAGAGGCCCTCAGGCAGCGTGGCGGCCGGGGCGAGCATCACCCGGATGACCGTGCCGATCTCGACCCGGAGCGGTTCGGCCTCGAGCGGCCCGATCGAGATGGGGATGACGCGGGCCACGCTTGCACCGGTCCCGGCTTCCTCGATCAGGCGGCTGTCGAGGGCACCGTCGAAGAGGGAGCCGAGGCGGCCACCGCCGGGGGTGAGAGCGACGGCGTCGTTGGGGTCGAACTCGGGGGTGAGCTCGGGATCGAGCGACCAGGCGACGTCGGCCCGGGTCCCGGCTCGGAGGCAGGCGGTCACGGAGAGAGCGATCCCGTACACGGCGCCGAACTTAGACCGACGGCTAGCGTCGTGGGCATGTCGGGGCGTCACCGGAGTGCGATCGTGCTGGCCGCCGGGTCGTCCCGACGGCTCGGGCAGCCGAAGCAGTTGCTGCCCTACGAGGGGTCGACGTTGCTCGACGTGACGCTGGCGAACGTGCGGTCGTTCGGGTTCGAGCAGGTCATCGTCGCCCTCGGTGGCGCGGCACCGGAGGTCCGCGAGACCGTCGATCTGTCGGGGCTCACGCTCGTCGACAGCGTGCACCACACCCAGGGGTGCTCATCCTCGATCGTCGCGGCGCTCGGCGAGGTCGACCCGGTCGCCGACGGATTCATGCTGTTCCTCGGTGACCAGCCGCACGTCGCGGCGTCGACGGTCGAGGCGCTGGGCGCCGTCGCCGATACGGGGGTGCAGATGGCGGTCGTCGACTATCGCGACGGCTCCGGCCATCCGTTTTGGTTCCACCGATCGATGTTCGACGCCCTCGGCGAACTGCACGGCGACAAGGCCGTGTGGAAACTGCTCGAGTCGGGTCGGTTCGAGGCCGCCAGGGTCTCCGTCGACGCGGACGTGCCGCTCGACGTCGACACGTGGGAGGACTACGAGCGCCTGCTCGGCTGACGCGTCAGCCGAGCGGCCGGACCGTCGTCAGGACGACCGAGCCGTCGAGCTCGGGCCAGGTCGCGGTCAGGCCCATCGCGGGCTGGTCACCGAGCGACGGGTTGCGGGTGACGGTCAGCTCGAAGCCGTCGTTGCGGAAAACGGGCTGCGCAGCGTCGCCGCCAGCGGGCTCCATGCCATCGACGGGCACGCGATCGGTGGTCCAGCCGCCGCCACGGATCCGCACGTTCGTCGGGGCGATGATCCAGCGCCCGTCGACCTCGACCATGCCGAGGGCCTCCCCCTGGCCCGTGACGGATACCGCGGTGAGCATCGTCACGTAGAGCGGATCACCGAGACCGTCGTACACCCAGCGGGTGCCGAGCACGGTGTGCTCCACGGTGCAGATGAAGGCGTCGGCCGCCGCCTCCGACGGCTCGTCGCGATACGTCAGCGGCACGAACACGAGGTCGCCGCCGGCCTGTGCGAGAAAGCTCTCCATGCCGACCCGGCCGAGCGGATCGTCGAAGCGGAACGCGCCGATCACCTCCACCTCGTCGGCGTGGACGCCGCACCAGGGTTGGTCGGCGGTGAAGGCAGCGACCACCTCGGGTTTGGTCGGGGTGATCGCGGCGCGGTGGTAGAGAGCCATGGGTCCGACCTTATGGCGGCGGCCGACGACCGTCAGCGGGAGTCCGCGTGCTCGCCGATGGCCAGCACGATCGCCCCGACGCGTTCTTCGGTCTCGAC
>JAHDBV010000026.1:0-31453 GCA_020630195.1 Acidimicrobiales bacterium
GGCGAACAGCTGGCTGATCGACGAGATGCGCCAGCAGTACGCCGACAACCCCCGCTCCGTTCCCGAGGAATGGCGGTCGATCTTCGAATCCAACGGTTCGACGACGACCCCGCTCACCGCACCTCCGGGCAACGGAACCGCACCGGCTCCGCCCACCAACGGGATCGCCGCGGCGCCCGCCGCGCCGGCACCGGCCACGAATGGCTCGGCCGCGCCCGCAGCCCCGGCTCCCGCGCCGGCGGCACCGACTCCCGCACCGGCGGCTCCCGCCGCAGCGCCGGCGCCGGCTCCCAAGCCCGCCGCCCCGGCTGCGGCCGCGGCTCCACCCGCCGACGACGCCGCCGAGCCGCTCCGTGGAGCGGCCGCACGCATCGTGACGAACATGGAGGCATCCCTCGCCGTGCCCACGGCGACGAGCTTCCGTGAGGTCCCGGCGAAGCTGCTCGAGCTCAACCGTCGCGTGTTGAACAACCACCTCCGCCGGGTCCGCGGCGGCAAGGTCTCGTTCACCCACCTCATCGGGTACGCGATCGTGCGGGCCATCGCCGACGACGTGCCGTCGATGCGCAACGAGTACACGACCGACGAGAAGGGCAAGCCCCAGATCGTCCGTCACGACTCGGTGAACCTCGGTGTGGCCGTCGACCTCGCGAAGAGCGATGGCTCACGCACCCTGATGGTCCCCGTGATCAAGGGCGCCGACGCGATGGATTTCGCGCAGTTCGTCGACGCCTACGAGGAACTGATCCGCAAGGTCCGGGCCAACGCCCTCACGGTCGACGACATGACCGGGGCCAACGTGACCCTCACCAACCCGGGCACGATCGGCACCGTCCAGTCGGTGCCGCGCCTCATGCCGGGCCAGGGCGCCATCATCGGCGTCGGCCGCATCGGCTACCCCTCGGCGTTCGAGGCCGCCGACCCCAAGACCCTCGCCCAGCTCGGCATCTCGAAGGTCATCACGGTGACCTCGACCTACGACCACCGCATCATCCAGGGTGCGGAGTCGGGCATGTTCCTCAAGCGCGTGCATGAGTTCCTGCTCGGTGGCGACGGCTTCTACGACCAGTGCTTCGAAGACGTCGGCGTGCCCTACGAGGCGATCCAGTGGCGGACCGACGCGGGCATCTCGGGCGAGAACGAAGCCGACGCGATGCTCGGCAAGCAGATGGCCGTCAACACCATCATCAACCAGTTCCGGGTGCGCGGGCACCTCATCGCCAACACCAACCCGCTGGCCGAGACCAAGGCCAAGAAGCACCCCGAGCTCGACCCGGCCACCTTCGGCCTGACGATCTGGGACCTCGACCGCGAGTTCCTCACCGGCACCGACAACGGCGTCTACGCCTCGGTCGGTGGTGAGGCCAAGTGGATGAAGCTCGGCGACATCCTCGGTCTGCTGCGTGACGCCTACAGCCGCACCATCGGCATCGAGTACATGCACATCGCCGACCCCGGCGAGAAGAAGTGGATCCAGGAGCAGGTGGAGGGTGTCCCCTACTCGTTCTCCCGGGATCAACAGCACCACATCCTCCAGCGCATCTCCGACGCCGAGGCCCTCGAGAAGTTCCTCGCCACCCGCTACGTGGGTCAGAAGCGCTTCGGGCTCGAAGGCGCCGAGTCGGCCATCGCGATCCTCGACGAGCTGCTCAACCAGGCCGCCGACGAGGACCAGGCCCGGGCCGTGATCGGCATGGCCCACCGCGGGCGGCTCAACGTGCTCATCAACACGATGGGCAAGGACCAGCACCAGCTGTTCGCCGAGTTCGAGGGATTCGTCGCCGAAGACGCCGTCCAGGGCGGCGGCGACGTGAAGTACCACCTGGGCTACACCTCGACCCACACCTCGCCGGAGGGCAACTCGATCGACATCGAGCTCGCCGCCAACCCCTCGCATCTCGAGGCCGTCGACCCGGTCGTGGAGGGCATGGCCCGTGCCTACATGGACGCCATCCCCGCCGACGACGGCCGGAAGTTCCCGATCCTGCCGATCCTCGTGCACGGCGATGCCGCGTTCGCCGGTCAGGGCGTGGTGATGGAGACCCTGAACCTGTCGCAGGTGAAGGGCTACGTCGTCGGCGGCACGATCCACGTGATCGTGAACAACCAGCTCGGCTACACCACGGCACCGCACCACAGCCGCTCGTCGGAGTACTCCACCGACGTGGCGAAGATGGTCCAGGCCCCGATCTTCCACGTGAACGCCGACGACCCCGAAGCCTGCGTGCGGGTCGCGCAGCTGGCCTTCGACTACCGGCAGAAGTTCAACAAGGACGTCGTGATCGACATGATCGGCTACCGCCGACACGGTCACAACGAGGGCGACGACCCGAGCTACACCCAGCCGATGATGTACGCCAAGATCGCCGAGCGGCCCTCCGCCCGGACGCTGTACACCCAGGCACTGGTCGACCGTGGCGACATCAGCCTCGAAGAGGCCGACAAGGCCATGGACTACTTCCAGGACCTGCTCCAGGTGGCGCTGAACGAGACCCGTGAGGCCGCACCCGAGGAGGGCCTCCTGGCCAAGCCGTCACCGCCCGCACAGGGCGTGCTGCCCCACGTCGACACCGGCGTCGACCGGGCCGTGCTCGACGAGATCTACGACGCGCTCTCGACCGCACCCGAGGGCTTCTCGGTGCATCCGAAGCTCGCCAAGCAGTTCCAGAGCCGCGACAAGATGTGGGCCGATGGCGAGGTCGACTGGGCACTCGGCGAGATGTTCGCCATGGGCTCACTGCTGATCGAGAACACCTCGGTCCGCCTCGCCGGCCAGGACAGCCGCCGCGGCACGTTCGCCCACCGGCACGCCACGATCCACGACCACACCAACGGTGACGAGTACACACCACTGTCGAAGCTCACGAAGCCGGGCACCGACTTCTGGGTCTACGACTCGACGCTGTCGGAGTACGCGGGCCTCGGCTTCGAGTACGGCTACTCCGTGGCCAACCCCGACGCCCTGGTGATGTGGGAAGCGCAGTTCGGCGACTTCGTCAACGGCACCCAGATCATCATCGACCAGTTCATCGTCGCCGCGGAGGACAAGTGGAAGCAGACCTCCGGTCTCGTCATGCTGCTCCCCCACGGCTACGAAGGCCAGGGTCCGGAGCACTCCTCGGCCCGCATCGAGCGCTTCCTCCTGCTGTGTGCGGAGGACAACATGCAGGTGGCGAACTGCACGACCTCGTCGCAGTTCTTCCATCTCCTGCGTCGCCAGATGCACCGTGAGGTCCGCAAGCCCCTCGTCGTGTTCACGCCGAAGTCGCTGCTGCGGGCCAAGACCACGAAGCGACCCGTCTCGGAGTTCCTGTCCGGTTCGTTCGAAGAGGTCCTGCCCGATCCGAACCCGCCGGCCGCCGATGCCGTGCAGCGCGTGATCTTCGCCTCGGGCAAGGTCGCGATCGATGCCCTCGCGGAGCGGGACGAGCGGGGCGCGAACGTCGCCATCGCCCGGGTCGAGCAGCTCTATCCCTGGCCGTTCGCCGGGGTCGCCGAGACGCTCGAGCGGTACCCGAACGCCCGTGAGATCGTCTGGCTCCAGGAGGAGCCGGAGAACATGGGCCCGTGGAACGCCGTGAAGGGTCGTCTCTACGAGGCCCACGGCGACACGCACCGCATCCGCCGTGTGAGCCGCACCGAGTCGGGGTCGCCCGCCACCGGATCGGCCCGCATCCATCGCCAGGAACAGGCGGAGCTGCTCGACCGGGCGCTCAACCTGGACTGATCCCGCGTCGAGCCCTCGACCGAGCACTCAACCTCGACTGATCCCGCGTCGAGCCCTCGACCGAGCGCTCAACCTGGACTGCTCCCGCGTCAGGTGCCGTAGACGGCGCGTTCGACCTCGAGGGCGACGGCTCGGGCGCGCTCGTCCGCGAACGGCAGCAGCTGGCTCATCACCGCACCGGCCACGCCGGAGGCCCGATCGATCCAGAAGTAGCTATTGGCCAGTCCGGCCCACGACAGCGTGCCGACGGCCCGACCGGTGGCACCCGGCTGCTCGTGGCGCTGGAACGAGAGCCCCCAGGAGCTCTCCTCCCCGGGGAACAGGTCGGCGTCGACGGAGAGGTTCGGTGCCGCCGAACGGAGCGGCGTCACCCGGAGCGGACCCATCGCGTTCGCCGCCATGAGCTCCACCGTGTCGGCGGCGAGCACCCGGCGTCCGTCGAGTGACCCGTCGCCGAGCATCATTCGCAGGAAGCGGCCGTAGTCGGGCATCGTCCCGAACAGCCCGCCACCGCCGAGCTCGAACTCGGCTCCTTCGGGTGTCGTGGTCTCGATCGGAGCGAGACCACCGTCGGGGGTTCGGGTGTGCATGCCCGCCATCCGCTCGACCATCGGCGCGGTCGGCTCGAACGCGGTGTCGACCATGCCGAGCGGACCGGTGATGTGCTCCGCGAGGTACTGCCCGAGCGTCTGCCCGGACACCGCCTCGACCAGCTGACCGACCCAGTCGAGCCCGATGCCGTAGTTCCACCGCGTCCCGGGGTCGAACAGGAGCGGGGTGTCGAGGGTGGCGAGCCGGCGGCTTCCGATCGGCGGCGTCCGCGTCTCGCGGAACCACCGAGCGAGGTCGGAGTTCCAGATGTCGTAGCCGTGTCCGCTGGTGTGGGTCAGGAGATGTCGGAGCGTCACCTCCACCGTGGCCGGTCGGGTGATCGGCACCCCATCGGGGTCGAAGCCCTCGAGCACCCGCCGATCGGCCAGGCCGTCGTGGAATCGTGCGGCCGGACCGTCCAGATCGAGGAGGCCCCGTTCGACGGCGTGCATCGCCGCCGCAGCGGTGAGCGCCTTGGTCATCGAGTAGATCCTGCCGACCGTGTCGGCGGTCATCGCCGCACCCGAGCCGAGCCGTCGCTCCCCCGCCGCGGCCGAGATGATCTGTCCGTCGCGATCGATGACGACGACCGATACCCCGGCCACGTCGCCCGCCTCGACGGCGCGCCGCAGCGTCGCGTCGATGCGCGACGACGTCGTCACAGCTCGAGGTCGAGCAGCGCGGACAACTCGGCGAGCGCGTCGTCGGGATCGACGACCTTGATCGTGTGCATGCCCATTGCCCGGGCCGGTTTGAGGTTGATGCCGAGATCGTCGAGGAAGACCGACTCCTGCGCCGTGATCTCGAGCGCCTCGAGCGCGGCGTCGTAGAACGCACGCTCCGGCTTGCGGACCCCCACCTTCGACGACTCGATGACGTCGTCGAACAACGCCATCACCTCGTCGATCCGGGCCTGGCGGTCGCTGTTGTCGGACGCGATCCCGCTGCCGGGCTTCTCGCGATCACCACCGGAGAGGAAGTTGTTGGTGAGACAGCCGGTCACGTAGCCGGCGGCCTTGACCCGGCGGACGGCCTCGACCATCCGGGGCCGGACCGAGCCGTGCAGCAGGCCGAGGATGTCGGCGCCGTTCACCTGGTGTCCGAGGGCCGCCGCCTCGGCGGTGAAGAGTTCGGCGAATCCGGCGGCGTCGACGTCGGAGCGCTCGAGCTTCGCCCAGGCGTTGTCGTCGGGGTTGATGGTGTTGATCCGTCGGATGAGACCGTCCGGCAGATCGTTGGCGGCCTCGTAGGCGGCGAACGCATCGAACGGGCTCGACAGGATCACCCCACCGAAGTCGAACAGCACGGCACGGATGGGCGTCGGGGTCGCAGCGTCGGTCACCGCCGCAAACTACTCACCGTCCGACGCAGCCGACGAGGCGAGACCGGCGGGCGAGACCCGAGTACGGTCGGAGGATCGAGCACGACGCCGTGGACCAGCCCGAGGAAGCGGTCTTGACGGGCGGTCGGATGCACCCGGGTGGGGTGGTGCGGATCGGCGACACCGTGCGACGTCCCCGCCCGCCGGGGTCGCCAGTCGTCGAGGCCCTGCTTCTCCACCTGGAGCGAGTCGGCTTCGAGGCGGCGCCGCGATTCCTCGGCATCGATGAGCACGATCGACAAGTCCTCACGTTCGTGCCCGGCCGATGTGCGGATCCACCCGTCTGGGTCCAAGACGATCGCCTCAACGCCGGAAGGCTCGCTGAGATGGCCGCACTTCTGGCCGATCTGCACCGCGCCACGGCCGACTTCATCGCCCCGGCCGGGGCCACTCCCCAGCGCCCCCTTCCCGTACCCGGGGTGTGCTGGACACATGGAGACGTCGGTTACTCGAACGCCGTGTATCTCGAGGGCCGGTTGCGTGCGCTGATCGATTGGGAGTTCGCTGCGCCCGCCGACCCCCTTCACGGTGTCGGAGCCCTGCTCGGCACCTGCGTCCGCTCGCCACGGCCTGACGCGCACGACAATGAACGTCGGACGGTCGCGGTCGAGCTCGCCCTCGACGCGTTGACCGAAGGCGGCGGACACGACGAGCGCGACCGACGACGGCTGCCGGATGTCGCGGCCGCCGTGCTCACCGACGCCGCCCAGTTCGCGCTCGAACGAGGTTTGCTCGACGCCGAGGGCGTTCGGGTCATGCGGTGGCGGGCCGAGTGGTTCCGAGCGCTCGGCACCACCGCATGACCTCCGCCACCGGACGCCGTCGGTAGCCTGCGCCGAGCACACCGCCATTCCCCGGGGGCCAGCCATGTCGGCGAAGTTCATCTACTCCATGTACAAGGTCGGCCGGTTCCACCCGCCGGACCGCCAGGTGCTCGAGGACATCTCGTTGTCCTTCTTCCCCGGCGCCAAGATCGGCGTGCTCGGCTCCAACGGCTCGGGTAAGTCGACGCTGCTGAAGATCATGGCCGGCCAGGACGACGGCTTCACCGGCGAAGCACGGCTCACGCCCGGTTTCACCGTGGGCCTGCTCGATCAGGAACCCCACCTCGACGGGGCCAAGACCGTCCAGGAGAACGTGATGGACGGCACGGGTGAAGCCGTGCAGCTGTTGCGTGAGTACAACGAGATCCTCGACGGGTGGGCCGACCCCGAGGCCGACTACGAGAAGCTCGGCGCTCGCCAGGCCGACGTCGAGGCCCGGATCGAGGCCGCCGGTGCGTGGGACCTCCAGCGCACGATCGACATCGCCTCCGACGCCCTGCGTCTGCCGCCGGCCGACTCCGAGGTGACGCACCTGTCGGGTGGTGAGCGCCGTCGTGTGGCCCTCGCCCGCCTCCTGCTCTCGAAGCCCGACCTGCTGCTCCTCGACGAGCCCACCAACCACCTCGACGCCGAGTCGGTCGCGTGGCTGGAGCGACACCTCGCCGACTACGCCGGCACCGTCGTGGCCATCACCCACGATCGCTACTTCCTCGACAACGTCGCGAAGTGGATTCTCGAGCTCGACCGCGGCCGCGGCGTGCCCTTCGAGGGCAACTACTCGGGCTGGCTCGAGCAGAAGCAGGACCGCCTCAACCGTGAGTCGGCCAAGCAGGAGGCGCGTCGCCGCACCCTCGCCCGCGAGCTCGACTGGGTCCGGATGGGCACCAAGGCCCGCCAGTCGAAGGGCAAGGCCCGACTCACCGCGTACGAGCAGCTCCAGGCCGAGGCCGAGGCCTACAACCCGGCCGACGAGGCCGTGCAGATCCACATCCCGCCGGGCAAGCGCCTCGGCGACCAGGTCTTCGAGGTGTCGAACCTGTCGAAGGGCTTCGGTGACCGTCTCCTCATCGACGACCTCTCGTTCTCCCTGCCGCCCGCCGGCATCGTCGGCGTGATCGGCGGCAACGGCGCCGGCAAGACGACGCTGTTCAACATGCTCATCGGTGCCGCCACCGGCGACGGCGAAGCGCAGCAGCCCGACAGCGGCAGCATCACGGTCGGCTCCACGGTCGAGCTGGCCTATGTGGACCAGAGCCGCGACACCCTCGACGACGAGAAGTCGGTCTACGACGAGATCACCGACGGCGCCGAGTTCCTCGACGTCGGCGGCAAGGAGGTGAACGGCCGGGCCTACGTGGCGTCGTTCAACTTCAAGGGGTCCGACCAGCAGAAGCCCGTCGGGGTGCTCTCCGGTGGTGAGCGCAACCGTGTGCATCTCGCCAAGACCCTCAAGACGGGGGGCAACGTGCTCTTCCTCGATGAGCCGACCAACGACCTCGACGTCGACACCCTCCGGGCGCTCGAAGACGCCCTCGAGCGCTACCCCGGCTGTGCCGTGGTGATCTCCCACGACCGCTGGTTCCTCGACCGGATCGCCACGCACATCCTCGCCTTCGAGGGCAACTCGCAGGTGCGCTGGTTCGAGGGCAACTTCTCCGAGTACGAGGAGTTCCGTCAGCGCGAGCTCGGCGAGGACGCCAACCCGACCCGCGTCACCTACAAACCCCTCACCCGCTGACCGACAGGGAGAGGGAGTCGAAGGAGTCTCCCCATGAACGACCACGAACTGGCCGCCGACCTCGCCACCCGCACGGGCGAGTTGTTGGTGGCGACCCGCCAGCGCCTCGTGGACGAAGGCATCACGTTCTGGGAGTTGAAGGACGCCGGTGATCTCACGGCCCACAACTTCCTCATGCAGGAGCTCGGCGAGCATCGTCCCGACGACGCCGTGCTCTCCGAAGAGGGTCGTGACGACCGGGCCCGCCTCGCCGCCGAGCGCACCTGGATCATCGATCCCCTCGACGGCACCCGCGAGTTCGGTGAGGTGCCCCGCGTCGACTGGGCCGTGCACGTCGCCCTCGTGAGCAACGGGGTGCCGATCGCCGGCGCCGTCTCACTCCCCGCTCAGGACATCACGCTCGGCAGCGGTGAGCTCGCACCACCGATGCCGCCGGCCCACGACGGTCCGCCCCGCGTCATCGTCTCACGCACCCGGCGGCCCCCGGCGGCCCAGATGCTCGCCCGGGCCCTCGACGCCGAGTACCTCGAGATGGGTTCCGCCGGTGCGAAGGCCATGGCCGTCGTGCTCGGTCACGCCGACGTGTACGCCCACTCCGGCGGTCAGTACGAGTGGGACAACTGTGCGCCGGTCGCGGTCGCGGAGGCAGCCGGGCTGCACTGCTCCCGCCTCGACGGTTCGCCGATGCTCTACAACAACCCCGATCCGTATCTCCCCGACCTGCTGATCTGCCGGCCGGAGCTCGCTGATCGGTGCCTCGAGATCCTCGCCAACGGAGGCTGAGGTGACGGCGTCCGACCCCTCGAGCACGCCTCGCCCGGCCGGACGTCGCGCCACCGACTACGAGATCCGCGGTCGCACCGCGCTGATCTGGCTCGACCGGCCCCATCGGGGCAACGCGTGGACCGGCACGATGCACACCGAGTACCGGGCCCACCTCGCCGCGGCCGAGGCCGATCCCGACGTCCGTGTGATCGTCGTGACCGGACGCGATCGGGCGTTCTGCGTCGGCGGTGACAGCCAGGCCCTCTCGGGTCACGCCGATCGGGGCAACTACGACGACGGGCTCCGTGGCGAGATCGCCACCCCGGGCTTCGGCATCGACGAGCGGTGGGATCATCCCTTCGCCCACCAGTTCGGCCTCACCAAGCCCGTGCTCGCGGCGGTGAACGGCGCCTGCGCCGGGGTCGGCATGGTGCTCGCCTGCTTCTGCGACCTGCGGATCACCGCGGCCGAGGCGAAGTGGACGACCGCCCACGGCAAGCTCAACCTGCCCGCCGAGTACGGCCTCTCGTGGCTGCTCCCTCGCCAGATCGGCTTGTCCCGTGCGATGGATCTGCTCCTGCGTTCCCGCGTGGCGCTCGGCACCGAGATCACCGAGATGGGGCTGGCGCTCGAGGCCGTACCGGCCGACGAGGTGCTGGATCGGACCCTCACCCTCGCCGAGGAGCTCGCCGCCACGATCTCCCGACGGTCGCTGCTCGAGACCCGGCGCGCGGTCTACGCCGACACCCACGGTGAGGTCGGACCGAGCATCGCCCGCTCGCTCCAGCTGCTCGACGAGATGACCGGGGAGCCGGATTTCGCCGAAGGTGTCGCCGCATTGCGTGACAGGCGACCACCCCGGTTCTGAGCGTCCGACACGCCATCGGGGGTGCCGAGGCAGCACACTCTCGGTGTGGATGCCCCCGCCTCCGACGTGCTCGAACCCGCCAACGGCCCCGGAGACCTGGTCGACGGCACCTTCACCGACGACGCCCCGTGGGATCTGCGTGACCGTCCGCCCGTCTGGCGTGACGGCGACGCCGCCCGGCGGACCGCGCTGAACCGTCGCCTGCGGGTTCTCGTCAAGCCACCCCGGCTACCGCCGGTGCGACGGGCCGTCCGCGTCGTCCGCGTGCTCGGTGTCGCCATCGCGATCTGGTTCGTGAAGGAGCGGGGCCGAGCCGACTCGCGTGCGGGGTTGAGCCGCCGCCTGCGGGAAGCGGCCGAGGTGCTCGGCCCGACCTACATCAAGCTCGCCCAGATCATCTCGGCCGGTGAAGGCGTGTTCCCGACCGAGCTGGTCGAGGAGTGCCGCAAGTGCCGGGATCAGGTGCCCGCGGTCGACTTCGAGCAGGTCCGCACCGCGGTCGAGCGGGAGTACGGCCGCCCGCTCCACGACGTCTTCCTCCGGTTCGAACCGACCCCCCTCGCCGCGGCGTCGATCGCCCAGGTCCATGCCGCCACGCTGCGCTCGGGCGAGGACGTCGTGGTGAAGGTCCAGCGCCCGGGCATCGAGGATCTCGTCATCCGTGACCTGAAGGTCCTCGCCTTCATCGCACCCTTCCTCGTGGGACGGATCCCCGTCGCCGCGCTGGCCAACCCCCCGGCGCTCGTGGAGCTCTTCGCGGAGACCATCGTCGAGGAGCTCGACTTCCGCCTCGAGGCCGCGAACATGCTCGACGTCGCCGGCGTCCTGCGCACCCTCGATCAGACCGACTTCGTCGTGCCCCGTCCCCACCCCGAGCTCGTCACCGAGCGGGTCATGGTGATGCAGCGGCTCTCGGGGTTCCGGTTCGACGACGCGGTCGGCATCACCGACGCCGGGCTCGACACCCACTCCATCATCCGCACGACGATGCTCGGCTTCCTCGAGGGTGTCTTCCTCCACGGCGTGTTCCACGGCGACCTGCACGGCGGCAACCTCTTCGTCCGCCCCGACGGCACGACCGCGCTGCTCGACTTCGGCATCACCGGACGCCTCACGCAGTCCGAGCGCATGGCGTTCCTCCGGATGATGATGACCGCGACGATGAACGACACCAAGGGCCAGGTCGCGGCCCTGCGTGACCTCGGCGCCCTGCCGCCCGACACCGACGTCGAGGCCGTCGTGAAGGATCTCGGACTCGATGCGCCGCTCGATCCGACGCAGGTGAGCCCCGAGGAACTCGTCGCCGAGATCCAGCGCGTGATCAAGGCGCTCCTCGCCTACGGCGCACGCATGCCGAAGGCCCTCATGCTGTACGTGAAGAACCTGATCTTCATCGACGGCGCCATCGCTTCCCTCGCTCCCGATCTCGACCTCTTCGCCGAGGTCACCCACATCGCCACCCACTTCGCCACGACCCATGGTCAGGAGATCGCCGCCCAGCTCGGCGTCGCCGCCGAGGCGTGGCAGTTGGACCTCGATGGCGTGAAGGCCGGCTTCGGCGTGAACCCCGACGAGTTCGACTCGCTCACCTACGCCGAGCTCCAGGAGCGCCGTGCGCTCATCCAGAAGCGGCTCGGCCACCGGGGTGTGCTGGGCGGCTGATCGCGTCGACGGACGGCTGCGGCCGACCGGACGGATCACCCGGAACGCGAACGACGCCGACCGAAGTCGGCGTCGTTCAGCGTCGTGGCCCACACCCCCTTCTCGCTCGGTGAACCAGACGCGTACTTTCGCCAACTCCGGAGAGGTGCTACTCTCGACCGGTTTCTCACCGGTTGACTAGCACTAAATGGCGCTTGTTAGCTGCAGCATACAAGGAGTCAGGGTGAACGTTCAACCGCCGGGCCGGGCCCGGAGATCCGAGGACGTGAGAGCGGCGGTCGGTCGCTTCTCTCGGGTCTGGCACCGTCTCGGGACCGGCGCGCTCCCGAACGCCTGGAACGACGTCGTCTACCGACAGGCTCCCGAACCGCTCGAGGTCGGACAGGCCCGCGCCCTCGAAGCGATCGTCGAGCACGGTCCCTGCCGGATGGGTGAACTCGCGGAGGTCCTCCAGGTGGAGGCCTCCACCGCCACCCGGGTGGTCGACCGGCTCGTGAACCAGCGCCTCGCCGAACGGATGCCCCACGCGGCCGATCGTCGTGGTGTGCTCGTCGGTGCCACGGCATCCGGCGTGGCCCGCACCGAGATGCTCGACGGCCGCATGGAATCGGCGCTCGGCGGTGTGCTCGAAGCCTTCACCGTGGAGGAGATCGATCTCCTCACCGACTATCTGGGCCAGCTCGCCGAAGCCATGAACGAGTGGCTCGTCTCCGGCGCCGACCTCATGCCCACGGGCGACGCCTGATCCACCACCGCGGCGCGCTCCCGCCTTGGTAGACATCGGCGGTGCGCCTCGTCATCGCCGAATGCACCGTCGACTACGAAGGTCGGCTCACCGCCCGCCTCGAGCGGGCCACGCGCCTCGTCATGGTCAAGGCCGACGGGTGTGTGGCCATCCACGCCGACGGTGGCGCCTACAAGCCACTCAACTGGATGAACGCCCCCAACACCCTCGCGGTGGAGGGCGACATCTGGCGGGTGAGCAACCCGAAGGGTGAGCAGCTCACGATCACGATGCACGAGGTGTTCACCGACACCGCCCACGAACTCGGGCAGGACCCGGGCCTCGTGAAGGACGGCGTGGAGGCCCACCTGCAGGAGCTGCTGGCCGAGCAGGTGACCCGACTCGGCGACGGTTACAAGCTCGTACGCCGTGAGTTCCCGACCGACATCGGCCCGGTCGACCTGCTCTGCCGGGACGGCGACGGGGCGACCGTCGCCGTCGAGATCAAGCGTCGGGGCGAGATCGACGGCGTCGAGCAGCTCACCCGCTACCTCGAGTTCCTCAACCGCGACCCCAACCTCGCGCCGGTGCGCGGCGTGTTCGCCGCCCAGGAGATCAAACCGCAGGCGAAGACCCTCGCGAGTGATCGCCAGATCGACTGGATCGAGCTCGACTACGACGAGCTCCGCGGGGTCGAACGACCCCAGCAGAAGCTCTTCTGAGCGAACCGCCTAACGCGTCGACACACCACCATTGGAGATGACCGGCCGACCATCAGGCGATGGCGGCCTCGCGCTCGAACCGCCTCACGCGTCGACACTCCACCATTGGAGATGACCGGCCGACCATCAGGCGATGGCGGCCTCGCGCTCGAACCGCCTAACGCGTCGACACACCACCATTGGAGATGACCGGCCGACCATCGCTGCCCAGCGTGTTGAACACGGTGCCCTCGTCGGTGTCCCACACCTGGATCGTGAGATCCTCGCCCGGGAGCACGGGCGACGAGAACCGCCCCTCCATCCCGGCGAAGGCGTTCACGTCGTTGTCGCACTCGAGCGCCAGCAGGCCACGCCCGGTGAAGCCGTAGGTACAGAGGCCGTGGAGGATCGGCTTCGGGAACCCACCGACATCGGAGAACTGCTTGTCGGAGTGCAACGGGTTGCGGTCACCACAGAGCCGGTAGAGCAGAGCCTGGTCGGGCCGGGTCGAATACGTCACCGAACGATCCGGCGCTCGGTCGGGTGCGACGTTGCGCTTGCTCGACGGCCCACGGTCGCCACCGAAACCCCCCTCACCGGTGATGAACACCGACGAGGTCATCTCGAACACGACCTCACCGGAGGCGACGGAGGTCGCCGTGGATCGCGACGCGATCACCGCACCCTTGCCCTTGTCGTAGATCCCGGTGATCTCGTCGACCATGTCGATCTCGCCCTCGGTGGGCAGCGGACCGTGCAGGACGATGCCCTGCTCACCGTGCACCAGCATCCGCGGATCGAAGCTGCCGACGTGGCTCATCGCGCTGCGTCCGCCACGGGCGTTGAAGCCGGCGAGCACGCAGAAGGTCGGGAACACCTGCTGGTCGACCCCGGCGGTGTTCTCGGTCGTGAACTGGAGCTCACCACCGACGGGATCGGCGACACCGGCACCGATGCCGAGGGCGTAGAGCAGTGCGTCGTCACTCGTCCAGCTCCAGCGGCGGGCTTCGCCTCGGGCACCGACGGCGTTGGGATCGATGGGCATGGGGTCCTCCTCGAGGGCGGGGCTACGTGATGGGTGTCGGAGCCGGTGGGCTCAGAAGTCGAACGGGGTCGGGCGGCCGGGGCCCGTGGCGGGCTGGCCCTGCATGTCGGAGTTCGGGCGGGCATCGGCCATCAGCTGCTGGACGATCGGACCGAGACGGGTCGGGTCGTCCACGGGGTCGACCGACGGCCCCCGGGTCCAGGCCTCGGCGATCGCAAGCACCCGGCCGGACGCCTCGAAGATGCGACCGGTCACCGGTGCCGACTCCTCCGAGGCCAGCCACGTGCCGATCGGTGCGATCCAGCGGGGCGACATGGCCTCGCGGGCCTCACCTTCGAGCTGGCCCATACCGAGATCCTCGGTCATGCGGGTGAGTGCACCGGGGGCGATGGCGTTGCAGGTGACGCCGTAGCGGGACAGCTCCATGGCCGAGATGATCGTGAACGCCGCGATCCCGGCCTTGGCCGCGCCGTAGTTGGTCTGACCGGGGTTGCCGTAGATGCCCGAGACCGAGGTGGTGTTGATCAGGCGGCCGTTCACGTCCTCACCGGCCTTCGACCGTTCCCGCCAGTGGGCGGCGGCCACCTGCGCCGGGGCGAACGTGCCCTTGAGGTGCACGGCGATCACCGCGTCCCACTCGGCTTCGGTCATGTTGGCGAGCATCCGGTCCCGCAGGATCCCGGCGTTGTTGAGCAGCACGTCGAGGCGGCCCCACTGCTCGATGGCCGAGCCGATCATGTTCTCGGCGCCGGCGAACGAGGAGACGTCGTCGGTGTTGGCGATCGCCTCGCCACCGGCGGCTTCGATCTCGTCGACGACGGCCTGGGCGGGCCCCACATCGGTGCCTTCGCCGTCGCGCGCACCACCCAGGTCGTTCACGACGACCCGGGCACCGTGCTCGGCCAGCATCAGCGCGTGTTCCCGGCCGATTCCCCGGCCGGCGCCGGTCACCACGGCCACCCGTCCTTCACACAGTCGAGCCATCGATCCTCACTCCCGAGAGACGTCCGTCACACCCTCGCCGAGGGTGCGCCGATCCTGGCACAGGCCCCTCGACACCGGCCAGATGACCGTTGGGCGACGAAGGTTCGAAGCCGCCACCGACGCGGCTGCCGGGCGTGGCACACTGCCTCGGATGTCCACCCGTCGCCGTCTCGCGCTCATCGCCGGTTCCGCGCCGTTGGCCGTGCTGGTGTTCCTCTTCGCCGCCTGGGGAATCGACACGGCCGTGTCGGGTGACCGGGTGGTCCGCAACGTCGAGGTCGACGGCATCTCGCTCGGTGGTCTCGACCGCGGCGAGGTCGAGGCCGTGGCCGGCGATCTCTCCGACGGGCTCGACCGGGTGCCGGTTCGCATGGACGGCGGCAGCCGCCAGCTCGAGAGCGACGCCCTGGCCATGGGTGTCCGGGTCGACGATGCCGGGCTCGCCGAGGCCGCCCTCGACGCCCGTCGCGGCGGGTTCGTGCTCGCCCGGCCCTTCCGCTGGGTGCAGACGTTCTTCTCCACCGAGGAGATCGGCGTCGACTACGTGCTCGACCGCGAGGCGACGCTCGGCGAGATCGACCGGCTCATCGGCGACGAACTGAGCGACCCCATCGAGCCGACGATCGAGCTGCGTGGCACGACCTATGTCGCCACGCCCGGCTCGAACGGCGCCAGCCTGGACGCCGCCGAGGTGGCCAACACCCTCGCCGGCGAGCTCCGTCCGGATGCCAGCGAGTACGAGTTCGACATCGATCTGGTGCTGCTCGAGCCCGAGCTGCCGTCGTCGGAACTCACCGACCTCGCCGACGAGCTCAACGCCGTCACCGCCAACGAGCTCGTCGTGTCGATCGAGGGCTTCGGTTCGGGCGTGGCGACCGACGACGAGGACACCGAGGACGAGGCGTCGGACGACGAGACGGAGGGCGACGACGTCGTCACGATCCGTCCGATCGACCTGCGGACCTGGGTCGAACTCTCCGCCGAACCCGGCGCCGTCGGTTGGAGCCTCGATGCCGATGCGATCGGCGAGTGGCTCGAGCCCAGGTTCACCGGTCTCGGCGACGAGAACCAGCAGGCCCGCTTCAACGTGGTCGACGAGGTGCCCGTCATCATCCCGGCCGACGAGACCGTCGTCTGCTGCGACGACGACTCCGCCGACCGCATCCGGGCCGCCATGGAGGCCGACGCCGGGGAAGTCGAACTGGCCACCCGGGTCACCACGAGCGACGCCGGCGTCGCCGAACTCCAGGCGCTCGGCATCATCGAGCAGGTCGCCACCTTCACCACCAACCACAGCTGCTGTGAGAACCGGGTGACGAACATCCATCTCATCGCCGACGAGGTCCGTGGTGTCGTGATCCTCCCGGGCGAGCGCTTCAGCCTGAACGAGCACGTCGGCCGCCGTACCTCCGGCGAGGGCTACCTGCCGGCCGGCGCCATCGCCCAGGGCGTGCTCGAAGCCCAGGTCGGCGGCGGCGTGAGCCAGTTCGCCACCACGATCTTCAACGCCGCGTTCTTCGCCGGTCTCGACTTCATCGAGTACCAGTCGCACTCGCTCTACTTCTCCCGCTACCCCCGGGGTCGTGAGGCCACGATCTCCTGGCCGAAGCCCGACCTCGTGCTCGAGAACAACACCGACTACGCCGTGCTCGTGTGGCCGACCTACACCGACACCTCGATCACGGTGTCGATGTACTCGACCACCAACGTCGAGGTGACCGACAAGGGCCGCAGCGAAGGATCCCGTGGCTTCTGCACCGTGGTCACGACCTTCCGTGAGCGGGTCTTCTCCGACGGCACGGTCGACAACGACTCGGTCTTCGGTGTGTACCGCCCGGCCGCCGGACGCGACTGCAACAACAACCCGACCCGCCCGGATCTCGAGCCCTCGACCACCACCACGGTGGCGGGTGACGGCGGGGCGACGACCACCGCCGGCGACGGCGGCGGCGAGACCACCACCACGGTGGGCGGCGGCGACACGACCGCCACCACGGCCCCACCGGCCACCACCGCCACCACCGCTCCCCCGGCGACGACCACCACGGCCGCCGCGGGCGACGGCGGCTGACGCACCCGATCGATCGTCCGAGCCCCGCGCTCCGTATCGTTGTGCCGTGACCGATCGTCGTGACGTCCTGATCGTCGGCGCCGGCCCGGCCGGCACGGCCGCGGCCATCACCCTCGCCCGTTCCGGGCGTTCGGTGACCGTGCTCGACAAAGCGCCTCGTGGGCGCGACAAGATCTGCGGCGACGGCCTCACCGCCGGCGCTCTCCGCCACCTCGAACACCTCGGACTCACCCCCGACGCGGTACCGAGCTGGATCGACGTCGACGACGTGATCCTCACCTCTCCCGGCGGCGTCCAGCGCACGTTCCCGCTGCCCCGGGGCAAGGGCCGCTTCGCCTCGATCGCCCGTCGGGCCGACCTCGACGCCGCACTCGTCGACCTCGCCGAGGCGGCGGGCGCCGAGCTGGTCTTCGACACCGCCGTCGACGGCGTGGAACAGCTCGGAGGCGGCGTCGCCGTCGATGCCGGCGGCAACCGGTACACCGCCGATTGGCTGATCGCCGCCGACGGCATGTGGTCGCCGACCCGCAAGCTGCTCGGCCTCCCCGACGAGTCCTACCGGGGTGAATGGCACGCCTTCCGTCAGTACTTCGTCGACGTCGACGAGCGGGCCACTCGGGAACTCCACGTGTGGTTCGACGCGGACCTCCTGCCCGGGTACATCTGGTCGTTCCCGATCGGCGACGGCGTCGCCAATGTCGGCTTCGGCATCCAGCGCGGCGGTCGTTGGAGCACGCAGGACATGAAGCGCCTGTGGCCCGACATCCTCTCCCGGCCACACATCCGTGCCGTCATCGGCGCCGACGCCCGACCCGAGTCGCCACACCGGGCGTGGCCGATCCCCGCCCGCCTCGGCGAACGCACGCTCGCGAGCGGTCGGGTCCTGTTCGTCGGCGACGCCGCGGCGGCCACCGACCCGATGACCGGCGAAGGCATCGGGCAGGCGCTGGAGACCGGGATCGACGCCGCCACCGCCATGATCGAGGAGTCGGACCCGGCCGTGGTGATCTCCCGCTACACCCGGGAGCTGCATCGCGGCATGGTGCGGGACCACCATCTCGCCGATGCCCTCAGCGGCGTGCTCGCCTCCCCGGTGGGTACCGAGTGGAGCCTGCGAGCGGCCGGAGCCACGGAGTGGACCCGCCGGAACTTCGCCCGATGGCTGTTCGAGGACTACCCCCGGGCCGTGCTCGGGACCCCGCATCGGTGGCACCGACGCACCTTCACGAACCCCGGGGCCTACGCCGGCGCCTGAGCTGCCCGTCGCCGAATCGCTCGGCCGTGGAGGCGTCCGTAGGATGCGGCGCCATGGCCGAATGGAATCTCGCCGACATCCTCGACAACGTCGCCGTGTCCGTGCCCGACGCCCGGGCACTCACACACGACGGCGCCGGCATCACCTGGGCCGAGCTCGAGTCGCGGGCGAACGGACTCGCCCGGCACCTGCTCGATGCCGGCTGTGGCCATCGCGCCGCGGTGGCCTTCTACCTCCACAACCGGCCCGAGTACTGCGAGGTGCTCTACGCCTGCGCCAAGGCGTCGCTCACCCACGTCAACACCAACCACCGCTACGTGGCCGCCGAACTCGAGTACCTCTGGACCAACGCGGACGCCGAGGCCGTGGTGTTCCAGGGCACCTTCACCGAGCAGGTCGAGGGGCTGCGGGACCGCCTACCGCTCGTGCGGGCCTACGTGCACGTGGACGACGGCACCACGGCCTGCCCCGACTGGGCCGTGCCCTACGAGACGGCGGTGGCGACGTCGACCGACGGATCGGTCCGGTGTGACGCGGGCCGCTCCGACGACGACCTGCTGTTCATGTACACCGGCGGCACCACCGGGATGCCCAAGGGCGTCATGTGGCGCCACGGCGACCTGATCGCCGTCACCGACCGGGCCAACCGCAACGCCCTGCCCGCCGAGCACGACGTCGACGACGACGGCGTGTCGGCCGCGGTGCGGGCACGCACCTCCGGACCGGGCCCGGTCAGCCTCGTCGCCTGTCCGCTGATGCACGGCACCGGCCTGTTCAACTCGATCAACACCCTGATGCTGGGCGGCAGCATCGTGACGACTCCGGGCACCGGTTTCGACCCCGAGGTGTTCTGCACCACCGTGGAGGCCGAGCGGGTGAAGTCGACCTTCATCGTGGGGGACGCCTTCGCGAGGCCGATCGCCCGGACGCTCGGGGAACATCCCGACCGGTGGGACATGTCGAGCCTGCGGGTGATGATCTCGTCGGGGGTGATGTGGTCGGCCGAGGTCAAGGCCGAACTGTCCCGCCACATCCCGAAGCTCATCATGGTCGACACCTACGGCTCCTCGGAGGCGATCGGGATGGGCTCGTCGGTGTCGACCGGCGACGACACCCGCGCCACCGCCAAGTTCTCCCTCGGCGCCGGGGCCGTCGTGATCGCCGACGACGGTTCGATCGTCGAGCCGGGCTCGGGCGACATCGGCAAGGTCGGCATCCAGGGCCACACCCCGATCGGCTACTACAAGGACGAGGCCAAGACCGCCGCCACCTTCCCGGTGATCGACGGCGTGCGCTACTCGATCCCGGGCGACTACGCGACCGTCGAGGCCGACGGCACCATCACCCTCCTCGGCCGGGGTTCGGTGTGCATCAACACCGGCGGCGAGAAGGTCTTCCCCGAAGAGGTCGAAGAGGTGCTGAAGACGCACCCGGCGATCTCCGACGCCATCGCCGTGGGCGTGCCGAACGAACGGTTCGGCCAGGCCGTGACCGCCGTCGTCGTCGCACCGGCGGACCTCGACACCGACGCGGCCATCGCCCACGTGAAGGCCAACCTGGCCGGGTACAAGGCGCCGAAGCAGGTGCACGTGGTGCCGAGCCTGGAGCGCGCCAGCAACGGCAAGATCGACTACAAGCGCTGGACGAGCTGGGCGACCGAACGCTCCTGAGCCCCGCCGGTGTGTGGCGTTCGACACACACCGGTCCGCCCCACTAGACCTCGGCCCATGGCGACGACCTCGAACGTGCTCCACTTCGCGGACCGGTGGGAGGACGCGGCGACGATCCGCGGTGATCTCCCGGCGCAGATCCACGGTGACACCGTGATCGGCTGGACCGAGTTCAACCGCCGGGCCAACGGGATCGCCACGGCGATGCTCGACGCCGGTGTCGCCCAGCAGGACAAGGTCGCCCAGTACTTCCACAACGGCACCGAGTACCTCCAGGGTGTGTTCGCCTCGTTCAAGGCCTCGCTCGTCCCCGTGAACACCAACTACCGCTACACCGACGACGAGCTCGTGTACCTCTGGGACAACGCGGATGCCGCCGTCGTGATGTTCGGCGAGGAGTTCACCGACAACGTCGACCGCATCCGGGATCGCCTGCCGAAGGTGAAGCTGTGGCTGCGTTCCGGCGACGCCGCCGAGTGCCCCGACTGGGCGTCCGACTGGGACGCCGCCGCGGCGGCCGGCACCGACGACAACGTCGTCGGCCCGTGGGGGCGCTCCGAGGGCGATCGGTGGTTCCTCTACACCGGCGGCACCACCGGCATGCCCAAGGGCGTGATGTGGGACAACGAGACGCTCGTGCAGATCTGCTCCCGCAACCACCCGGTCCCGCTGGTGCCCGGCGTCGACCTCGACGCGTGGCGGGCGGCGGTGACCGAGGTCGGCGAGAACGCCACCCGGGGCCTGCCCGGTGCGCCGCTGATGCACGGCACCGGCCACATCACCGCGATCGGCCAGCTCCTGCAGGGCGGCTGCATCGTGACGTTGCCGTCACGCAAGCTCGACGTGGAGCTGATGCTCGACACCTGCCACACCCACCGGGTGAACGCCCTCGTGATCGTCGGTGACGCCTTCGCCCGACCGATCCTGGCCGCACTCGACGCCGAGCCCGACCGCTGGGATCTGTCGTCGCTGATGTTGATGGTGTCGTCGGGCGCGATGTGGTCGCAGCCGGTCAAGGAGCGTCTGCTCGATCACATCCCGCAGATGATCATCTTCGACTCGCTCGGTTCCTCCGAGGCCGTCGGGATGGGGAACAGCTATTCGTCGAAGGCATCGATCTCGACCACCGCGAAGTTCGAGCTGGGAGAGTCGGCGGTCGTGATCACCGAGGACGGTCGGCGGGTCGAGCCGGGCTCGGGCGACATCGGCAAGGTCGGCGTGGTCGGCCTCATGCCCCTCGGCTACTACAAGGACGAGGTCAAGACCGCCGCCACCTTCCCGACGATCGACGGGGTCCGCTATTCACTGCCGGGCGACTTCGCCACCGTCGAGGCCGACGGCACCATCACCCTCCTCGGCCGGGGTTCGGTGTGCATCAACACCGGCGGCGAGAAGGTCTTCCCCGAAGAGGTCGAAGAGACCCTGAAGACACATCCGGACATCGTCGACGCCATCGCCGTGGGCGTGCCGGATGAGCGCTTCGGTCAGGCCATCGTCGCCGTGGTCGAACCGACCGCCGGAACCGACCCGGACGAGGCCTCCGTGATCGCACACGTGAAGCAGACGCTCGCGAGCTACAAGGCGCCCCGACGCATCCTTCCCGTGCCGTCGCTCACCCGGGCCCCGAACGGCAAGATCGACTACAAGCGCTGGACCTCCCACGCCCGCTCCGAGCTCGGCATCGCGGAGAACTGAGTCCTTCGAACCGGCTCGAGCAGCCGGCGAAGGGGGCCGAAACCCCCAATATCGGGGACGCTCGGCGCGAGAGTGTCACCCTGCGTGAACCATCCACCACGGCCCGTCAGACGTCTTTCATGATGAGACGCAGAGGTCGCTCGGACCCACCGGCGATCTCGTGGGAGGTGCACGATGATCCGACGTCGACTGGTGGCCGCCGCGGTGGCGGCGACGACGACAACCGCCGTGTTGGTGGTGGTGCCCGGTAGCGCCGGCGCCGATGACTACACGGTCCAGGACAGCGGACGTGTGTCCGTCGGAGCCGAGGGCCAGCAGGCCGACGACCGGTCGGTCGTGCCGTCGGCCTCGGGTGACGGCCGTCTGATCGCGTTCGAGTCGAATGCGACCAACCTCGTTCCCGACGACGACAACAACGTCAGCGACATCTTCGTGCGCGACGTCGCCACCGGGGAGACGCATCGCATCAGCGTGACCTCCGACGGGCGTGAGGCCGACGGACCGAGCCGGAGCCCCGTGATCAGCCAGGACGGCTCCGCCGTCGCGTTCGTGTCGACGGCGTCGAACCTCGACGACGGGGACACCAACGGCGTCCAGGACGTCTTCGTCCACGACCTCGAGACCGGGATCACGATCCGGGCCTCACTCGGCGCCGACGGCCTCGAGACCACGGCCGCGGCCCGCAACCCGGCGATCTCCGGCGACGGATCCCGGGTCGCGTTCGACTCGACCGCCTCGACGCTCGTCGATGGCGACGCCAACGGCACGACCGACGTGTTCGTCCGCGATCTCGTGGCCGACACGACGCTCCGGGTCTCGGTCGCCGAAGCGGGCGACACCGACTCGTTCTCGTTCGGGCCGAGCATCTCGGCCGACGGCCTCACCGTCGCGTTCACCTCGGGCGCCACGAACCTGGTCGACGGCGACACCAACGAGGCGAACGACGTGTTCGTCGCCGATCTCGACTCCGGGGCGATCGAACTGATCTCGCGCAACACCGACGGCGCCGTGGCCTCGGTCGGCGGTGGCAACGGCTCGGTGCAGGCGAAGCTCTCCGCCGACGGCTCGGCCGTCGCGTTCCTCTCCGAGGCGCCCGATCTCGTGGACGGCGACACCAACGGCACGACCGACGTGTTCGTCCACGACCGCACCACGGGCGAGACGACCCGGGTGAGTGTCGGCGACGACGGCGTCGAGGCGGACAGCTTCAGCTTCGCACCGACCATCAGCGGCGACGGCTCGCTGATCGCCTTCGCCTCCGGCGCGACGAACCTCGTACCGGGCGACACCAACGCCCTGTTCGACATCTTCGTGCACAACCGCATCTCGGCCACGACGTCGCGGGCCAACGTGGCCGCCGACGGCTCGCAGGCCAACAGCTTCAGCTTCGCACCGTCGATCGCCGGTGACGGATCGATCATCGCCTTCTACTCGAGCGCCTCGAACCTCGTGTCGGGCGACGACAACTTCCTCGCCGATGTGTTCGTGTCCCGCCTGCTGACCTGCAACGGCGTGGAGGTCGATGTCGATCTGAACTCGGGCGAGTCGCCGACCGATGGTGACGACGTCATCCTCGGCACCCCGGGCGACGACGTGATCGACGCCGGCGACGGCGACGACATCGTCTGTGGCGGAGGCGGTGACGACGTGATCGTCGGTGGCGACGGCGACGACGAGATCGACGGCGGCACGGGCGACGACACGATCGCCGGCGGGGCGGGCGACGACCTGCTCTTCGGTGGGCCGGGCGACGACGTGGTGCACGGCCACGCCGGGGACGACCTCATCGACACCGGCGACGGCGACGACGCGGCCAGCGGCGGCGCGGGCTTCGACGTGCTCGAAGGCGGCGACGGGATCGACGCCCTCGCCGGCGGGGACGACGACGTGATCGTGGATCCCGACACCGACACCCCCGACGACGGGACGGACGGCGAGACCGAGCCGCCGCTCGTGGACGACCCGCCGGCAGACGAACCGGTCGACGACGCTCCGCCCGTGGTCGAGGAGCCGGCCGCCGACGACCCCGCCGATGAACAGCCTCCGGTGATCGACGACCCGCCCGCCGAGGAACCCCCGGCCGACGAGCCCGAGGCCGACCAGCCCCCGGTCGGCGACGATCCCCCCGCCGACGAGCCCGATGCCGACCAGACGGTGGCGGTGGCTCAGCCGTAGGGCGGGAACTCGGGCGGCCGCTTCTCCACGAAGCTGGCCACACCCTCCACGAAGTCCGCTCCCTCCAGCGACGTCCGCATGAGTTCGACCGACTCGTCGACGGCGTCCTGGAGGGGGAGGTTCGGGTGGCGGTAGATCTGCTGCTTCATCACCGCCATCGACTGTGGCGAGACGAGGGCGCCGAGGTCGGCGGCGTAGGCGAGCACCCGGTCCATGAGGGCGTCGGGCTCGACCACCTCGTTCACGATCCCGAGCTCGGCCGCCTCCTCGGCGAGGAACACCCGGCCCGACACGAGCACGTCGAAGGCCCGGGCGGTTCCGATCAGGTTCGGGAGGAACCACGACGAGCCGTATTCGGCGATGAGGCCGCGGTGGCTGAACGCCGCCGTGAACTTCGCGCCGGCGGCGGCGAACCGGAGATCACAGGACAGCGCCAACACGAACCCGAGCCCGGCGCAGGCGCCGTTGACGGCGGCGATCACGGGCTTGGGGCAGGTGGTGGCGTGATGGGGCTGGCGGGTCTCGCCGGGCTCGTCGCCATCGGGTTCGGTGGCGCCACCGCTCTCGCCCAGGCTCTGGAGGGTGTTCATGTCGGCGCCGGCACAGAAGCCGCGACCCGAGCCCGTGAGCACGATGGCGCGGACCGCCGGATCGGCGACCGCCCGGTCGAGCGCGTCGTAGTAGGCGGTGCCGAGCTCTCCGGTCCAGGCGTTCAGCCGGTCGGGTCGGTGCAGCGTGATCACGGCGGTGGTGTCCACCACCTCGTAGTGCACGACGTCGTCCATGGGTCCCCCTTCGTGCCCGACCGGGCGTCGGCGGGCCGGTGCCCGCCCCGATCGAGGCGCCGCGGCCGACCTTAGGGGCCGGATCGGCGCGCACTCCATCCCGTCCGCACACCGGTCCGGGGCGCCCGGCCTGGGTGTTCGAGCGTCGCCCTGTCTAGGCTCGCCGCCGCACCGTTCCCCATGTCTGGAGCCCCTCATGACCGCAGATCTCGGATTCGACGGCAAGGTCGCCATCGTCACCGGCGCAGGCGGCGGCCTCGGCCGCGAGCACGCCCTGGAGTTCGCCCGCCGCGGCGCACGCGTCGTCGTCAACGACCTCGGTGGCGCGGTCGACGGCTCGGGCGGGTCCGTCACGGCCGCCGAAGCCGTCGTGGCCGAGATCGAGGCGCTCGGTGGCGAGGCCATCGCCAACGGCGATTCGGTCGCCACCGAGGAGGGCGGCAAGGCCATCGTCCAGTCCGCCGTCGACGCCTTCGAGCGGGTCGACATCATCGTCAACAACGCCGGCATCCTGCGCGACAAGACGTTCCACAAGATGACCGACGCCGAGCTCTCCGCCGTGATCGACGTGCATCTCAAGGGCGCCTTCTACGTGACCATGCCGGCCTGGCCGCTCTTCCGTGAGCAGGGCTACGGCCGGGTCATCAACACCTCGTCCAACTCCGGCCTCACCGGCAACTTCGGCCAGGCCAACTACGGCGCCGCAAAGATGGGCCTCGTCGGCTTCACCCGGGTGCTGGCCGCCGAGGGCGCCAAGTACAACATCAAGGTCAACGCCATCGCCCCGGTCGCCAAGACCCGCATGACCGAGGACCTCCTCGGCCCCATGGCCGACACCCTCAACCCCGAGTTCGTCACGCCCGTGGTCGTCTACCTCGCCCACGAGGACTGCGAGACCACCGGGTCGGTGTACTCCGCCGCCGGCGGCACGATCGCCCGGTACTTCATCGGCCTGACGCAGGGCACCCACCGCGGCGCCGACATCACCGCCGAGTCCGTCCGCGACGACTGGGACGCCATCAACGACGAGACGAACTACATCGTCCCGGGCGGCCCCGCCGACGAGTTCGCCAAGCTCATGAAGCAGTGGAACGCCTGAGCCGAGGCTCCACCACACCCATCGCCGCACACCCCGTCGCCGTCTCTCCGGAGGTCGGCGGCGGGGTGTCGCCGTTTTCGGACGGTTTCAGTCGGCGAACGACCCACCACGACCGGCACCCCGGGCGAAGCGGGTCGCCCCCTCCACCGTTTCCCGGGAGGCGATGACCTCCAGGCCCCGATCGATCTCGAACTGCATCGCGGCACCCTCACCCAGCTCCCACTGCTCGAGCGCCGAGGCCCGATCGGAACGCAGACAGGTCTGTGGGAAGACGGTGAGCTGGCGGGCGAGGTCGAGTGCGGCGTCGAGCGCCTGCCCGGGCGGCACCACACGGTTCGCGAGCCCCATCCGCTCCGCCTCCTCGGCGCCGACACCCCGCCCGGTGAGGATCAGGTCCATCGCCCGAGACTGGCCGATGAGCCGGGGCAACCGCACGGTGCCGCCGTCGACGAGGGGCACACCGAACCGCCGGCAGTAGACGCCGAACGTTGCGTCACTCGCCGCCACCCGCAGGTCGCACCAGACCGCCAGCTCCAGGCCACCGGCCACGGCATGCCCCTCGATCGCGGCGATCACCGGTTTCGACAACACCATGCGGGTGGGGCCCATGGGGCCGTCGACGTCGATGTCGGCGGCCATCCGGTTGCCCTCGCCACGGGAGATCGCACCGAGATCGGCGCCGGCGCAGAACGCCCCCTCGGCCCCCGTGAGGATCGCCACGTCCACGGCGTCATCGGCGTCGAAGGCCCGGAACGCCTCGGCGAGGGCATCGGCGGTGGCCCGGTCGACCGCGTTGCGGACCTCCGGGCGATCGATGGTCACGACACGGACCCGATCCACGGTCTCGATCCGGACGGTCGGGCTGGCATCGGTCGTCATCGGGCGAGCCTGTCAACCAACCGGGGCGTCGGCAAATAGGGTTCCGGTGTGTCCCGATTCGACTCGGTGTTCGCCCGCTTCGAGCGCTTCGACCGCACGGTCGACGGTTGGTTCGATCCGATGCGCGGCAATCCGACCCTGGATCGGGTCGCCTACCTCGCGAGCGAGCTCGCCGACTACTCGATGGCCTGGCACCTCGCCGGGGCCGGCCGGGCGCTCGCCCAGCCCTCATTCGAACGCCAGGCGGTCCGACTCGCCGTGGCGCTCGGAGCCGAATCCGCGCTCGTCAACGGCGCGATGAAGCCGGCCATCGGCCGACCCCGGCCCGAAGGCTGGGAGGAGGTCGCGGCGGATGTCCGCCGACCGAAGACGGCGTCGTTCCCGTCGGGTCACTCGTCGTCCGCCGCGATGACAGCCGTGCTCATGACCGCCGCCCCGCCCCCGCTGCGGCCCCTCTGGTGGGGGCTCACCGGGCTCGTCTCGGCGTCGCGCATCTACAACCGCATGCACCACCCCTCCGACGTCGCCGTCGGCCTCGTGATCGGCGTCGCCCTCGGTCGGGCCGTCCGACGGGTCCCGTTCACCTGACACCCGCCGTCATCGGGCGTCGATCTCCGGCTGGCCCGCCGCACCGGGCGCCGTTACCTTGCCGGACGTGACTCCCGGCCTGACCACCGCCTCGTTCACCGCCTTCGGGCTCGACACCGTCCGGGCGGCTTCCGACCGTGCGATCGAGGCGGGCATGTCGTCCATCTGGGCGGCCGAGACCACCGGACCCGAGGCCTTCACGCTGCTCGCCGGCCTCGGCGACGGCACGGTGGGGCTCGGCACCGGGGTGATCCCGATCCAGTTCCGCACGCCGCAGACCGTGGCGATGGCGGCCGCCACCCTCCAGGCACTCCATCCCGACGTGGACATCTGTGTCGGCATCGGGATGTCGTCGCCGATCATCACCGAGCGCTGGCACGGCACCGAGCACGGCGATCGGCCCATCGCCCGGATGCGCGAGTACGTCGCGCTGCTCCGGGCCTGCTGGAGCGGCGAGCCGGTCGATCACGACGGCGACTTCTACCGCGCCCGCGGGTTCCGCCTGGGCGTCCGCCTCGGCGAGCGCACCCCGAAGGTCGTGCTCGCCGCCCTCGGTCCGCAGATGTTGCGCCTCGGCGGGGAGGTCGCCGACGGCGTGCTGCTCAACTACCTGCCTCCGTCGCACGTGGGTTGGTCGGTCGACCGGGTCCGGGAGGGCGGTGACGCCGCCATCCACGCCTACGTGCACCTCGGCGTCGGCGAGCGCACCCCCGACACCGACAAGCTCGCCCGGCGCGACCTCTACGGCTACGCCTCGGCCGACGCCTACCGCTCGAGCTTCCGCACGGCCGGCTACGGCGCCGAGATGGACGCCTTCGAGGCCGCCAAGGCCGAGCGGGACCGGGACGGCCAGATGGCGGCCATCTCCGACCGGATGATCGACGAGATCGACACCATCGGCGACGCCGAGCGGGCCCGATCGACCGTCGCCGCCTACCGCGACGCCGGGGTCGACGACGTCATCGTCATGCCCCTGCCCTGGGGTCCGGATCGCCGACAGGTGCTCTTCGACACCATCGACGCCGTCGCCGACGCCTGAGCCGCCCCGCCCGCCTGCTCAAGGGGGCTCCGGAGTCGACCGATTCCAACGACCGAACACGATGTCGACGACGGCGCGGCGTGCAACGCTCCTGAACCCCTGGAATCTGATCGGTGTGAGCCTGATCGTGGCCGCGGGGTGGATGCTGCTCGACGCACGCGCCCCCGCCGTGGGCGGGCTCCCCGACGGACCCCCTGCGGCGCTGCTGCTCGAGGGTGATCCGGTCCTCTACGCCGACGACGACGTGGAGGCCCTCGCCGCACCCGCACTCGCGGCGATCGACTTCGACTGGCGCACCCACCTGCCGGGCTGGCGGATCGAGTTCACCCGGGGCGAGGGCCGCGTCGCCGGCTTCACCTGGTCACAGGAGCAGCGCATCCAGATCTTCATCCGCCCCTCGACCTCGACCGAGGGACTGCCCCGGATCATCGCCCACGAGTTCGGCCATGCCGTCGACGTGACCCTCAACGACGCCGAGGACCGCCGACGCTGGATCGAGGCACGCGATCTCAGCGCCCCCTGGTGGCCCGACTCCGGAGCGGCCGACTTCGCCACCGGCGCCGGCGACTTCGCCGAGGCGTTCGCGGCATGGCAGGCCGGCCCCGACGACTTCCGATCGGAGCTCGGACCACCGCCGTCGGCCGCCCAACTCGCCCTCCTCGCCGAACTTTCCGAGGGTTCGGGCTGATCGGTCCGGGCAGGTCGCTCCCCGGAAACGGCGATCGACCACCGCGCCGGTGGATCGATCTGCGATGCTGGCGCCATGTGCGCGATGCAGAAACCGGCCGGCCACCTCCACCTCGGTGAAGGCCTGACCGAAGGGGAACGCAACGGCGAGCCGATCCTGCTCGACTCGGCCGACCTCACCACCCACGGCGTGATCGTCGGCATGACCGGGTCCGGCAAGACCGGTCTCGGTGTCGTGCTGCTGGAAGAGGCCCTGCTGGCCGGCATCCCGGTGCTCGCCATCGACCCGAAGGGCGACCTGGGCAACCTCGCGCTCACCTTCGGCGACCTCGACGCCGCCTCGTTCGAACCCTGGATGGACGCCGGCACCGCACGGGTGGAGGGCACCGACACGGCGGGCCTCGCCGCCTCCACGGCCGAGCTCTGGAAGAACGGGCTCGCCGGCTGGGACCTCGAGGGCGACGACGTGGCCCACCTCGGGTACGCCGCCGCACCCGTCATCTACACCCCCGGCTCCGACGCGGGCATCCCGCTCGACGTGCTCGGCAAGCTCACCGTTCCGCAGGTCGACGACCCGACCGACGAGATCGACGCCACCGTGGCCGGGATCCTGCAGCTCGTCGGCATCGACTCCGACCCGCTCTCCGGCCGGGAGCACATCCTGCTCGCCAACCTGATCGCCCGGTCGTGGAACGACGGCGTCGACCTCGACATGCCGACCCTGCTCGGCCAGATCCTCGACCCGCCGATCCGCAAGCTCGGGGTGCTCGACCTGGAGACGTTCTACCCGGCCGCCGACCGCAACAAGCTCGTGATGAAGCTCAACGGCCTGCTCGCCTCACCGTCGTTCGCGGCGTGGGCCGAGGGTGCACCGCTCGACATCGGCTCGATGCTGTGGGACGCCGACGGCAACGGTCGGGCGGCCGTGGTGTCGATGTCGCACCTCGACGACAGCGAGCGACAGTTCACCGTCACGATGGTGCTGTCGAAGCTCATCTCGTGGATGCGCAGCCAGCCCGGCACCTCGCAGCTGCGGGTGCTCGTCTACCTCGACGAGGTCATGGGCCTCGTGCCGCCGGTCGGGAACCCGCCGGCCAAGGGTCCGATCCTCACCCTGTTGAAGCAGGCCCGCGCCTTCGGCGTCGGCCTCGTCCTGGCCACCCAGAACCCGGTCGACGTCGACTACAAGGCGCTCTCCAACGCGGGCACCTGGATGATCGGCCGGCTGCAGACCGAGCAGGACAAGAACCGTCTCGTCGACGGACTCCGCTCGGCCGACGGCGAGACCGACCTGGCCCAGGTGGAGGCCACGATCTCCGCGCTCGGCAAGCGCGAGTTCATGCTCCGCACCACCCGGAACAGCGCCCTGCCGAAGTTCACGACCCGCTGGGCGATGTCATACCTCGCCGGGCCGTTGACCCGGGATCAGATCTCGACGTTGATGGACCCGAAGCGCGACGCCCTGCTCTCGGGTGGATCGGCCGCCGGATCCTCCGGTGCCGCCGCGCCGGCGGCGATGGGTCCCGAGCTGGCCGACGACGAGTCGAGCCTGGCCCCCACCCTGCCCGACGGCCTCGACGTGAAGTTCGTGCACCCCTCGGCGCCGTGGGCACGCGACCTCGGCCTCACCGTCAACGGCCGCCGTCACGTCCCCTACCTCGCCGCACGGGTCAACCTGCTGTTCGACGAGACGAAGGCGAAGCTCCGGGAGAACGTCGAGTGGGAGGCCGTCATCCCGTTCAACTCGAGCGGCCCCGACCTCGATGAGCTGATCGAGGTCGACTACGACGACCGTGATCTGGTGGACGAGCCGACCTCGGCCGAGGTCGCCTACGTGATCGAGGGTCTCGATCTCACCAAGACCGACGTCACCACCCTGAAGCGGGAGCTGAAGGCCCGGATCCATCGCACCGAGACCCTCGAGCTGCGGGTGAATCCGGAGCTGAAGCTCTACAGCCGCCCGGGCGAGGACCCGGACGCGTTCGCGGCCCGCTGCGACGACGCGGCCCAGGAGGCGGCCGACGCGGAGGCCGAGAAGATCCGGGCGAAGCTCGAGACCAAGACCGAGCGGGTGCAGGCGGCGCTCGCGAAGGCCGAGGATCGGGTCGAGGAGCTCGAGGTGCAGACGAAGGGCCGCGAGCGTGAACAGTGGCTCCGCGTCGGTGGGTCCGTGCTCGGCGGGCTCCTGGGTGGGCGCCGCTCGGCCCGGAGCATGGCCTCGGCCGCCCGCGGAGTCGCCAGCGGTCAGCGGCAGAAGGCCGCGGCCGAGTCCCGCCTCGAGACGGCCAAGAACCGGGTCATGGAGAAGATCGACGAGCTCGAGGACCTCGAGACCGAACTCGCCGAGGCGATGATCGAGATCGACGACGAGTGGACCGAGAAGGCCGGCGCCATCGAGGCGTTCGAGGTCCCGCTCGAGAAGACCGACATCACGATCGACGATCTCGTGGTGGTGTGGGTCTCGACCGGGAAACAGTCCGGCGGACGGCCGGGGTCCGCC
>JAHDBV010000026.1:31463-48253 GCA_020630195.1 Acidimicrobiales bacterium
GTGGGTCTCGACCGACGGCTGAGACCCACACCACCACCGGGAATCAGTCCGGAGCGAGATCCCGGACGGCCTGGATCGGGTCGATGCCGCCGAACGGCATGACGGCGATGGCCGGGGTGTCCACCCCGGCCTCGACGTAGGCCCGGAGATGCTCCTTGCACTGCTCCGGGGTGCCGTGGATGACGAGATCGTCGACGACGCTGTCGGGGATGGCCGCGAGGGCGGCCTTCCGGTCGCCGGCCGCCCAGTGATCCCACATGCCCTGGAGCTGCTCACCGCGGCCGAGCCAGCGGTGGAACTCGGCGTAGACGGGCACGTTCAGATAGGCGGCGATGGCGAACTTGGCCTGCGCCCGCACGGTCTCGGCATCGGGATTCGGGCAGACGAACAGCCGGGCGACGATCTCGGCCTGCTTGCCGGCACCCTCGGCGGCTTCGTGCACGATCGGTGCGACCGTCTTCACGTCCTCGGCCGACAACCAGTTGATGATGGCGCCGTCACCCTCCCGCCCGGCCAGGCGGAGCATGCCGGGTCGGAGCGCGGCCACGAGGATCGGTGGCGTCTCGGCCACTCGCATCCCGAGGCGGAACCCGTTGACGGAGAAGGTGTCGTAGTCCTCCTTCACCTTCTCACCCGACAGGGCGGCGCGGATGAACCGCACGGTGTCGCGGGTCCGCTTGTAGGGCTCCTCGAACGGGATCCCGTTCCAGCGCTCGACGATCACGTTCGACGACGACCCGAGACCCATCACGAACCGGCCGGGCGCGGCGTCGGCGAGGGCGGCCACCGACTGCGCCATCAGCGCCGGACCGCGGGTGAAGGCGGGGATGATCGCCACCCCGAGCCGTAGTTCGGGGGCCCAGGCCGCCGCGAGAGCGAGCGGTGTGAACCCGTCGCTGCCGTCGGCCTCCGACGACCACACGTCGGTGTAGCCGAGGTCGACCAGCTCCCGATAGTGATCCCGATGCTCGGCCAGGCTCACGCCACCGAGCGGCACGCTCATTCCCCATCGCCCCATCGGCGACCTCCTCGTCCGTGTGTGGGCGAGAGTGTGGCCCGTCAGGCCCGGGGCTTCCAGCCGGCGTGGTTCGAGGCGGCGACGAGGCGGACCCGGGGGCGCGGGCCGGTCCAGGCACCGAGCAGGAGCGACGGGCCCTTCGTGTGGATGCCGAGGAGACCCCGGTCGAGCCCGAGATCGAGGTCGGGCGTGATCGGCACGCCGAACTCGGCGGCGTAGGCGGCACGCATCTCCTCGGACAGGCCGGTGGAGCGGGCGTCGAGCGCACGGCTGACGGACGCATCGGCGAGCTGGGCGGCGACGGCCGAGCGGGTCGGCTCGCTGCGACGGAACCAGCGCCAGCGGCGCCCGAGCACCAGCCCGGGACGAGCGGCGGCCTCGGGACCGGAGAAGGCGAGCGTCGTCAGGGACTCGACACCGTCGGTTCCGACACCGGCGGCGGCGACACCGAGGCGCTGGACCTCGGCGCCGAGCGCGAGGCCGAACCGGGGTCGGCTGAGGGCGTAGACGGCCCAGCAGTCGTCGTCGAGCAGGTGGGTGTAGCGGAGCACGGCGTGTTCCCAGCCGACCGGTCCGAGGTTGGCGCCGACGAGTACGCCACGGGCGGTCCACAGCGGCAAGGTGGGCTCGGCGACATCGTGTTCGTGTTCCCGGGCGGCGGCCCACAGGCGCTGGGCGTCGAGCAGCTCGGTGCGGGCCCGGTCCTTCGCCTGCTCGGCGGCGAGCAGTTCCGGTCCGGGCTCGGCGACGACGTCGCCGGGGCGCACGTCGTCGACCCCGACACCGACGGGCAGACGGGCCCCCTGGCGGCTGAGGGCCTGCTCGTAGCTGGCGACGGCGGTGGTGAACCGGGAACGGGCGGCGAGGAGCACGCCGAAGGCGTGTTGGGTGGGGTCGCGCCGCTCCTCGGCATCGAGCAACGCCCGGATCCGGCGGCGGAGTCGGAGATCGGTGATCGCCGCCGTCCCGACGACGAGCACGACAACTCCGATGACTCCGGCGGCCCACAACACGACGGCGAGGCTAGCGGAGTGGCGACGGTCGCGAGGGCGGATCCCCATGGTTGGCGGTCAGGATTCCGGGGTCGGGACCTTCGCTGTCACACCCCGTCGTCAAGATGGCCACATGTCCAGCGCACAGCTCCAACTGGTTCCTCCGGCACCCGCCTCGCCGTGGCGCCTCAGCACCGAGACCCGCCGGATCGGCCGGGCCGGAATCGCCGAAGCCCGTGCCGCGCTCGCCTCCCGAGCCGCCACCGACGGGTTCGAGGCCGAGGGCGACCACACCCTCCCGTTCGCCGCCTGATCGGCACGGTCTTGCCCCGACGCCCTCTTCGATGCTCGACTCTGCGGTCATGACCGAGATCGTGATCGTCGACGCCGTCCGCTCCCCCGTCGGAAAGCGCAACGGGGGCCTGTCCTCGATGCATCCGGCCGAACTCCTCGGCGCCGTGCTGACCGGGCTCGTCGAACGCACCGGGATCGACCCGGCCGAGGTCGGCCAGCTCGTGACCGGCTGTGTGTCCCAGGTCGGCGAACAGTCGTTCAACATCGGGCGCACGGCGTGGCTGAGCTCGGGGTTCCCGCTCGAGGTCCCCGCCACCACGGTCGACACCCAGTGTGGATCGTCCCAGCAGGCCACCAACATGGCGGCCGCACTCATCGGAGCCGGCGTCGTCGACGTGGCGATCGCGTGCGGCGTCGAGACCATGAGCCGTGTCCCGATCGGTTCGAACTCGTCCAAGAAGCTCGGCCTCGGCGGGCCGATCCCCGCCTCCTATGGCGACCACTACGAGATGACCAGCCAGTTCGAGGGTGCCGAACGCATCGCCGACAAGTGGGAGATCTCCCGCGACGACACCGATGCCTTCGGGCTCCGCTCCCAGCAGCTCGCCGCCCGCGCCTGGGAAGAGGATCGTTTCGCCACACAGATCATCCCCGTGGAGGCCCCGGTGCTCGACGAGGAGGGTCAGCCGACCGGCGAGACCCGCACGATCACCCGCGACGAGGGTCTGCGCGACACGACGCTCGAGGGGCTCGGCAACCTGAAGCCCGTCGCCCGGCCCGACGGTGTGCACACCGCGGGCTCCGCCTCGCAGATCTCCGACGGTGCCGCGGCGGTGCTGATGATGTCGGCCGAGGCGGCCGAGCGGCTCGGGATGACCCCGATGGCCACGATCGTCGACACCTGCCTGGTCGGAGTCGACCCCGAGCTCATGCTGACCGGACCGATCGACGCCACGAAGCATCTGCTGGAGCGCACCGGCCTCTCGATCGACGACATCGACGTGTTCGAGATCAACGAGGCGTTCGCGTCGGTGGTGCTGGCCTGGGAGAAGGAGCTCGGCCCGGAGGCCGACGCGGTCAACCCGAACGGTGGGGCGATCGCACTGGGGCATCCGCTCGGCGGGACCGGCGCCTTCCTGCTCACCAAGGCCGTGCACGAGCTCGCCCGAACCGAGGGCGATCGTGCCCTCATCTCGATGTGCTGCGGCGGCGGGATCGGCACCGGCACCATCATCGAACGCACGTCATGACGGGGCGGCGGCCGTGGTGGCTCGCCATGGCCGCCCCGCTCCTGGCGGCGTGTGTGCCGCCCGAGGGTGCGAACACCGCGGTCGAGCGCCCCGACGAGGGCGTCGTCGCCGAGGTCGAGTTCGTGATCGACGGCGACACCGTCGATCTGCTGTTCGACATGGACGGCGAGGTCGTCGAGGAGCGGACCCGCCTGATCGGGATCGACGCACCCGAGTCGGTGTCGCGCCAGGACCCGGTGCAGTGTTTCGGCCCGGAATCGTCCGAGGCCCTGCGTGGGCTGTTGCCGGTGGGGTCGGAGGTGTCGGTGCTGCGTGACACCGAGGCCCGCGACCGGTTCGGGCGCCTGCTCGTGTACCTCGTGCGTCCCGACGGACTCGACGTGAACGCCTGGATGGTGGAGCAGGGGTTCGCCGACGCCCTCTTCTTCGAGCCGAACACGACCCGCGAAGCCGAGTTCACGAGGCTCGCCTCCCGTGCCCGTGACGATGGCCGGGGCCTGTGGGGTGTGTGCGACGGACCAGATCAGCCGCTCGACGAGACCGGGTAGCGTCGTGCCCGTGAGCCTGCTCGAGGTCCTCGGCCAGCCGGATGACGCCCGGATCCTCATGATCACCTGCACCGGTCTCGGATCGATGCACGCCGCGAACACGGCGGTGTCCGACGCCCTCGTCGACGGTGTCGCCACCGGGGCCGCACTCCAGGTCCCAGCCCCGTGGGCCCGTGGCGGGGCGGTGGTCTGGGGTGCGCACCCGGTGGGCGTGTCGTTGACCCTCAATGCCGAGCACGACCAGGTCCGTTGGGGTCCGGTCACGGTGGCGCCGTCACTCCTCGACGGCGATGGGGGGTTCCCACGCACCGCGCTCGACCTGTGGGAGCACGCCGACTCCGACGAGGTGCGCCGCGAGTGCCGAGCGCAGCTCGAACGGGCCATCGGGTGGGGCGTCGACGTGACCCATCTCGACAGTCACCTCACGGCGCTGCACGGCCGGCCCGACCTGTTCGACGTGATGCTCGACCTGGCCGTCGAGTTCGACCTCCCGTTGTCGTTGCCGTCGGACCAGATCGATGTCGGGTTCCCGCTGCGGGATCTCGCCGCCGAGGAGGGGGTGCTCACCCCCGATCACGTCGTGCGGGTCGGGCCGGGGGTGGAGGCTCGCGATGTCGCCATCGCCGCGCTCGAGACCCTGGCGCCCGGTGTGACCGAGGTGCAGGTCCGTCCGGCGGCCGACCACCCCGAACACCGTGCACTGACACCCCGATGGGCCGCCGCGGTGGGCGATGCCCACCTCGTGACCCACGACTGGGGCTTCCGCGCCGCGCTGCATCGAGCCGCCGCGACGACGATGTCGTTCCTCGAGCTCCGTGAGGCACAGCGGCGCAGCCGCTCGGTGTGACAGCGGCGCAGCCGCTCGGTGTGACAGCGCTCGGTCAGCCGGCGTCGAGCGCCGTGGCCAGTGCGGCCCGGGTCTCGGCTCGCTCCAGCACGGCGAACACGGCGGCGGCGGCCCGAACCGACCCGACCGGCTTGCAGTCGCCTCGCATGTAGTCCTCCGACGGCGAGCCCGACCCGTCGGCGAGCGCGGCGACCTGGGTCGGCGTGAGCGGCACCGTGACCGTGGGCTCGGCGGTCACCTCCGCATCCGTCACGCGACCCTGCACGATCTCCACGACCACCGACGTCTTGCCGACCTTCAGTTCGGCCACGGCATCGAGGCCGGCGATGTCACGGTCGAACCCACCGGTGAAGCGGCAGGCGGCGGCGAGCGCGTCGGCGCTCATGCCACACCAGCCAGCATGTCGGATTCCGGTCGGCGGACCGGCACCCGGCTCCTGGCCAGGATGTAGTCGTCGTAGGGGTAGGCGGCTTCGGCGACATCGTCGGGAAGTCCGAACCAGAACTTCTCCTCGGGAGCGCACTGGGTGGCGTGGGCGAGCAGCGCCTCGGAGCGGACGTGGTAGTGGCCGTGGATCGGGATCGTGGTGGTGATGCGGTGATCCATGCCGGGCCGATCGAACCATCGCTCGTCGTAGGGCGACTCGACACCGATCCCGGCGAAGGCCTCGTGGTGGGCCAGCATCCGACGCCGAGCCCACATCATGTAATAGAGCTTCGCCGGGGCATACGGCTCGCCGGCGTCGGGGTACCAGGCGGGATCACCGGCACGCAGCCACGCCGGGACACTGATGTCGTGCACCTTCAGGTGATCGGGGTGGCGATACCCCTGCTGATCGTCGGCGTAGGTGACGAGCACGTCGGCCCGATGCGAGCGGATGAGGCGGACGAGGCGTTCGACGGCCTCGTCGAGCGGGGCGTTCTGGAAGTTCGACGGGTCGGCGTTGGCCTCCATGTCCGGCATACCGGAGTCCCGGTAACCGAGCATCTCGAGCGAGGTGTAGCCGATGGCCGCCACCGAGGCGTCGAGCTCCCGGGCCCGGACCGCGGGGAGGTCGGCTTCGACCTCGGGCGTCTTCATCGCCTCGTTGAGGATGTCGCCTTCCTCGCCACCGGTGCAGCACACCAGCACGGCCTGATGGCCCTCGGCGACGTACTTGGCGATGGTCGGCGCGCCTTTCGACGCTTCGTCATCGGGGTGGGCATGCACCGTCATGATCGTGGCCACGGGCTCAAGCTATCGGCCGGCTCACCCGGGCCCCGAAGCCGCCGATGGAGTGGTGACCGATTCCGGGAACCCGGCAGACACCGCCGTCGTTTGGCAGTGTGAAGGGGCGACGCCATCCGGCGCCGCCATCGGTAGGAGAAGGACACCAATCGTGAGTGACGGAATCGTCTGGGCCATCGGCTTCGTGGGTCTGGCCGCCGTGCTGGGCATCGGCGAGTTGCTGCTCACCGGCACCTTCTTCCTCGTCCCGTTCGCCGTGGGTGCGCTCGCGGCCGCCGTCGCCTCCCTCATCTCCCCCGTGGCCGGCATCATCACGTTCTTCGTCGCCTCGACGGCGGCCTTCTTCGCGCTCAAGCCGATCGCCCGCCGCCTCGACGCCGAGACCCCGAACCCGTCCGGGGTCGGCGCCAATCGCCTGGTCGGCGAGTCGGGTGTGGTCCTCGAGATGGTGCCCGGCGGGCCCAGCCAGACCGGCCTCGTCCGGATCGGCCGTGAGGAGTGGCGGGCCGAATCGTCGAGTGCCCAGGGCCTCGGCGTCGGCCAGTCCATCGAGGTCATCGAGGTCGTCGGCACCCGCGTCATCGTGGAAGCCCGCTGACCCCATCGTCCGCGACACCTGCTCGGAAGGAGCAACACCGTGCCAGTCCTGATTGCACTGCTCGCGATCATCATCATCTTCGCCCTGGTCTACGCCGCGGCGGGTATCCGCATCGTGCGGCCGTACCAGCGGGGCGTGATCGAGTACCTGGGCAAGTACAAGGAGACCGCCGATCCCGGTCTCCGGATCATCCTCCCGTTCGTCCAGCGCATGCGCATGGTCGACATGCGTGAGCAGGTCATCGACGTGCCGCCCCAGGAGGTCATCACCCAGGACAACGTGGCCGTCGCCGTCGACGCGGTCGTCTACTTCGAGCCGACCGATCCCCAGCGGCTGATCTACAACGTCTCGAACTTCATCCTCGCGGTCACCAAGTTGGCCCAGACCAACCTGCGAAACGTGATCGGTGAGATGACGCTCGACGAGGCGTTCACCTCCCGTGAGCGGGTCAACAGCGCGCTGCGTCAGATCCTCGACGACGCCACCGACAAGTGGGGCGTGCGGGTCGTGCGTGTGGAGATCCAGCGGATCGATCCGCCGGTGGACGTCATGAACGCGATGCACGAGCAGATGAAGGCCGAGCGGACCCGTCGTGCGGTGGTGACCGAGGCCGAAGGCACCCGGCAGGCCGCCATCACCCGGGCCGACGGTGAGAAGCAGGCCGCCATCCTCGAGGCCGAGGGTGTGCGCCAGCGCGACATCCTCACCGCCGAAGGTGAAGCCCAGGCGGTCCGCACCCGGGCCGAGGCCGAGCAGTTCCGGCTCGAGGTCGAGGCCGAAGGTGAAGCCCACGCACTCGAGAGCGTGTTCGGCGCGATCGACGAGACCGGCGTCGACGACCGCTACCTGGCGCTGAAGTACATGGAGGCGTTGCAGGGCATCGCGGACGGCAAGGCCACGAAGATCTTCCTGCCGGCCGAGATGTCGAACACCCTCGGTTCGCTCGGCGGCATCGCGGAGCTGTTCAAGCCCGACGGCGACGACGGCGCTCCCCGGATCCGCACCGAGGCAGCGGCTCGCGCCGAGGTCGCCAAGGCCGCCCGCGAGGAACGTCCGGCACCCACGCCGAAGCCCCGACCGGCACGCACGGCACCGCCGGCCACCGAGACGGCGCCGCCGCCTCCCACGACGCGCCGGACCCCGCCGCCCCCGAGCGGCTGATCCCTCCGGCCGCTGTCAGTCCCCGTGCAGGGGACGCAGCACCGGCTCGAGCGCCTCGTCGTCCAGTTCGAGGCGCCATCCGAACAACTCGGCCAGCGCCTCCCGGCCCTCCTCGGGGCCCGAGGCCAGGACACCGTCACCGGCCCGGAGCGTCTCCAGACGCCCGGGCCGGTACGCGTACCGGCCGTCGCGTTCGATGGCGAGCACGGAGTAGCCGGGTTCGATGGGCAGGTTGAGCTCACCGAGGGTCCGCCCGGCCACGGCCGCATCGGCCGCCACGGGCAGGCGCACCACGACGTCGTCGGTGTCGCCGAGGGCCATCGCGAGGATCGGGTGCTGTTCCTGGGTGCCCTCGACGAGCCACACCATCTGTTGGGCCTGGTCGCCGATGTCCTCGGCGGCGGCGCTGAGGTGGAGCAGGCCTCGCAGCGGCGTCGGATCGATGTCGTCTCGGGCCGCCCGCAGCACCCAGGTCTCGAGTCGTTGGTTCATCTCGTCGAGCCGGTCCTCGAGATGGCGCACCTCGGCGGCGAGCGACCGGTCCCGCAGGACGAGCGCCGAGTAGGCGAGGCCCACCGCGACCTCGGAGAGGTTCTTCATCTCGACGAGCACGTCGATCGCCCGATCCAGATCGGTGAGCGGACCCGTGTCGTCGGGGACCGACGGCCCGGCCCAGGCCGGAGCACCGGCGAGCTCACGGAGCCGCGGGATGCCGGCCGGCGACCCACGGAGGAACAACACGTCGTTGGGCTGGAGGATCTCGTCGCCGTCGGGATCGACGACCCAGCGACGCGATCGGCGGATGGCGATCACCCGCATCCCGGTGACGACGGGGATCTCGAACGCACCGAGCGGCCGGTTCGCGAAGTGCGACCCGGGTGCGATCTCGACCCGATGTGCGACCTCTTCGGCCTCGGAGAGATCGACGACGAGCTGGCGGGGGATACCGAGGCGTCGGGTCACGATCTTGGCGACGTCGACCGCGTCGTTCCCGATGCGTTCGACGGCGGAGACGACCTGGAGCACGGCCGACATCGCCTCGGCCTCCTTGGCCTGGCGGACGGCCACGATGCACAACGTGCGCATGTCGTGGACGAGTTCGGACAGCTCCGACTCGAGCTCCTCGACCTCGTCGGCCATGTCGGGATCGTCGAAGTACAACGAGGCGTAGGCGAGGTCGACCATGAGCTCACTCATGTCCTTGGCCTCGGCCAACATCTCCCGCAGGTTCCTGCCGTCCACTGCCATCCTCAGACCGCCGGTCTCACGTTCGTGATCATGCCACTCCCCACACGACGAGCGCACCGACGAGGGTGATCGCCCCCACCACGTCGATGGTGGCGGTCACGATGGGGATGCCGTGGTTGTCGGGGTCGAGCCCGAAGCGCACGACGAGCAGCGTGCCGTAGTAGGCCATCGCCGCGACGACCACCGACGCGAGCAGTCCGCCGCTCACCACGACGCCGACGAGCACACCGAACCCCGGTGAGGTCTGGCCGGTGAGCTCACCGGCCACGCCGACGACGATCCCGAGCAGCAGGAAGATCGGGGCCGCCAACAACATCATCGACCGCATGTCGTCGAGTGCGACGCCACGGGGCCGCCGGGCGGCCTCGACGAGGCCGAGGTGCACCTTGGTGCCGAGCCGATTCGACAGGATGCCGCCGAGTGCACCGGCGGTGGTGAGGTAGCCGGGCAGCAACACGAGCAGCACGGTCGCATCGAGGAAGTCGGCCTTGTTCCGCTCGACGGCGACCCCGGCGACGAGGCTGAGCAGCCCGGCCCCACACAACACCGGCAACGACTCCACCACGATCCGCCTCCCCGTCGCCATCGACGGCCGCACGAGAGGCGCGAGGCTCGCGACGGACACGACCGCGGCCACCACGGCGAGGATCGTCGTGGTCGAACCGAGGTCGATGAAGCGGGTGGCGAACACGAGGGTCGGCAGGGTGACGAGGTCGCCCGCGGCCGTCACCATGGGTGCGGTCACGTTGTCGAGATCCCAGCCGAACCGGACCGACGCGACGGTGAGGCCCAACGTGATCACGACCACGACGAGTGAGGCGAGGGCGCCACCGATCACCGACACGACGATGAACTCGGCGAGGCCGATCGCCTTGCCCGATCCCAGCACACCGATCGCCACCACCTCCGCGAGCCCCGAGATCACGAGCGCCGCCACGAGGGAGGTGGTCATCGAGGCGATCACGTTCTGGCCGAGCAACGAGTCGGGACGCCAACTCCACGAGAACGTGCCGGTCTGGATCGATGTCGACAGACGCCCGCCGAGCGGGCCGAAGACGTTGCCCCGCAGACCGATGGCCGGCGGGACGAACAACAGGAGCCCCGGGAACCGCTCGAGGTCGCTCTCGAAGGCGGCGAGGCTGAATCCGGCGACGAGTGACGCGACCACCGACAGGGCGAGGGCGGCGAAGCTCTGCCCCGCGTCGCCGACGCCGGCGCTGAAGAGCCCGGCGAGCGGGCGTCGAACACGCATCGCTCGGAACCCCCTCGTGCTCGTGGCCGGTCGGCGGCCATCGTATCGACGGGTCCGCGCCGGCCCCGCGAGGGCCCGATCGTCGACATGCCCGGGCCGGCCCCGCCTGGGTGAGGATGCTCAAGGCCGAGCCGTGGCCGTCCGAAGAGTCGTCATGGCCGACGACGCCCCGTCCACCGTCTCGTCGTTCGACGAACTCCCCGATCCGGTGCTCGTCACCGACCCCATCGGCACGATCCGATCCGCCAACCGGGCGTGCGCCGAAGCCCTCGGCCACGAGGCCGCCGCCTGGGTCGGACGCAACGTGCTCGACGTGTTGCACCCCGACGATCTCGAGCCCGCGATCGCCGCGTTCGGCGCCGTGGGCGCCCGTGACGACGACGGCGCCGGCCTCCTGATGCCGGTCCGGGTCCGCCACGCCGATGGCCGATGGATCCCCTGTGAGGTCCGGGGCCGCCCGGGCGACGACGACACGGTCGTGCTCGTGGTCCGCGACGTGTCCGACCGCCATCAGCTCAACCTCGCCCAGGGTGACACCGAGCTGTTGCGGTCGCTCGTCCACCACGCCTCGTCGATCCTCATGATCCTCGAGCCCGACCACACCGTGCGTTCCACCAATGCCGCACTCACCCGCATCCTCGGACACGACGGCTACCAGACCCAGGGCTCGGCGTTCGCCGGACTGGCCGCCCCCGACGACCGGGCCTTCGTGACCGAACAACTCGACCGGGCCGGTCGGTTCGAGGCGGAGTTCGACCACACCGACGGTCGTCGACTCGTGCTCGAGGTGACGGTGCAGGATCTCCGCTCCGACGAACTCGTGGCCGGTCTGCTCGTGAACGCGGTCGACATCACCGACCTGCGCGAGACACAGAACGCTCTGTTGCACATGGCCGAGACGGATCCGCTCACCGGTCTGCTGAATCGGCAGGCCGTGATGGACCGGGTGCAGACACTGCTCGAGACCGGCGAGGCCGGTGATCTGGCGATCCTGTTCTGCGACCTCGACGGCTTCAAGGCCGTGAACGACGAACTCGGCCACGCCGCGGGCGACGAGGTCCTCCGGGAGGTGGCGGGCCGGATGCAACGGGCGGTCCACTCCGACGACGTCCTCGGTCGGCTCGGTGGTGACGAGTTCGTGGTGATCCTGCGCAACACCACCGTCGCCGGACCGGCCATCGTCGCCGATCGGATCCGCAAGGCCATCGAGGCGCCGTTCTCCCATCGAGGCCACGCCGCACGTGTCGGCATCTCGATCGGCACCGCGATCGCCCGGGATCACCTCACCGTCGCGAACATGATCGCCGCCGCCGACGAAGCGATGTACCAGGTCAAACGCGACACCAAACGCCGTCTGCCGCTGGAGCACCAGCGTGCCCGGCGGCGCCCCGAAGCGGCCGAGCGCCGCCACTAGGCTGCCCGGGTGCGTCGACGCGCCCATCTCCCCCGCCGCTTCTGGCCCGCCGCCGCCATCACCCTCGTGATGTTGGCCGCGGGGTGTGCGAGCGACGGCCGCGACCTGGCCGAGCCGGACGACTGGCAGACCACCACCACACGGCCGCCGCCCCCGACCTCCGCGCCACCGGAACGTGTGTCCGACAGCGGCCTGCGGATCAGCAGCCCCGACTTCGAGCCCGGCGCCGAGCATCCGAGTGGTGTGCGCTGCGACGGGGCGAACCTGTTCCCGAACCTCACCTGGGAGCAGGTGCCGCCGGGCGCGGTGGAGCTGGCGGTCACCCTCGCCGACCAGACCGACCCGGAGGAGCCACTGCTGCTCTGGCTGGCCGCCGGCATCCCGGCCGAGACGAGCTCGCTCGACGCGGGGTTCCTGCCCGCCGGAGGGTTCGAGACGTTGAACGACTACGGCGCGCTCGGATGGGGCACGCCGTGCATCGAGGAACTCGGTGGCGGCCGGGACCTCCAGTTCACGATCTGGGCGTTGGGTTCTCCCGCCGGCTTCGGACCGAGCGCTCCGGGCAACGAGGCCTGGGACGACGTCGCCGCCCGAGCCCTCGACTCGGCCTCCGTGATGATGCGGCTGTCCTGAACCGTCGCCTCAGCGATCGAGCCTCGCGGCGACCGCGGCGAGGAACCGGTCGGCCGAGGCCGGGGCCACGTCGAGGAAGAAGCCGGGCTCGATGAGTTCGAGCTCGAGCAGATGCGGACGACCCTCGGCGTCGTCGATGAGATCGACCCGGGCGTAGAGCTGGGGCCCGAACCGTTCGGCGATCCAGGCGAGCACGCGCTCGGCGAGATCGACCTCGTCGGCACGGGGTTCGGTGAGGGTGATCTCCTCGGGGGCGAAGAGTCCGTCGATCGTGGCCGACCCTTCCGACGGGAGCAGGGCGGCCTTGCGGAACACGTGGGCGGTCGAACCGTCGAAGCAGACGAACCCGCGCTCGCCGTCGGTGTCCACGGTCTCGAAATAGGGCTGGATCATGGCCACCCGGCCGTCGGCGGCGAGGCGATCGGCCTCGGCCCGGACGACCTCCGGATCGCTGCTCCGGCTCGTGTCGTTCGATCCGGCCGAGACCGTCGGCTTCACGACCCATGCCGGGGCCGGGTCGAGGTCGACGGGCCCGCCGGCCTCGGTGACGAAGGTCGTCGGCACGACTGGTACCCCGGCGTCGGCGAGTTCGGCGAGGTACCGCTTGTCGAGGTTCCACTCGAGCACCGCGAGGTCGTTGGCGAGTGTGGTGACCGCGGCGGTGTCCCGGGCCCATCCGAGGAAGTCGTCGGGCCGACCGAAGTAGTCCCAGGTGGCCCGCACGACCACGAGGTCGAATCGGGCCCAGTCCACCGAGGGATCGTCCCAGACGGCGACCTCCGTCTCGACACCGGCCCGCGCCGCCGCCTCGGCGAGCGGTACACCGTCGGTGTCGAGATCGGTGGCGTCCGCGGAGGCGACCCAGGCGACGCGACGGGTCACGCCCGCCCGCCGTCGACCACGACGCCATCGGCGACGAGACGGGCGAGCTCGGCACCGTCGACGCCCAGCTCGGCGAGCACCGCGGCGGTGTCGGCGGCGTAGACCGGGGCCCCTTCGGGTGTGTCCGGTTCGTGACCATCGAACCGGGCGGCCGGCCGGGCCTCGCGGACACTCCCGATCGACGCCGACTCGTAGTCCACGAACGATCGCCGGTGCCGGACCTGCGGGTCGTCGACCACGACGGCCGGATCGAGCACCGGCCCGCCGGGTAGATCGTGGGTCCGCAGGCGCACGAGTGCCTCATCGGTGGTGAGGCCACCCAGCACCCCGTCGACCACCGCACGCAACTCGGCGGCGTGGTGCTGACGGTCTTCGTAGGTGGCGAACCGCGGATCGTCCATCAGCCGCTCGTCGATCGCCGCCGCCAGACGCGGCCAGGTCGAGTTCGTCGCGAGGTTGAGGGTGATGTGGCCGTCCGAGGTCGGGCGGACGTCGTAGTTCGCCGACATCGGAGGTTGCGGATGGCCGCCGTCACCGAGCAGGCCGTGCCCCCACCCGCCGTCGGGCCAGAAGAACTGGAGGCCGGCGTCGAGCATCGAGACCTCGAGGTGCTGACCCCCACCGCCTCGAGCCCGACCGAGCAGGGCCGCCGTGACGGCCTGCGAGACGGTGAGGGCGGTGGCCTTGTCGACCACGAGGTTCTGCACGAGGGTCGGATCACCCCCGACCCCACCCTGTTGCGCCGCCATCCCGATCAGCCCCTGGATCACGAAGTCGTAGACCATCTGGTCGGCCGACGGGCCGGTCGGTCCGAACCCCGAGACCGACACGTAGATCAACTCCGGATGGCGGGCACACATGTCGGCGGCCCCGACACCCATCCGTTCGGTGGCACCGGGACGGAAGTTCTGGATGAAGACGTCGGCGGTACCGATCAGCTCCTGCAACAGCCGCCGACCGTCATCGGTCCTCGTGTCGAGGGCCACCGATCGCTTGTTCCGGTTGCACGAATGGAACACGGTGCCGGTGCCGTGGCGGATGTCGCCGAGGGTCCGCATGCGGTCGCCGCGACCGTCCGCCGCCTCGACCTTGATCACCTCGGCGCCCTGATCGGCGAGCACGGCGGCGGCGAACGGTGCGGAGATCATCTGGGCCGCCTCGACGACCCGGAGACCGGCGAGCGGACGGTGACGGAGTTCGGTCGGATCGACAGCCATGCCCGCAGGGTGCCACGCTGCGCCGCATCGACACGAGCCGACCCGACCCCACCACGGACTTCGATCCCCACGCCGTGGAGATCTCCGACGCCGCCACGGTGATGCTCGTGGCCGACCGGCCCGAGCTCGAGGTCCTCATGGTCCGCCGGACCTCACGGCTCGCGTTCGCGGCCGACGCCTGGGTGTTCCCCGGTGGCCGGGTCGATGCGGCCGACCGGGGCCGCACGGGTCCGTGGTCCGGCCGATCCGACACCGACGCCTCCGCCGAGCTCGACACCGACGACGGCCTCGCGTTCTGGCTGGCGTGTGCCCGCGAGACCCTCGAGGAAGCCGGGCTGTTGCTCGGCACGGTGGGCCACGGCGACCTCGACGAGGCCCGCGAGGCGCTCGACGCCGGCGGCGACTTCGTCGACCTGCTCGACGCGGGCGGCCACCACCTCGACTTCTCGGGCATCGAGTACGTCGCCCGCTTCATCACCCCACTCGGCTCGCCCCGACGGTTCGACGCCCGCTTCTTCGTGGCCGAGGTGGCCGCGGACACCGCCGCCGCCCACGACGACGGCGAGATCGTCGACTGGGACTGGTTCCGTCCCGCCGACGCCCTGGATCTCTATGCCGCCGGCGAGATGACCCTGATCAGTCCGACCGTGCGGATGCTGGCCTGCCTCGAGCGCTACGACTCGGCGGCCGAGGTCGTCGCCGCCGGTCGGGGCGCACAACCGATGGTGCGGGTCCGGGTGATCGACCCCGCCGACCGCTATGTCGTCGTGCTACCCGGCGAGCCGGGCTATGAGACCGCCGAACTCGAAGTCGAGTCGGGCTGGGTCAAGTTGTGGGATCCCACCACGGCCGACGACCGCGGCCGTGGGCACGCCGGCCGCCCCTACTGAGCTCGACGGCGCCCGGACGCGACGAAGCCCCGGCCATCCCACCGCGGTGGAACGACCGGGGCTCCGGTGGCGTGATCAGCCCGGCAGCAGCGAGTCGATGGAGATGTCGCAGGCGGCGAGAGCGTCGAACAGGCTCGGCGCACCGGCCAGGTCCTGGGCGGCGAGGGCGGCGAGCTCCTCGACCGGCAGCTGCTCGAAGAAGCAGGTGCCCTCTTCCTCGGTGAGGCCGGTCTCGGCGACGAAGCCGGCGATGACGGCCGCACGGCCCTCCTCGGTGGCGAGCAGCGCCTCGAGATCGTCGGCGGCGATGTCGATGCCCTCGGTCTCGTCGACGGCGAGCTCGGACTCGGGGCAGTTGGCCTCGACCCAGGCGTCGACCCGCTCGGAGGCGGCGTCGGACTCGGCGCCCACGGCGTCGATCTCGTCCTCGGGGATGGCGAGGATGTCGTAGTCGTACGACGCGAAGAGCTCGTCGAGCTCACCGGCGCCGGAGGCGAAGACGGCCATGTCCTCGGCGATCTCGTCGGGGGCCACGGCGGCACCCTGCTCGATCAGCGAGATGGTCTCGGTGAGCCAGGTCTTGACCGACTCGGTGTCGAACACGTCGGGGTCGCCGAGTGCGTCGGCCTGGGCGCGGAGACCGCAGAAGGCGTCGACGTCCGGATCGTTGGAGATCTCGACCATGGTGGTCGTGGTCTCCTCGACCGTGGTCGTGGTGGCCTCGGTGGTGGTCGTGGTCTCCTCGGCCGTGGTGGTGGTCGCCTCGGCGGTGGTCGTGGTGTCGGCGTCGGCGGTCTCGGCGTCGCTGCCGCCGCCACAGGCGGCGAGGGCGAGTGCGGCGCCGAGGAACAGCGATGCGGTGCGGGTGGTGGATCGGAACACAGCGGGTCTCCGTCGTGCGAGTGATGAACGTGTTTCCATCGGCAGCCTGACACGTCGACCTGAGCCCATGGTGCCGGGGTGCCGGATGACCACCCCCGCCGTGGGTGGACGAACGGGCACCGGGAGTGGCGCCGATAGCCTTCCGATCGCGGGGCCGACGGCCGTCCACCCCGCCCCCGACGGGCCCCGTCCACGCATCGACGTCTCCGGCCCCCGACCGAACGAGGTGCACGCCATGGCGCGTCGCGAACAGCTGCGGAACCTGGCCATCGTGGCTCACGTCGATCACGGCAAGACGACACTCGTCGACGCCATGCTCGCCCAGACCGGCGCCTTCGGCGCCCACGAAGAGGTCGTCGAGCGGGTCATGGACTCGGGCGACCTCGAGAAGGAGAAGGGCATCACGATCCTGGCGAAGAACACCGCCGTGCGTCGTG
>JAHDBV010000027.1 GCA_020630195.1 Acidimicrobiales bacterium
GAGTCCCAGCGGAGGTGGTTCTCCTTCTCGAACTGCTGGACGTGCTTGGGGGCCGAGCCGCCGGCACCGGTCTCGAACAGGCCACCACCGTTCATCAGCGGAACGATCGAGAGCATCTTGGCGCTCGTGCCGAGCTCGAGGATCGGGAACAGATCGGTGAGGTAGTCACGCAGCACGTTGCCGGTGGCCGAGATCGTGTCCTCGCCCCGACGGATCCGCTCGAGCGAGTACTTCGTCGCCTCGACGGGGGAGAGGATCTCGTGGGTGATGCCCTCGGTGTCGTGGTGGGGCAACTCGGCCTCGAGCTTGGCGATGAGCTGTGCGTCGTGGGCACGGTCGGCGTCGAGCCAGAACACGACCGGTGCGCCGGTGGCGCGGGCCCGACCGAGCGCGAGCTTCACCCAGTCACGGATCGGGGCGTCCTTGACGGTGCACATACGCCAGATGTCGCCGGCATCGACGGCGTGGGACATCACCACGGCGTCGTCGGCGGCGTCGACGACGCGCATGGTGCCGGCGGCGTCGAGCTCGAAGGTCTTGTCGTGCGAGCCGTACTCCTCGGCCTTCTGTGCCATCAGCCCGACGTTCGGCACCGATCCCATCGTGGTCGGGTCGTACGCACCGTTGGCCCGGCAGTCGTCGATGACGACCTGGTAGAGCCCGGCGTAGGAGCTGTCCGGGATGACGGCGAGGCAGTCCTGCTGGTTGCCATCGGCGTTCCACATCTGGCCCGAGGTCCGGATCATCGCCGGCATCGAGGCGTCGATGATCACGTCGGAGGGCACGTGGAGGTTCGTGATGCCACGGTCGGAGTCGACCATCGCCATGTCGGCCCCGGCCTCGAGGGCCGCAGCGATGGCCGCGGCGATCGGCTCACCCTCGGCACCCATCGACTCGACGGCGGCGAGCACGTTGCCGAGCCCGTTGTTCGGATCGGCGCCGGCCGCCTCGAGCGCCTCGCCGTACTCGGCGAACACGTCGGCGAAGTAGGCCTTCACGCCGTGGCCGAAGATGATCGGGTCGGAGACCTTCATCATCGTGGCCTTCATGTGGAGGCTGAACAGGACGCCGTCCTCGGCGGCGCGGGCGACCTGGGCCTCGAGGAACGAGCGCAGGGCGACGGCGGACATGAACGTCGAGTCGACGACCTCACCGGCGAGCACCGGCACCTCCTTGCGGACCGAGACGGTGCCGTCAGCGGCCACGAACTCGATGCGATAGGTGGTGTCGGCCGAGGCCGTCACCGACTGCTCGTTCGAGCGGAAGTCGTGCTCGCCCATGGTCGCGACGTTGGTCTTCGAGTCGGGGGACCAGGCGCCCATCGAGTGGGGGAACGACCGGGCGTAGGCCTTGACGGCCTTGGGTGCGCGGCGATCGGAGTTGCCCTCCCGCAGCACCGGGTTGACGGCGGACCCCTTCACCTTGTCGTAGCGGGCCCGGATGTCGGCTTCGGCGTCGTCGGCGGGATCGTCCGGGTAGTCGGGGAGGTCGTACCCCTTGGCCTGGAGCTCGGCGATGGCGGCCTTCATCTGGGGCACCGAGGCCGAGATGTTCGGCAGCTTGATGATGTTGGCCTCGGGGGTCTTGGCGAGCTCACCGAGCTCGGCGAGATGGTCGCCGATGCGCTGTGCCTCGGTGAGGCGCTCCGGGAACGTGGCGACGAGGCGACCGGCGAGCGAGATGTCCCGGGTCTCGATCCCGACGCCGGCCGCACCGGCGAAGGCCTCGATGATCGGCAACAGCGACTTGGTGGCGAGTGCCGGTGCTTCGTCGGTGTGGGTGTAGATGATCGTCGACATCGATGTGTCCTCGCGGGAGAGCTCGTGTGGGGGACGACGGTGCGTCCGTGGACGGCGGCGGGCGCGACGTGGCGACCCTGACCGCCGGGTTCAGGCTACCGAGGGTGGCACGTCGCCGGGGCGACCGACGACTCCGTGCCGGGGCGACCGACGACTCCGTGCCGGGGCGACCGACGACTCCGTGCCGGGGCGACCGACGACTCCGTGCCGGGGCGACCGACGACTCCGTGCCGGGGCGACCTAGCGGAGCAGCCCGAGCGCCCGCTCGAGCTCGACGAGCTCGGTCTCGAATCGGTTCGCCACGGCCGCGAGATCCGGGACCATCGAGCGGTCGGCGACGAGGCTCACACAGAGCCGGTCGCCCATCGACATGGCGCCGATGTGCAGGCCCATCCCGTCGACGACACCGAGCAACGGGTAGCTGCCGACGACCCGGGCGCCGAGGGCGTAGAGGGGCTCGCGCGGTCCGGGCACCGAGGTCAGCATCGCGTTGAACGGGGGCAGCAGGCGGTCGGCGAGCGGCGAGTTGTCGAGCAGCCTCGACGCCAGCATCCCGACGAGTGGCGTCCCGGCACCGATCATCGAGATCTCGGCGGCCGAGCGCGCACCCTGCTCGAGCACGGCCCGCCCGATCTGGTTGTGGATCCGGGCGAGGCGCACCTCGGGACGATGTCGGTGTGTCTCGAGATCGATGAGGGCACCGGCGATCCCGTCGACCGCATTCGGGTCGGTCACCGACAGCGGCACGAGGGCCTTGAGCGTCTCGCGGGGCAGTTCGTCGTGCTCCAGCAACCACCAGCGGAGCACGCCACCGGCGATGGTCGAGAGCACGTCGATGTTCGACACACCCTGTTCCCGACGGATCACGCCGATGCGATCCATGTCGAGATCGATCGTCGCCCAGCGACGGTGCGGGCCGACGCGGCCGTTGAAGGAGGTCCGGGGAGTGATCGTGCCGGAGGCGGTGGCGACGTAGGGCTCGGCGTTGCGTTGGTTCAACAGCGCCAGCGCCGGGTTGAGGAACGGGCGCAGACCGGGGAGCGACGCGAGTTGGCGGGGGATCGAACCCAGGCTGCGGGCGGGTTCGAACACGGCGTTGAGGCCGGCGCGGGTGGCGAGGTCCACGAGTGTCGGGCCGGGCTTCGGTCGCCAGCGGGTCGCCTCACGGGCACCCAGCAACGCAGGATCGGTTCCGAGCAGGCCGGCGTTCACGATCGACGGACTGGCCGCATCGAGCAGCGCGAGGTGCACCTTCGACAGCAACGCCACCCGCCCGCCACCGAGCCCCTTGATCAGGTAGAGCTCCCACAGGGGGCGTTGACGATCGAGTGGTCGGCTGTGGATCCGGGCGACCAGGTCGAACAGCGCGGAGGGGTCGTCCTCGTCGGGGACGGCGATGTAGCGGAGGTGGTAGCGGAGGTCGAAGTCGGGGTCGTCCTTCCACCACGGACGGTCGAGGCCGAGCGGCACGTCGACGAGCACCTTGCGGAGCATCGGCAGCTCGGGCAGGCGGGCCGTGACCTCGGCCCGGAGCAGGCGATTGTCGAGCCGGGGTCCACCTTCGACGGGTTCGAGGACCGAGAGCGTCGAGGTGTGCCCGAACGCGGTGGACGTCTCGACCGAGAGCAGCCGGGACGCATCGGCGCGGAGTTGGGTGCCGGGCACGGCTCAGCCCGCCGCCTCGCCGACGACGCGGAGGTCGGGACGACCCCGCACGGCCGGCTCGGGATAGAGCTTGCCGAGCCGGGGGTGCGGCGTGAACGGCGCCCACTCGCCCTCGGGCTGGGCGAGCCGATCGGCGACGGCGTACACGGCGGCCAGGTTGTGGCCGAGCCCGCAGTGGGCGCCACGCACCTCGATGTTCTCGGCGGTCGGGCCGACGTGCTGCACACAGGAGGCGGGCGCGACCACGCCGTCGTGGCGCGAGTAGATGGACGTCGACGGCACCGGCACCCGGCGCAGGTCGTGCCCACGTCGACGCCGCGCACTCAGGCCGACGAGCTTCGAGACGATCCGGATCGGGTCGGCCACCTGACCATCGGGATCGGAGATGTGCAGTGGCGAGCCGAGTGAGATGACCTGACGGACGTCTTCGGGACGGTGTTGGGCGATCAGGCGACCGAAGACCCCACCGAGCGACCAACCGACGATGTCGATCGGCCCGTTCTGCGCGTCGACGAGCTGATCGACCCGCCGCAGCAACTGGGCGAGCGTGGCGTCGTCCGGTCCGATGTTGGTGCCGAGACCCCAGCCGTGCGGTCGGTGGCCGAGGAGTTGGAGCGTCCGACGGAGCACGATCGTCGCGAGGTCACCGCTCACGAAGCCCGGGATCACGAGCACATGGCTGCCGTGTCCACGGGGCGCGGTGGCGAGCAACGCCGGGACGAGCGCGTAGTAGGCCCCGAGTTCGCCGACGGTGGTGAGTTCACGCACGAAGGGCTGGGGACGCTGCACAGGGGGATCCTCGGAGTGGTCGACCGGCGGCGACCGTACCGGGCGGTACGGAGCCGTGTCACGGCCACGCCTCCCCATCGGCACAGGTTTGTCACACGGGAGCGGGGGCGCTCAGGCGCCACTCCGGGCCCGGACCGCGACGAGCATCGCCGCCGCCACCACACCGAGCACGCCGACGACCACGGCGCCGGCGACCGTCACCTGTGTGAGCACCGGATCCCGGGTGAGCAGCCAGACCACGCAGCCGACCACGACGGCGGCGGGGACGACGGCCAGGATCGATCCGGCGAGACGGGGCCAGGCGATGGCGGCCGACGCCGTCGCTGCGGCCGTCGGTCGGCCCGACGCCAGCGTGCGGTCGTAGACACGGCGTCGGTCGGGGTCGCTCAGCACGAACTCGGCCTCGTCGATCGCCGCGAGCATGTAGTGGTCGCGGTCGTGGTCCAGGACGACGGCGGCCCGCAGCGAGGTCGCCGCGGCGGCGATCTCGGCCGCCTGCGCCCGACGGCCGACCCCGAGCGTGTCGTAGTGGCTCACGGCCCCAAGGATGCCGTCGGCGCCTCGCCGACCGCCAGATCCAGGCCCCTCGGAACCGGGGATCGTGGCGACACCGGCCCCCGGTGTGGGATTCTTCTCCGTCGAGAGGCGACTCCCGGGGGGACATCCACATGGCCGGCACGATCGACAAGCTGCGAACACGAGGAGGGCCGGAGGTCTCGACCACCGCCGGCGTCGTCCAGGGGGCCCTCACGGCCAAGGGCACGATCGCCCGATTCCGGGGTATTCCCTACGCCGCGCCGCCGGTGGGTGAGCGCCGCTGGGCACCGCCGGCACCGGTCGAGCCGTGGGACGGGGTGCGCCCGTGTGTGGCTGCGCCCGCGAGCGCCCACCAGCTCGGTCTCGGCATGGTCGACTTCGTCCAGAACCTCGCCAACGGCATCGGCCTGCCGTCGTGGAAGGCGACCGCCATGGCCAAGGCCGTGACGCTCGCCCCGTCGAAGGAGAACGAGGACTGCCTCACCCTCGACGTCCGGGCACCGGCCCATGCCGAAGGCCTCCCGGTGATGGTCTGGATCCACGGTGGCAACCACACCGACGGCTCGTGCAACGAGCCGATGTATCAGTCGAACGCCCTGCCCGAGCGTGGCTGTGTGCTCGTGACCATCAACTACCGCCTGGGGATGTTCGGCTTCCTGGCCCACCCCGAACTCTCGGACGAGAACCCCGAGGGAGTCTCGGGCAACTACGGCCTGCTCGACCAGATCGCCGCGCTCGAGTGGGTGCGCGACAACATCGCCGGCTTCGGTGGCGATCCCCACAACGTCACGGTCTTCGGGGAGTCGGCCGGCGGGATGGCCGTGTTGAACCTCATGACCGCGCCGGCGGCCCGCGGCCTGTTCCACAAGGCCATCAGCCAGAGCCCGTCCGACGGTGGTCGCTGGATCCACCTCGATCGCCCGGTGCTCGCCCTGTCCTCGGCACACGATGCCGGGGTCGCCTTCGCCGACGCGGCGGTCGGCAGCGAACCGGGCCAGCTGGAACGCCTCCGGGCGATGGGCGCCTCGGAGCTCCAGGCGGTCTACCGGGAGCATGAGGAGGCCGTCCGGCACTGCTTCCCGATCGTGGACGGCCACCACCTGCCGATGGAGCCGATGTCGGCCTTCACGCTCGGCGATCAGGCGCCGGTGCCGCTGTTGATCGGCTACAACGCCGACGAGGCGTCGCTGTTCGGCTCGATGATGCACCCGGCCGGCCCGGAGTTCGGCGAAGACCACGGCCCGTCGGGTGAGGAGGTCCGAGCCGCGCTCGCCTGGTCGCACGGCTCCGAAGACGCCGTCGATCGTCTCGTCGCCGCCTACCCGGGTCTCGATTCGGGGGAGACGGCCGCCGTCCAGACCCACATGGCCGACCACATGTTCGGTGTGCACGTCGACCACGCCAGCCGCACCCACGGGGCCGTGGGAGCGCCGTGCTATCGGTATCACTTCCGCTCCACCTCACACCTCGAGGGGCAGACCGCCGGCGCCTACCACGCGGCGGAGATCGTGCACGTGTTCGGCTCGACCCTGCCGGGGCTCCCGGTCGCACCCGACGCGCATCTCCTCACCCGGGCGATGGGCGACCACTGGTTCGCGTTCGCGGCCACGGGCACGCCGAACAGCCCCGGCCGCCCGACCTGGCCGGCATTCGACCCGACGGATCCGCGCCACATGGTGTTCGACCGCCCGACCTCGGCGCCGCAGGTGTGCCCCGACGAGCCGGGACTCGGCCTGCTGCGGGCCCGGATCCGCTATCTCACGGATCAGCTCGTCGGGAACGACGAACCCGTCATCGACCTCCGTGGCGACGATGCGACACCGTCGGTTCCGACACCGGACGGAAGCCGAGGGCTTCGTAGAATCTCGCTGCTGGGGCGTGGTTCGTCCGAAGCGTGAGGGCTCGCACGCCACTGCGTTCGGCGTGCGCCATCAGATCGGCCAGCATCGCCGCGGCCACGCCACGGCGTCGGAGGTCCGCTTCGACGTAGACCCGGCGGACCCGTCGAACGGTCGCGTCGTCGGGCTGTGACGGCTCGATCGTCAGGCCGCCGACGCCTGCCAGCCGTGGTCCGTCGGCACCGTCGAGCCAGGCGACCACGAGCCGTTCACCGGGGCCGTCGAAGCGGTTCGTCCCCGATCGCCACTCGTCGACCAACACCCGGACCATCCCGTGGCCCTCGCGCTCGGCCCGTTCGGCGAGGCCGTCGATCGGGAGGCTCGCGAGATCGACGACGGGTTCGACCCGGAGCCGGGTCACGCCACGGGTGTGGGCCGCAGCACCTCCGCCAACGCGGCGAGGCGGCGATCGGCCAGGCGGAACCAGGCCCACTTCCCGCGCTGTTCCCGCTGGAGCAACCCGGCGGAGACGAGCTTGGTGAGGTGGTGCGAGATCGTGGGCTGCGAGCGTCCGAGCTGCTCGGGGAGGTCACAGGCACAGAGCTCGCCGCTGTCGGCGGCGATCACCAACGAGACGATCTGCAGGCGAACCGGGTCGGCCAGCGCCTTGAGCAGGTCGGCCAACTCCCTCGCGTCGTCGTCACCCATCGGACCGGACGCGAGCGGCTGACAACACAGGGGGTCGGACGGGTCGAAGGAGATGCGGGAGCTCACACCGAAGATTGTATTGACGCCTGTCGATGCGATCAATACAGTCGCCATATCGACGTTCGTCGATCCATTGTCCTTCAACCCGAGGAGTGCCCATGCGGCTCCAACTCGCCCTCAACGTCGACGACCTCGACACCGCGATCGACTTCTACTCGAAGATGTTCGACACCACGCCGGCCAAGACCAAGCCGGGGTACGCCAACTTCGAGATCTCCCAGCCACCGCTCAAGCTCGTCCTCATGGAGGACGGCGCCGGCAACTCGCTGAACCACCTCGGGGTGGAGGTCGAGCAGGCGCTGCAGGTCACGGCGGCCGAGTCCCGGATGTCCGCCTCCGGCCTCGAGACGACCGGCGTCGAGGACACGATGTGCTGCTTCGCCGACAAGACCGAGACCTGGCTCACCGCACCCGACGGCCAACGCTGGGAGTGGTACGTGAAGACCGGCGACAACGAGCAGTTCGACAACGTCGTCGTCACCTCCGACGCCGGCTCCGGCCCGAGCAGCTGCTGCCCCTGATCCCGGTCAGGCGGCGGACGCCGCGGAACGGCGCCGCTCGAGATGCCGCCGTTCCGCTTCCGGAGGCCCCAGGGCGAGCGCACGGTCGAAAGCGACCACGGCCTCGTCGGCATGTCCGGCACGCAACAGCAGTTCGGCTTCGGTCGAGTGACGCAGGTGATAGTCGTCGAGGCCGTCGAGCTCGGCGAGCCGACGCAGACCGGCGTCCGGACCGTCGGCCATGGCCAGGGCCACGGCGTGGTTGAGCACCACCACCGGTGATCCCGTCATCGCCACGAGCTGTCCGTACAGCGTGGCGATGGTCGGCCAGTCGGTGGCGTCCGCGGTCCGTGCGTTGGCGTGCAACGCGGCGATGGTCGCCTCCACCTGGAATCGGCCGGGCATCCGAAGCGACATCGCACGATGGAGTGCGGCGTTGCCGACCCCGATCGTGCGGAGGTCCCACTTCGAACGGTCCTGGTGCTCCAGCAACACGAGGTCGCCCTCGGTGTCGAGCCGGGTCGATCGCCGGGCCTCGAGGAACGAGGTGAGGGCGACCAGACCGTGGGACTCCGCGTGGTCGGGCACGAGACCCGCCAGCTCGATGGCGAGGCGGCGGGCCGACTCGGTCAGTTCGCCGCGGATCGTCGGGCCGTCGGAGTGGCTCAGGTAGCCCTCGTTGAACACGAGGTAGAGCACCGTGAGGATGGCGTCGATCCGCTCGGCCGGGTCGGCCGGGACCGACATCGGGATCGCGGCGTCGCGGATCTTGCGCTTGGCCCGCACGATGCGCTGGGCCATGGTGGGCTCCGAGACGAGCAGCGCGTGGGCGACCTCGGTGGTCGTGAGGCCACCGACGAGGCGCAGCGTCAGCGCCACCTGCGCATCCCGATCGAGCGCCGGGTGGCAGCACAGGAGCATGAGGCGGAGTTGGCCCTCATCGAGGGCGGTGAGATCGGTCCCGTCGCCGGCGCCGGTCGCATCGGCGCCGGGCTCGGGATCCGAGGGGGTGTCGGGGGTGTGGTCATCGATCATGTGTCGTCCTCCGGCCGTACCCGGTCGGGTGCGTTCGAGGACGTCGGGTGCGACACGTTCGAGCCGACGCCGTTCGGCATCGGCCCGGCGCAGCCGGTCGATGGCGTTGCGTTTCGCAACGGTCATCAACCAGGCGGGCGGCGTGTCGGGGATCCCTCGCTCCGGCCAGGTCCTGGCGGCATCGGCCAGGCCCTGGGCCACCGCGTCCTCGGCGAGATCGAGGTCACGGAAGCGGGAGGCGAGGACACCGATCACCCGACCGGCATGACGGCGAGACAGCTCGACGAGTGCCCGGGCGACGTCAGCGTCCAGGCCAGGGGGGCCGGCCGGTGCGTCGGCGTCGGGTCGGGCGTCGTCGGGCATGTGTCAGGCGTCGGGCCGGAAGGCGACGGGGCGGACCTCGAAGTGACCGAAGGGGATCGGCACCGCCTTGGCGAGCTCGATGGCCTCGTCCAGATCGGCGGCGCTCACGAGGTAGTAGCCACCGAGCTGTTCCTTGGTCTCGGCATACGGACCATCGGTGATCGTGGCCTCCGCGTCACCGGCCACCGTCACGGTCGTGGCCGTCCCGGTCGGCGCCAACGACGCCCCCGAGACCCAATGGCCACCATCGATGAGCATCTGGTTGTACGCCATGAACGCTCCCATCATCTCATCGAAGCCCGGTTGGCCGGGCTCGGGCATCTCGACGCTCTCGTCGGAGTAGAGCAGGATCATGTATTCGGGCATCGCAGTTCGTCCTCTCGGAAGTCGGTTTCGGGGTGTTCACGGGAATCAGGCGTCGGGGCGGAAGGCGACGGGGCGGACCTCGAAGGCCCCGTCGGTGATGGGCAGTCGCTTGGCGAGCTCGATGGCCTCGTCCAGATCGGCGGCGCTCACGAGGTAGTAGCCACCGAGCTGTTCCTTGGTCTCGGCATACGGACCATCGGTGATCGTGGCCTCCGCGTCACCGGCCACCGTCACGGTCGTGGCCGTCCCGGTCGGCGCCAACGACGCCCCCGAGACCCAATGGCCACCATCGATGAGCATCTGGTTGTACGCCATCCAGCCACCCATGTACTCGCCGAACTCGGGGGTGCCGGGCTCCGGGCCGGGGCGGTGCTCGTCGGAGTAGGCGAGGATCATGTACTCGGTCATGACAGGAACATCCTTTCGGGGTGCAAGTTTCTCGTACTCGGACTCGTCATGCCGTCACCCGACCGGGATCGGCCGAATCCGGGGCGGCATCCGAGGCCTCGGCGGCGGCCTTGAGACGCTCGAGGGTGGTGGTCATGCCGGCACGGAGGTTCTGCCCCCGGTCGGCGGCGCCGCCGAGACGCTGCAGCAGCCGGAGCGGCGCGGGGGAGCGGGTCTCCTGGACGACCGACTCGGTCACCTCGACACCGGTCGGCGTCGGGCGGAACTCGTAGCGCCACTCGGGGCCACCCTTGCCGGGCACCTCGAAGGCGAAGGTGCGTCCACGCTCGAGCTCGGTGACCTCGGGCTTGGTGGCCCAGGTCAGGAAGCCGAGCTTGTTCTTGCCCTGGAACCGGTGTCCCACCGCGGCGTCGGTGTGCCCGTCGAGCCACCGGGCCTCGACGGTCTCGGGGCTCCACTCGCCCATGCGGGTCACATCGGTGACGAGGTCGAAGACGACCTCCGGCGTGGCGGCGATCTCGATGGAGACCGACTCGTTGATCAGATCGGTGGTGGTGCTCATGGGGTGTCCCTCCGTGGTGTGTGGCCCCCTCCTGTGGCGGCCGGTCACGGAGATGACGCAGGCTCGATCCGGGATCGACAGGTACCCGGGAGAAATTTCCGGATTTCTTCTCCCGGCCGAACGAGCGGCGTCGTCACGGCGGCGATCGGCCCCGGCGGATACGTTCGGCTGCGTGACGACGAACACCGCGATCTTCGCCATGCTCGACGAGCTGGCCGCACTCACCGCACTCGACGAAGGCAGTCCGCAGTCGTTCAAGGTGCGGGCCTACGAGAACGCGAAACGGGGCCTGATGGCCACGGGGCTCGAGATCGCCCCGATGACGATGAAGGAGCTGGTTGCCCTCGAGGGCGTCGGCAAGGCGACGGCTTCGAAGATCCGCGAGCTCGTGGACGACGGCGTCGTGGCGAAGCTCGAGAAGCTCCGTGAGGAGTACCCACCATCGGTCGTCGAGATGAGTCGGATCCCGGGTATGGGTCCGAAGACCGTGCAGCTCGTGCGGGCGAAGCTCGGGGTCCACGACGTCGAGGCGCTCAAGGTGGCGATCGCGGAGGAGAAGCTCCGCACGCTGCCGGGCCTCGGGGCCACGAGTGAGCAGAAGATCGCGAAGGCGATCGAACGGCTCGGCATGTCGGGCAAGGACCGACGGACCCCGATCGCCGACGCACTGCCGCTGTCGGAACGGCTCGTCGCCGACCTCGAGGCGCTCGACGGCGTGGAACAGGCCCAGGTCTGTGGCTCGCTGCGCCGCATGTCCGAGACGATCGGCGACATCGACATCACGGTGGCCTCGCTCGACCCCGAGCCCGTGATGGCCGCCGTGCGTGCCCATCCCGAGGCGTCCGAGGTGATCCTGTCGGGTTCGACGAAGACGTCGTTCCTCACCCTCACCGGGCTCCAGATCGACGTCCGGGTGGTGGAGCCCGAGCAGTTCGGGGCCGCGACGCTCTACTTCACCGGCTCGAAGGCGCACAACATCGAGCTCCGCCAGCGCGCCCTCGAGCGGGGGATGACGCTCAACGAGTACGGGCTGTTCGAACAACCCGACGACGACGCTCCCGATGGCGTCGAGCCGACGCTCGTCGCCCGGGTCAGGGAGGCCGACATCTACGCCGCCCTCGACCTCGATCCCGTGCCACCCGAGATGCGTGAGGGGACCGGTGAGGTGGCCGCCGCCGCCGCACGGGCGTTGCCCGATCTCGTGACGGTGGACCACATCCGTGGTGATCTGCACTACCACACCGATCGGTCGGGAGACGGACGGTCGACCGTCGAGGAGATGGTCGCCGTGGCCGCCGGCCGGGGGTACGACTACCTCGCGATCACCGATCACGGGGTCGACCTCGCGATCAACGGTTCGACCGCCGAAGAGATGCTCGAGCACCGCGAGCACATCGCCCGGGTCCAGGAGGCCCATCCCGACACGACCCTGCTGTGGGGGTGTGAGCTCAACATCGGAGGGAGTGGTGGCCTCGACTACGACGCCGACTTCCGGGGCCTGTTCGACTACACGGTCGCCTCGGTCCACTCCCACTTCGATCAGTCGGTCCGGGATCAGACCGCCCGGCTCGTCGCGGCGATCGCGGACCCGACGGTCCATTCGATCGGCCATCTGACCGGGCGCTACATCGGACGGCGCCCCGGCATCGAGATCGACGTCGACGTCGTGTTGGAGGCGCTCCACTTCTTCGACGTCGCCCTCGAGGTCAACGGTGCGCTCCAACGCCTCGATGCCGCCTCGGACGTCGTTCGCAAGGCCGTCGACCGTGGGGTGAAGCTGGTGATCAACACCGACTCCCACCACACCTCCGAGCTCGGCCGCATCGAGTACGGCGTGCGGACGGCCCAGCGGGGCTGGGCGCCGGCCGACCTGGTCGTCAACACCTGGGATCGGCGACGGTTCCTCGACTGGGTGGCCGCACCGAAGCCGGTGGGGGCCCCGTGACCGGGCCCCGGCTGGCCCGTCGCTGCGAGGCCCTCGGTGGCACGGGAGCGGAGGCCTGGGAGATCCACGGCCGAGGCCAGGCCGCTGCCGCCCGTGGCGAGGACGTGATCGTGCTCAGCGTCGGTGATCCCGAGTCCGACGCACCGATCGCGGCCGTGGACGCCGCCGTGGACGCGCTCCGCAGCGGTGATCACCACTACACGCCGATCGCCGGGCGGGCGGCGCTCCGGTCGGCGATCGCCGAGCACGTCGGAGCCCAGGTGGGGGTCGAGATCGATCCGGACGAGGTCATGAGCTTCGCCGGGACCCAGAACGCCCTGTTCGCGGCCGTGCAGGTGCTGTTCGATCCGGGCGACGAGGTACTCGTCGCCGACCCGGCCTACGTCACCTACGCCGCCACCCTCGGCGCGGCGGGCGCCGTCGCCGTCCCCGTCGCACCACTCGACGGCTTCCGACCCGATCTGGCCGCCATCGAGGCCGCCGTCACCGACCGGACCCGCGGGCTCATGTTCGCCTCACCGGCCAACCCGACCGGTGTGTGCCTCGACGACGACGAACTCGACGCCCTGGCCGATCTCGCACGCCGCCACGACCTGTGGGTCGTGGCCGACGAGGTGTACGCCGACCTGGTCTTCGACGGCCCACATCGATCCATCCGCACCCGACCCGGGCTGACGGAGCGCACCGTGCTCACCGGCAGTGTCTCCAAGTCGCACGCGATGACCGGCTGGCGGGCGGGCTGGGCCGTCGCTCCACGACCAGTCGTCCGCCAGCTCGGGCTGCTGGGACTCGCCATGCTGTACGGGCTCCCCGGGTTCGTCCAGGAGGGCGCGGTCGCGGCGCTGACCGAGGCGGGCTCGACCCCGGCCACCATGCGTGACCGCTACCGACGGCGTCGTGATCTCGTCGTGTCCCGACTCGAGGGCCTCGCCGACGACGGCCTGCCGATCCGGGTGCTGACACCCGCCGCCGGCATGTTCGTCATGGTCGACGTGTCGGGTCTGGCTCCGGCGTTGGTGGGGGTCGAGACCAAGCGGCCGGGATCGGCGTCGGCGGCGTTCGCCGAGTCGTTGTTCACCGGCGCCGCTGTGTCGGTGCTCGACGGCGGCGCGTTCGGCGAGGCCGCCGACGGTTGGGTCCGGGTGTCGTTGTGTGTCGACGACGAACGTCTGGCCGAGGCCGTCGACCGGATCGTCGACCACGTGCGCCGCCTGGCGGCGTGATCGCAGCTCAGCGGTCGCCGGGGCTGAGCGCCCGAGCGAGTGCGTCGGGGAGCACGCCGGCGTGCACGATCGCGAGGCGCTGGGTGGCGCGGGTGACGGCGACGTAGAGATCGGCGGGCCGGACGATCGCGAGCGGGTCGACCACGACGACGTGGTCGAACTCGAGACCCTTCGCCCCGGTGGCCGACACGACGTCGAGCTGTGGCGCTCCCGGCACGACCAGGTCGTCGAGCTCCTCGAGCGCGTCCCAGCCCGCCGGATGTACCACGGCGACCCGCCCGGGCCGGTCGGCCACGAACGACGTGACGGTCGAGACGACCGCCTCGGCCCACCCCCGGGCACCCCGGTCGACGACGCGCACGGGGTGTCCGGTCGACCGGATGGAGCGGGAGGCGCCGATGTCGAGGGCGCGGGTGTCGAGCAATCGGGTGGCGACGTCGTTGATCTCGCTCGGCGACCGGTAGTTGACCGACAGCTCCCGATGGGTCGTGGGCCCGACCTCGGCCGGCAACAGCTCGTCCCACGAGCGCACCCCACCCTCGGAGCGCTGGGCCAGATCGCCGACGACGGTCATCGAACCGCCGATGGCCCGGCGTGTGATCATGCGCCACTGCATCGGCGTGAGGTCCTGGGCCTCATCGACGATCACGTGGCCGAAGCGCCACTGGCGCAGGCCGGCCGCGAGGTCGACGACGGCGGCGAGCCGCTCGGCGACGTCGTCGACCCGATCGGCCTGGAGCTCGGTGACCGCATCGGCCTCGGCGAACCGGTCGCTCTCGTCGTCGACGGGGTCGACGAACCGGTCCGACGGGACCCAACCCTGCTCAGCCATGCGCTTCCCATCCCATCCACGGTCCCGGGTCGGGCTCGTCGTCCGGGTAGGGGTCGGCCTCCAGACCGGAGAGCAACTCCTCGGTGAGTTCGGTGTCGAGTTCGGCGAGCTGTTCGAACGACAGGGCCGACACCTCGACGCCGAGTTCGCCGTCGTCACCGCCCCGGGCTTCGAGCTCGGCGGCTCGCCGGTCGAGATCGGCGCGTCGGGCCTGTTCGAACTCATCGGCGTCGTCGCGCTCCGCATCGCGACGGGTCTGCACGGTGCCGCCGACGACGCCGAGCAGTTCCTCGAGTTCGTCGAGGAGCGGGACATCGGCATCCGACCAGCGACGATCACCGAGCTCGCGCTCCGGTGTCCGGGGACGATGCAACAGGTCGACGTCATCGGGGGAGAAGCCGATCGCGGCGAGCATCGCCCGCGAGCCGAGGAGGTCGTTCAGCGCCTGTTCGGGTGAGAGTGACGGCCAGTGGCGGAGGCAGAACTCCTCGACCGCGTCGTTGTGATCGAAGGTGTGTCGGGCGTCGTCGGCGTCGATGAACGTCGGATCATGGACCTCGGCGAGGAACTGACGACGCAGCTCGTCGCGCAACACGGCGGCGCCGTCGTTGTGGCGTGCCTCCTGCGCGGCACGGGCGAACGCGAGGTGGAGCCCGTCGGCACGCAGCACGACACGGCGCGAGCCGTACCAGAGCACGAGGTCGCCATCGGGTCGGCGGCGACGCAGCCGAAGCGCCCGCACGAGTGCGTCGGCGAGATCGGCCCGACCCTTCCGCTCGGCGCTCGCGACCGACTCGGCGTGGCCGAGGAGGATCCCGGGGTAGAGCGAGGCGGGAACGGCCGAGACCACGCCCGTCTCGCCGAGCGAGGGCAACACCTCCCGGATGTAGCCGAGGAACCGGTGCGACGGGCCGACCACGAGCACACCGGTGTCGGTGAGACGAGCCCGCTGGGCGTACAGGAGATAGGCGGCCCGGTGGAGTGCCACGACGGTCTTGCCGGTCCCCGGACCGCCCTGGACCACGAGCGCTCCTTCTGAGGGTGCACGCACGACGGCGTCCTGTTCGGCCTGGATGGTCGCCACGACCGATCGCATCTGCTCCGCCGAGGGTGCGTCGAGCGCGGCCAACAGCGCCGCTTCCCCCCGGAGTCCGTCCACCGACACCGTGCGATCGGACTCCGCACCGGCGGCCACCACGTCATCGACGTCGAAGAGTTCGTCGGAGAAGTCGACGAGGTCGCCCGAGGCATTGCCGGCCCCGCGTTGGCCGGCGGCGAGCCTGTCGCCGTACTGGAGATGGCGACGTCGGCTGACACCCAGCGGCTCGACCGGCGTCGCCTGGTAGAAGGGCACGGCGGCCTCGGCCCGCCAGTCGACGAGCAGCGCATCGTCGTCATCGGGATCGATGACGGTCAGCCGCCCGACCCGCAGCACCCGCCCGTCGGTGTCGGTCGTGTGGCCGAAGGCCAGTGCTTCCCCCATGCCCTCGAGTTCGTCGACCCGCCGGATGGCGTGCATCGCCCGGGCGGAGAGCTGACGGACCATCGCCGCGGCCACGGCGGCATCGACCTCGGCGTCCTCGTCGACGAGGTCGCGGATGCCGTCGCTCGTCGACTCGGCCGCTTCCGACGCGAGCTGTTCGGCCTGGGCCCGGGCGCCGTCGAGATGTGCGGCGTGCACGAGACGGATCCGATCGAGCGCCGCCTGTTCGAGAGCCAGCTCGTCGGACACACCGAGAGCCTACGCCTCTGGGCGAGCCCACCCCGGCACCGCGGCGGTCGTGGCGAGCCTCAGCGAGGAAGCACGGAAACGAGCCGAGCGCCAGCGAGGCGAGCGGCGCTCAGCCGAGCAGTTCCTTCAGCTTGCCGACCGTCTCGACGGGATCGCCGACCGGCGAGATCTGCAGGTGGGTGACGCCGGCTTCGGCGTAGGCCGCCAGGCGTTCCTTCACGTAGCCGGCCGGCCCGACGAGGTTCGTGTTCTCCAGGAGCTCGGCGGGCACCGCCGCCGCCGCTTCGGCCTTCTTGCCATCGAGATACAGATCCTGGATCTCGATCGCCTCGGACTCGTAGCCGTAGGCCTTCACGATGTCGTTGTAGAAGTTCTTGTCCCGAGCGCCCATGCCACCGGCGTAGAGCGCCACGTTCGGGCGTGCGTGGTCGAGCACCCGCTGCTGGGCCTCACCCGTGAGCGACTCGTCGATCGCCACCATGCCGCCGGCCGAGATCTGGAGCTGCCCCAGCTCGGGGTCGCGCGTGGCCGTGCCGGCCTTGATGTCGTCGCCCCAGACGTTGTGGAACTTCTCGGGATCGAAGAACACCGGCAGCCAGCCATCCGCGTGGCGGGCCGTGTTCCGCACCGACAACGGCTGCAGCGACGCCCAGAAGATCGGGATCTCGTTGCGGACCGGATGGTTGATCAACTTGAGGGGCTTGCCGAGGCCCGTGCCCTGCCCCTCGGGCAGCGGCACCTGGACGGCCTTGCCGTCGTGCTGGATCTTCTCCCGCCGCAGCGCCTGGCGGGTCACCTCGATGTAGTCCCGGATGCGGGGCATCGGCTTCTCGTAGGCGACGCCGTGGAACCCCTCGACGACCTGGGGGCCGGAGGCACCGAGGCCGAGGACGAACCGACCGTCCGACACGTAGTCGAGGCCCGCCGCGGTCTGTGCGATACAGGAGGCCGTGCGGCTGTAGACGTTGAGGATGCCCGACCCGATCTGGACCGTCTCGGTCCGGGCCGCGAGGTACCCCATCATCGAGACCGCGTCGAAGCTGTAGGCCTCGGCCACCCAGGCCAGATCGAGTCCGGCCGACTCGAGCGCACGCACCTTGTCGGTGGCGGCCTTGATGTCGTCGGAGTAACTCACCATCATCGAGAGCTGCATGCGGGCGAACCTAGGTGAGCGACGATGACCGACGCACGTCGACGACCGATCATCCGACGCACCCCCGACGACGGCCGGTCGACGGTCGAGATCGAGGTGTTCGACGAGGGCCCGATCGACGGCTCGGCGATCGTGCTCGTGCCGTCTGCCGGTCGGGCGGCCGCCGACTTCGACCGGCTCACCACGGCGCTCGCCGGGGCCGGCCGACGGGTCCTGCGGCCCGAGCCGCGGGGGATCGGCGCCTCCACCGGTCACCGGGACGATCTGACCCTGGCCGAGCTGGCCGACGACCACGCGGCCGTGATCCGGTCGCTCGACGCCGGCCCGGCGCTGGTACTGGGCCACGCCTACGGCAACCGGATCGTCCGGATGTTGGCGACACGCCACCCCGAGCTGGTGTCGGGGGTGGCCCTGTTGGCCTGTGGCGGCATGGTCCCGATGCCCGAGGAGATGTGGCCACCGTTCTTCCAGGTGTTCGACCGCTCGCTCGATCCGACGACGCACCTCGCTGCCGTGGCGACCTGCTTCTTCGCCGATGGCAACGATCCGTCGGTCTGGGCCGACGGCTGGTTCCCCGAGGTCGTCGACGGGCAGAACCACGCCTCGATCGCCACGCCGGTGGCGGTGTGGGGTGCGGCGGGGTCGTCGGCACCCGTGCTCGTGGTCCAGCCGGCCGCGGATGCCATCGCCCCGCCACGCAACGCCGAGCTGCTCGTCGAGCTCATCGGGGCACGCGCCGAGCTCGTGACAATCGAGGGGGCCGGGCACGCGCTGCTCCCGGAGCGGCCGACCGAGGTGGCCGAGGTGGTGCGGGAGTGGGCCGACCGGATCGCACCCCGAGCCGGGATGCGACGGGGTTAGCCGTCGTCCGAGGCGTCCTCGTCGGCGCCGTCGGTGGTGACCTCGTCGACCGGGACGACCTCGTCCTGCCACTGCTCGAGCACCCAGCCGATCCCGACGCCCATCGCGAGCACGAACCCGAAGGTGACGACCACGTTGCTGATCGTGTCGGCATCGGGCCGTTCGACCCGATCGAGGGCGACCAGACCGACACAACCCAGCACGATCAGGACGGCGACCGCGGTGGCCGACGAGGTCCAGTCCATCGACCGGGGGAGGTCACCGAGGAGACTCTCGCCCACGTTGCGGTGGGCGCGGCCGATCGCGAAGATCCCGACCGCGAGCATCGCGGTGGGGACCCGGGCGCCCTCGCGCACACCGGCGAGCAGGAGGGCGTGCACGACGAACGTGGCGAACCCGGCCACGAGGAGCCAGGTCGAGGTCTCCTCGTCGGTGCCGAAGCTGCGGTACCAGCTCAGGCCGAACCGGAACATCGCGAACACCGCCACCACCACGACCACGGCCGCGAGGCCGAAGCGGAGTCGACGCATGAGCAGCGTCGGGCGGGTCGGTTCGCTCACCCGGCCGACGATAGGCCGGACTTCGGTCACGATCGCGGCAGACCACCGGAGACGGGTGAGGTTCCGTCGGCCCCGATCTCCACGACGACGGTGACGACCTCGCCGTCGGCGGTGAACCACCCGAGCGCGACCCGTTCGCCGGGCTCGCCGAGCACGCGATCGCCGTGCACACGTGCGGCCCCGAGTGTCGTGTGCCGATCGAGGTCACCGAGCAGCGTCGGGCCGTCCGGGGCGAGCGGCACGAGGACGAGCTGGGCCCAGTCGCGGCGACCGAGCGTCACCCGCAGATCGGACTCGGCCTCGACGATCCGGGCGGTCCGGGCTCGCCAGTCGTAGACGACCCACGCAGGCGCGTCGCCGCCCGGTGCGACCCCGGCGGCAGCCACTGCGTCGCGCAGCGGCCATCCGGCCGCGGCGGCGTCGCCGGGGCCCGTGTGGAGCGCCACCACGACGACGCTGTCGCCGGCGACGGTCGAGGCCCAGGTGACCTCCCCGGCCGGGTCGAGGTCGTCGTCGCGGATCACGAGCGGGCGGTCCGGGGCGACGATCCGACCATCGGCCCGGACGCAGCGGGCCACGATCGCCGTCTCGGTGCGGCCGATCCGGTCGCCGATGCCGACGGGGCCGGCGGACAGTGCCGACAGCAACGCCTCGACCTCGTGGTGCGGGTCACCGTCGGTCGGCCCGGGTGTGTCGAGGTCGTCGACGCCGGCGGAGAAGAAGCAGTCCTTGAACGCCGGGATGCCGAGCCCGTCGGCGAGCAGGTTGACGGTCAGGAACCAGCGCCACAGCAGCGCCGGGTCATCGGCGAAGCGGTAGTCGTCGCTCGTCCGGATCGCCGAGACCCGTCGCAGGGTGGCGGCGTGCACGATGTCGGGCGGATTGGCCATGCAGAACCACAGGTGCAGGTCGTGCTCGGCGGCAAGGGCGTCGAGCGTGTCGAGCCACTCGGCCGCCCGACCGGATCCCTCCCGGAGCTGGCGGACACCGAACCAGTACAGGAGCATCCAGTCCTGTTCGATCGTGGTGGCGCCCCAGGCACGGGCCCGCTCGAACCAGCCGCGGAACCACGACGGGTCACTCGGGTGGGCGCAGCGGTCGAGCCACCAGTCGTCGTCGACGCCGTCGGCGTGAATCGACAGGTGACGGGAGTGCAGGATGAGCGGGTGCCCGTCGAGCGCCTCGGCGAACGCGGGCATGCCCATCGGCACGGTGTCGGCCCGGGCCTCCCACCGGAGCAGTCCGGTCGGCGGCACCTCCTCGGGATAGTCGTCCGGGCTCACCGGCCGGGCGACCTCGTGGTCGTAGAACCACGAGTCGAGCTCGACCGCCCGGATCGGGACGTCGCGCTCGTCGAGATCGTCCACGACGTCGACGACGGTCTGGGCGAGGCTGCGGCCCGGTTCGTTGCGATACCAGTAGGCCGCACCGTTGTCGGTCCAGTACGACAGGTGGGAGGTCGCGACGTCGAGGTGTCGGTCGACGTCGACGGTGGCGGCACGCTCGCGCACGCCGGCACCCCAGGCGCCGATCAGGGCCCGCAACGACGGGCCACGCCGCACCTCGAGCTCGATGGACCAGTCGGGCGCCACCTGGGTCAGGTCGCCGTGCGGCCCCCACCGGAGCCGCCGCCCGTCGTCGGTCTCGACGAGGCTGACGATCTGATCGTGCCAGTGCCGGATCGGGGCGAGCAGTGCCCAGTCGTCCTCGGCGAGGCGGAACCAGCAGGGCTGCATCGCCGGTGGCGCCCGCAGGTTGTCCGCCGGCTCGAAGTCGAAGTCCAGGTCGGGCCCGGCCCAGACGGGCAGCCCGAACTGGGTGAACGCACAACCACCGACCCGCCACCGCTCACCGGCGGCCGGATCGACCACGAGGTCGACCCCGGGACCGGGATGGGCGAAGCGACCCGTCGAGGCGGCCGCGACCGCCCCCGGGTCGGCGGTGAGGGTCCAGCGCCGACCGCCGGCGGGCAGGGGCGCGTCGTCGAAGCGCCAACCCGCCGGGAGGCCCGACGAGACCGGCTCGATCCCGGGTCGCTGCGTCGACATGGCGGGGGAGTGCGCCGGCCCGATCAGACCGAGACCCGACGCACCACGACACTGCCGACCGAGTACCCGGCGCCGAAGGAGCAGATGACACCCACGTCGCCGTCGGCCAATCCGTCTCGGTGGAGATGGAAGGCGATCACCGACCCGGCGGACGACGTGTTGGCGTAGGTGTCGAGGATCACCGGCGCCTCGGTCGCGTCGGGCACCCGTCCGAGCACACCCTTCGCGATGAGCTGGTTCATCTTGAGGTTGGCCTGGTGGAGCCAGAACCGGCGCACACCCGACGGTTCGAGGCCGAGCTCGGTGAGGTGTTCGTTCATGTGGGCCGAGACGAGTGGACAGACGTCTTTGAAGACCCGGTTGCCGTTCTGACGGAACTGGAGCTCGTCGGCGTGGCGCTCGCCGTCCTCCGCGACGTTGATGAAGCCGAAGTCGTTGCGGATGTTGTTGGAGAACTGGGTGGCGAGCTTCGTGCCGAGCACCTCCCAGCGCTCGGCGGCGACGGCGTCGTCGCTGCGCTCCAGCACGGTGGCGGTGCAGGCGTCACCGAAGATGAAGTGGTGGTCGCGCTGGTTCCACGCCTGATGGGCGCTCGTGATCTCGGGGTTGACCACCACCACGCACGAGGCGGTGCCGTTGCGGAGCGCGTCGACGCCGGCCTGCATGGAGAACGTGGCCGAGGAGCACGCGACGTTCATGTCGTAGGCCCAACCGGAGGCACCGAGGGCGGCCTGGACCTCGATCGCCACGGCCGGATAGGCCCGCTGGATGTTCGACGCACCGAGGATCACGGCGTCGACGTCGGCACCGGTACGGCCCGCCTGGGCGAGCGCCGGTTCGATGGCGGCGATCGCCATCTCCGCCTGGAGGCTGATCTCGTCCTCACCACGCAGCGGCAACCGGGGGCGGAGCCGCTCGGGGTCGAGCACGCCGTCACGATCCATCACGTGGCGGCTGACGATGCCCGACGCCTTCTCGATGAACGCCTCGACCGGCAGTTCCTTGGCCGCCACGTCACCAGCGGCGATCGCCTCCGCATGCTCGGCGTTGAACTCCTCGACATGCGCCGAGAGCGAGGCGACGAGCTCCGCATTGGTGATGGACTCGGACGGGGTGAAGAGCCCGGTCCCGGTGATGGCGATGGTGGTCACGTCGCCCACCTCAGCACGCCGGGACGGGTGAGACAACCACACCCCGGGACGAATCCCGGCCGCTCGTCTCGGCGTTGTCGGTGGCAACCACCCAGATCAGTGCGAAGCTGTCCGGATCATCGCACCCGTCCGGTTCATCCGAACCTTCCAGGCCAACGTCACGGCCCACTACACGATGCTCGTCGCGGCGGGTGTCGCGTTCTACGGCGCCCTCGCGCTCGTACCGACGCTCGTCGCCGTGGTGGCGGTCTACGGCCTCGTCGCCGAACCCGAAGGGGTGCGCCAGAACATCGAGCCGCTCACCGAGGTCCTCCCGACCGCCGCCGGTGATCTCGTCGTCCGCCAGCTCGAGTCGGTGACCCAGGCCGGCGACACCCAGGTGGGGATCGGCCTCGTCATCGGTTTCGCCGGTGTGTTGTGGCTGGTCTCCGGCGCCGTCAACGCGCTCGTCATGGGCATCCGGATCGCCCACGAACGCAAGAGCCCCCACAGCTGGTTGCGGGGACGCCTCTACGCGCTCGCCCTCGCCGGTGCCACCGTGCTGACCACCGCCTTCGTCCTGCTGCTCGTCATCGCCGTGCCGGAGCTGCTGGAGGAGACACCTCTCGGCTCGACGTTGCAGACGGTGCTGCGTTGGTTGCGCTGGCCGGTGGTCATCGCGTTCTCCGCCACGATGATCGCCGCCCTCTACGGTTCGGTGCTCGGCCCCCGGGACGACGCCCGGCGCCCGCTCACCGCCGGCACGCTCACCGCCACGACGGTCTGGGTCGGCGGGACGATCCTCATGGGGACCTTCGCCGCGAACGTCGACCAGCTCGAGGCCACCTTCGGCACCCTCGGTGCGGTGGCGGTGCTCCTCGCCTGGCTCTACCTCACCGCCATCGCCGTGCTGTTCGGCGCCGAGATCGACAACGTGCTGCACGGTGGCGCCGAGGAGCTCCCCGAGGCCGAACGGCACCTCATCACCCCGGCCGACGCTCCGGCCACGGGCGAAGTGCCGGTGATCGAGATCGCCACGAGCCTGGCCCGCAAGCGGCGGAGCCGATGGAGCCGAGGCCGCAACGGCGACCGCCCGGGGGCCGAGGATCCCGTGCGGGAACGCTCGGCCACACCGGGCGGCTGAGTCCGTGTGCCCGGCGACAGTGGTCGCCGGGTCGTGATCAGGTGGCGGGAATCCGCAGCACCTGACCGGGGAAGATGAGGTCGGGGTCGGACAGCATCGGGGTGTTGGCCTCGAAGACCTCGGGGTAGCGGTTGCCGTTGCCGAGGTACTCCTGAGCGATCGCCCAGAGGGTGTCGCCCGACTGGACGACGTGCAGGCGGGACTCCGCGCTCGGGGAGGCGACCGTGATGGTCTCCTCGACCGTGCCGACACCGTGGCAGTTGCCCACGGCGAGGATGCACCGCTCCTTGGCCTCCTGGGTGGCGGCCTCACCGGTGATCGTGGCGACACCGTCGTCGAAGCGGATGTCGAGATCCTTGATCTCGATGTCGAGCTTGTTCACATAGGCCTCGAGACGAGCCGAACGCTTCGACTCCTCGAGCGCCTCGGCGCGGGCCTCACGCTTCGCATCGGCGTTGCGGGCTCGCATCGCCTTGCGGGCGGCCTCGGCACGCTCCTTGGTGGCCGCGACGGCCTTCTCCTTGCGAGCGGCCTCGGCTGCGGCCTCCGCAGCGGCCTTCTCTTCCTTCTCCGCCTTGGACTCGCCGATGCCGATCTTGGCCCCGGCTTCCTTCACGAAATCGAAAACACCCATCATCGCCCCCTTGTTGTTGGTCAATCGGTGCCTGGCGAACCTACCACCGGGGCCTCCGGACCCGTGACGGGGGTCTCACGCGGCGGCGCCCACCCGGAGAACCGGGTGGGCGCCGACACGACAGGTGCGAGCACCTGATCAGGTCACGGGGTGACTCACTTCGGAGGCATCCGGATGCCGCCGTCGAGGCGGATCGTCTCACCGTTCATGTACGGGTTGGTGATGCACTCCATCACGCCGAACGCGAGCTCCTCGCCGGAGCCGAGACGCTTCGGGAAGAGCACCGACTGCCCGAGGTGGGCCTTGAACTGGTCGGAGGCCTCGCCCTCGCCGTAGATCGGGGTGTCGATCAGGCCGGGGGCGATGGTGTTCACACGGATGCCGATGGCCGACAGGTCCCGGGCGATCGGCAGGGTCATGCCGACCACGCCACCCTTGGAGGCGGAGTAGGCGCACTGGCCGATCTGACCGTCGAACGCGGCGGCGGACGCCATGTTCACGATCGCGCCACGGGTGCCGTCGTCGTCGACCGGATCGGTCTTCGACATGGCGGCCGCCGACTGGGCGAGCATGTTGAACGAGCCGACCAGGTTGATCTGGATCACCCGGTTGAACGCGTCGAGCGGGAAGGCGTCGCCGTTGCGGTCGACGGTGCGGCCGGCCCAGCCGATGCCGGCGGAGTTGACCAGTGCCCGGAGCGGGCCCATCTCCGACGCGGCGGCCACGGAGGCCTGGGCGTCTTCGACGGAGGTCACGTCGCACTTGACGAAGAGGCCGCCGATCTCCGAGGCGATGGCCTGGCCACGCTCTTCGTTGAGGTCGGCGACGACCACGCGGGAGCCGGCGGCGGCGAGCTGGCGGGCCGAGGCCTCACCGATGCCGGAGGCACCGCCGGTGACGATGGAGGAGGAACCCTCGAGGTTCATGCGCGGCATCAGGCGTCCACCCTCTCGATGATCGTGGCATTGGCGAGACCGCCGCCTTCGCACATGGTCTGGAGGCCGTAGCGGCCGCCGGTGCGCTCGAGCTCGTTGACGAGCGTGGTCATGAGCTTGGTGCCGGAGCAGCCGAGCGGGTGACCGAGGGCGATGGCGCCGCCGTTCACGTTGGTCTTCTCGAGGTCGGCGCCGTGCTCGGCCTGCCAGGCCAACACGACCGACGCGAAGGCCTCGTTGACCTCGAACAGGTCGATGTCCTCGATGGACATGCCCGACTTGGCGAGGATCTTCTCGGTGGCGGGGATCGGGCCCTTCAGCATGGTGACGGGGTCGGTGCCGGCCACGGCGAAGTGCCGGATCACGGCGCGGGGCTTGAGGCCGAGCTCCTCGGCCTTCTCCCGGCTCATGATGAGCACGGCCGAGGCGCCGTCGGAGATCTGCGAGGAGTTACCCGCCGTGATCTTCCCATCCTCTTTGAAGGCCGGCTTCAGGTTGCCCAGCTTCTCGGCGGTCGTGCCGGGACGGATGCCCTCGTCGCGGGTCATCATCACGGTCTCTCCGTCGATCTCGACGGGCACCGGGATGATCTCGTTCTCGAAGCGGCCCTCTTCGGTGGCCTGCTCGGCCCGACGCTGCGACTCGGCGCCGAAGGCGTCGAGCTGCTCGCGGGTGATGTCGTACTCATCGGCGATCATGTCGGCGCCGATGCCCTGGGGCGGCAGGCCGGAGTCGGCGTAGCGCTCCTGCATCTGGTCGGGGAACGGGAACCCCATGCCCTTGACGATGGATGCACCCATCGGGGTGCGGGTCATGACCTCGACACCGGCGGCGACGGCGACGTCGTAGGCCCCGGCAATCACGCCCTGGGCGGCGAAGTGGAGCGCCTGCTGCGACGAACCGCACTGGCGGTCGACGGTGGTGGCGGGCACGGTCTCGGGCCAGCCGGCGGCGAGCACGGCGTTGCGGCCGATGTTGAGCGACTGCTCGCCGACCTGCATGACGCAGCCCATGACGACGTCGTCGACGATGGCCGGATCGATGCCGTTGCGCTCTTCGAGTGCCTTGAGCACGTGGGCGGCGAGGTCGGCCGGATGCCAGCCGCTGAGCATGCCGTTGCGCTTGCCCGCGGGCGTGCGAACGGCGTCGACGATGACTGCTTCGTTCATGTGGTTGCTTTCTGTCGGGGTTCGGGGGTCGGGTCGGTCGCCTGCGAGGCGCAGGCGTCGGCCCGTTCGTCCTCACTCAGTTCCCCGAGTGAGAAGCGACTGTTGGCCTGGAGCTTCGAGAGCATCCGGGCGAGGAGTTGGCGTTCGTCGCGAGACATGTCCCGGCGGAGCTCGGCGCCGAGCTGGCCGTCGAGATCGACGACGGCGGAGGCGAATCGTTCGCCTTCGTCGGTGAGGGCGATCTGCCAGACACGGCGGTCGGCGGGATCGGAGCGGCGCTCGAGCACACCGCGGTCGACGAGCTTGTCGATGGCCGAGCCCGTGGCGGCCTTCCCGATGCGAAGGTGCGCAGCGATCCCGGTCTGGGAGACGGGGCCGTAGTCACGCACGTAGGCCACGATCGAGGCCGAGGTCAGGTTGAGACCGAGTCCGGCGAAGCGATGGTCGTAGGCGGCGCGGATCAACCGACCCGTGTCCAGCACGGAGGATTCGACACGTCGCCACGCGGGGGAGGGTGGCGGCCCGGGTTCCGTCATCACCGTGGATCGTATGCCTCCATACAGTCCACCACCAAATCAACCTTCCCCGGGGCCGACCGGGCTCGGGGACATCGACTCGTCCGGCCGTGTCAAGCCGAACACCTACACTGTCCGCATGGCGGAACTCTCCGAACTCCTCGACGGCCGGACCACGATGTTGATCGACGGCGCGATGGGCACCGAGTTGTTCCGCCGCGGACTCGGCTCGGGCGATCCGCCCGAGGCGTGGAACGTCGACGAACCCGAGCGGGTCAAGTCGGTGTACTCCGCCTACGTCGATGCCGGTTCCGACATCTTCCTGACGAACTCGTTCGGCGGAACCCGCTATCGCCTGAAGCTGCACAAGCTCGACGACCGCGTCCACGAACTCAACGCCGCCGCCGCTCGGATCGGCCGCGAGGTGGCCGACGCCACCACGGCCCGCAAGGTGCTCGTCGCCGGGTCGATGGGCCCCACCGGTGAGCTCCTCGAACCGATGGGTCAGCTCTCCACCGACGGAGCCGTCGATGCGTTCGCCGAGCAGGCCGCCGGCCTCGCCGACGGTGGCGCGGATGTGATCTGGGTCGAGACGATGTCATCACTCGAGGAGCTCGAGTGCGCCGTCCAGGGCGCTCGCCAGGCCTGCGATCTCCCGGTCTGCGCCACCATGAGCTTCGACACCGCCGGGCGCACGATGATGGGTGTGAACGGGACCATGGCCGGCGAACTCGCCGTGAACCTCGGGCTCGCCGCCATCGGCGCCAACTGCGGCAACAACCTCGCCGACACCGAAGCGGCCGTGCTCGAGATGCAGGCCGCGGCCCCCGGCATCCCGCTCATCACGAAGGGCAACGCCGGCATCCCCGAGTGGCACGGCACCGAACTCCACTACTCGGGCACCCCCGAGGTGATGGCGGCCTACGCCCACCGGGCCCGCGAGCGTGGGTTCACCTTCATCGGCGCCTGCTGCGGCTCCAATCCCGAGCACCTCGCGATGATGCGCGCCGTGCTCGACGGCGAGATCCCGGTCCCCGAGGTCGAAGAAATCGTCGCCACCACCCGGCTCGTTGCGAAGAAGCGCGAGGGCCGCCGCGGCCGCCGCGGCCGCACGGCGGAGTGACGGAACCGGGTTCCGACCGGTCGGGGACCGTGCGCGGCCACCCATACTGATCGGATGACCGACACGGAAGGCACGACGCCCGGCGCGCCCTCGTGGGTGATCGCGGTCGGGGTCGTGCTCGTGGGCGGTGCCGTGATCGCCGCGATCTTCGTGGACGACCTCACACTCCGGGTCATCGCCGGCCTCTCGCTCTTCCAGCTCATCAAGTACATCCGCGACGAGCGCCGACCCGCCGGCGCCTGAGCGGCCGGATCGACCGTGCCCACCAGCGAACATCCACTCGACGTCTCGATCGCCGAGGCGTGGCCACCGATCGAGACCGACACGTCGACCGTGCCCGGCTGGACACTCCGGGCGACCGCCGGTGTGACACGACGCGGGAACACCGTGCGCATCTCGGATGTGGTCGACGACCCCGCCGCCGCCGTCGAGCGGGCCCGGGCGTGGTACGCCGCCCGCTCGCTTCCGCTCCAGTTCCTCGTGAGCGATCACCGCTCCGCCGACATCCTCGCCGAGCTCCTCGGCGACGACGTCGTCGTGTGTGACGAGACCGTCGTCATGACGGCGGCGATCGACCACGAACGCCCACCATGGGATGCGCATCCGATCGCCGTCGAGGATCACCCCGGCCCCGGGTGGTTCGACGCCTTCGTCGAGCTCGGTGGCCGCGGCAACACCCCGACGACGAGGTCGGCCCTCACGGCCTTGCTGGACGCGCCGGCTCCCAACCACTTCCTCCACGCCGGCCCGGCGTCACGACCGGATGCGATCGCCCAGGTCGTCGTCGTCGGCCCCCATGCCGTCGTGCAGTGTGTGGCCGTCCGGCCCGAGGCTCGGCGTCGAGGGCTCGCCCGGGCGCTCATGCAGGCGGCCGGGCCACACGCAGCGGCGCTCGGCGCCTCCGAGCTCGTCATCGCCGTCGAGGCGACGAACCACGGCGCCCGCAGGCTCTACGAGCGGCTCGGCTACCTCGAGTCGCATCGCTACCGCTATCTCGTCGACGGCTGAACGGCGATCACCGGCCCTCGGGCTCGCCGTCGGACCACTCGAGACCGTCGACGAGCGCATCGAGGTGTGACCAGGCCGGATCGTGGTCGACCGACCCGCGCAGCTTCTTGATCACCCGCCGACCCCGGAGCTGCCCCAACCACTCGGCGGGGCGTTCGGACCGGTCGGTGTGGAACGTCCAACTCCGTCCCGACGCATCCGTCGACACCGCCACGAGCACACCCGTCGAACCGACGGCGGCGAGCAGTGCATCCTCGGTCGCCCAGAGTCGACGTTGCATCCGGTCGGTGAGTCCGCGAGGCGCGTCGGCATGCAACGTCACGAGCCACGGCCTCGACGGCCGGAGCGATGCGTCGGCCGCAGCGGCGAGGTCGATCCGCAGCAGCGCCTCACCGACCCCGTCGGGATCGGTGGAGACGGCGAGGGTCCAGCCGTCGCCCTCATCGGGATCGCCGAGACCGGCGCCGCCCTCAGATGGGGAGGTCACCCGTGGCCGATGCCGTGGTGCCGAAGTCCTTGTAGGCGGCGATGGTGCGCTGGGCGATGCGCATCTGGTGGATCTCGTCCGCGCCGTCGGCGAAGCGGGCCCAGCGGGCGTGCTGGTACATGTCGGCCAGTGGCGTGTCGGTGGAGTAGCCGAGTGCGCCGTGCACCTGGATCGAGCGGTCGATGATCCGGTTGAGCGAGTTCGCCACGAAGTGCTTCGCCATCGACACCTCCGACTTGAAGTCGACCGGCTCACCCCGGTGGGCGGCGTCGATCTTCGACGCCGCGTGCAGCACCATCAGCTTCGACTGGTAGAGCTCCATCGCCGAGTCGGCGATCATCCACTGCACCCCCTGCTTCTCGGCCAGGATCGAGCCGTGCGAGAAGCGGTTGAGTGAGCGCTCGACCATGAGGTCGAGGGCGGTCTCGGCCTGGGCGATCCAGCGCATGCAGTGGGCGAGTCGGGCCGGGCCGAGCCGGTACTGGCCGAGCAGGTGCCCCTGGCCGCGTCCACCGAGCATCTGACGCTCGTGCACCCGGAGGTCCTCGATGACGATCTCGGAGTGCCCGGTGGAGCCGTGCATCGTCTCGATCTGGCGGACCTCGTTCCAGCCCTCCTGCGGGAGGTCGATGATGAAGGCCGTGTTGGCGGCCTGGGGGAGGTCGGGGTCGTCCTCGGTGCGGGCGATGAGGATCGCGAACGACGCACGGTGGGCGTTGGAGATGAACCACTTGTGGCCGTTGAGCACCCACTCCTCACCGTCCTGGTAGCCGTGGGTGCGGATGAGGGTCGGGTCGGAGCCGGCGACCTCGGGCTCGGTCATGGCGAAGCACGACCAGGTCTTCCCCTCGAGCAGGGGCTTGAGGTACTTCTCCTTCTGCTCGTCGGTCGCCCAGTGGAGCAGCGTGTGCATGTTGCCCTCGTCGGGGGCCTGGCAGTTGAAGACCCACGGACCGAGCCGGGTCTTGGCCGCCTCGGCCTGGACCATGGCGAGCTCGACGTGGCCGAGCCCCATGCCACCCCACTCGGTCGGCATGTGGGGCAGCCAGATGCCCTCCTCCTGTGCCTTCTCCCGGAGGCCGAGGAGCGCGGTGATGTGGCCCTTCCGGTCGGTGTCGGCCAGGTTCTCGGCTTCGATGCGCTCCGACTCGGGCTTGATCACCTCGTCGACGAAGGTGCGGACCCGGCTTCGGATCTCCTCGAGTTCGGGCGTGAGGGTGAAGTCGATGGCCATGCCGTTGAGGTTGGCAGCCGACCACCACCGATGCCAATGACGACGGCAGATCAGCGCCGCACTACGTTCGCCGCCATGAGCACCGACCGACCCCTCGCCGGACATCATGCCCTCATCACCGGGGGAGGGTCGGGCATCGGACTCGGCGCCGCCCGGGCCCTCCTGGCCGACGGCGCCGAGGTCACCCTGTGCGGCCGATCCGAGGAACGCATCACGGCGGCCGTCGCCGAGCTGGGCGAGGGTGCGTTCGCCCTCGCCCTCGACGTGACCGACGAGGAACGGACCGCGGCGGTGGTGGCCGAGGCGAACGAGCGCCGACCACTCACCACCGTCGTCGCCAGTGCGGGGATGGGCGGCGCCGGGCCCGTGACGGCGTGGCCGCTCGACAACTGGAAGCAGGTGATCGACACGAACCTGACCGGCGCCTTTCTCACGCTCAAGTACGGCGGTGCGGCGCTCGCCGCCAACGGCGGGGGAGCGATCTGTGCCGTGTCGTCGATCGCCGGCTCCCACTCGCATCGCTTCATGTCGGCCTACACGGCCTCCAAGGCCGGGCTCAACATGCTGGTGCGCAATGCGGCGGACGAGCTCGGTTCGCTCGGCGTGCGGGTGAATGCCGTGGCACCCGGCCTGGTCGAGACCGACATCTCCCAGGCCCTCCAGGACTCGCCCGAGGTGAACGAGGACTACCGGCAGAACATGCCCCTCGGTCGGCGCGGCACCGCCGACGACATCGGAGGCGCGATCCGGTTCCTGTGTGGGCCCGAGTCGTCGTGGATCACCGGGGTGATCCTCCCGATCGACGGGGGCCACCATCTCCGTCGAGGTCCGAACATCGACCCGCTGCTCGCCCCGTTCATGCCCGATCTGGCGCCACCGTCGCCCGAGGTCTGATCAGACGAGCCCTCCGGCGGGCAGTGCGGCGACCTGCTCGGCGTCGTGCCCGTACAGCAGCCGATGGCCGTCGTCGCGGAGCTCCCGCAGGGTCTGCATCGAACGGAGCTGCTCCTCCCGATCGTGCCCGAAGCCCGGTGTCCGCATCTCGTCGAGGAGTTGCTCGGTGTAGACACAGTCGCCACACAGCACCACGGGACCCGAGGGCAATTCGACGACGAGTGACTGGTGGCCGGCCGTGTGCCCGGGCGTCGGCAGGCAACGGACCGACCCGTCGCCGAACAGGTCGTGGTCGCCGTCGACCTCGAGTCGGTCGTGGCCGAGGTCGTAGTCGGCCGGTTGATAGATGCCCTGCTCGATCGCCTGAGCGTCCTGCCCGGCGGCCCACTCGTCGGCCTGCACGACGAGCCGGGTGTCGGGCAGACAGGTGAGGCCACCGGCGTGGTCGAAATGCAGGTGCGAGACCACCGTGTGGGTCACGTCGCTCGGACGGACACCGACCGACTCGAGCTTCGCGGCGACCGTGTCGTCGTCGGTGAAGTCCATGCCGAACGATCGCGAGAGCCGACCGAGGCGGGAGTTGTCGTGGGTCAGCTCCGGGTGCAGGCCGGTGTCGAACAGCACCAGCCCCTCGGGGTGTTCGACGAGGCACGACAGCACCGGCAGGGTGCCTCGTCCCTCCTCACCGCTGAAGATGCGCATGTCGACGTCGAGCCGACCGGTGACGAGCGGGAGGATGCGAACCGCGGGCATGTCCGACCCTGCCACGTTGCGCCTCTCGGCCGCCACGCGCCATTGATGCAGCTTCTTGCATATCTCCGACGTGGGTCGTAGGTTCACCCCATGGCCGCCCGCCCCCTCGACGTCGCCTTCAAGGCGCTGGCCCACCCCGATCGACGTCGGCTCCTCGACCTGACCCGGGAAGAGACCTCCGTGGGCGAGCTCGTCAACGCCACCGGGCTCACCCAGCCAGCGGTCAGCCAACACCTGCGCACCCTGCGTGAGGCCCGCCTCATCACCGCACGCTCCGACGGAACCCGACGCCTCTATCGGGTCGACACCGAACTCCTCGACGAGGTGCGCCGGTACCTCGACGGGTTCTGGACCGATCGCCTCGGCCGCCTGAAGGCCGTCGCGGAGACGATCGACGACGGGACCACACCGTGATCGGCCTCGCCGAGGCCGAGATCGAGATCGGCGCCCCGATCGACCGCGTCTTCGAACTCTGGACTTCCACCGAGGGGCTCACCTCATGGATGGCCGACCACGCCGAGGTCGACCTCCGGCCCGGCGGAGCCTGGCGCTGGGTGCACGAGGGCGGCGAGGCCTGCTCGGGCGCCTACGTCGAGATCGCCCCACCCCGACGGCTCGTGTTCACCTACGGCTGGGAGACGGGCCGCTTCGGCGTGCCGGCCGGTTCGACCACGGTCGCCGTCGACTTCACCGAACACGACGGCGGCACCCGGGTCCGGGTTCGCCACGACGGACTCACGCCCGAGGCGGCGGAGCGACATCGCATCGGCTGGAGCCACTTCCTCGGAGTCCTGGCGGCGATCGCCGGGGGCTCCGGCCCACACGACGAGCAGGAGATGCACTGATGGCGACACGAGGCGAGCGCGACCCGGCCCACCCACGGTTCTGGGACGTGGCCGAGCCGTTCCTCGGCGCCGGCCGCGTCGACGAGGGCACGATGATGGGACACCAGTGCCTGCGGGCCCCCGGCGGGGGTTTCGTGGCGACCGTGCAGCGAGGCACCGGCGATCTGGTCGTGAAACTGCCGAAGGCCCGGGTCGCCGAGTTGATCGAGTCGGGCGAAGGCGCCGCATTCGCGCCGGCCGGCAAGGTCTTCCGGGAGTGGGTGGCCGTCACGGGCGGCTCGGACGAGCAGTGGGCCGAGCTGATCGAGGAGTCGATCGCGTTCGTCGGCGCCTGAGGCGTCAGCTCACCGAGCAGGTGATGGTCGAGATGTGGTGGACACGCTCGACGAGGCCCGGCCTGATCGAGCGCACCACGACGTCGTGGACGACGTCGTCGATGCCGACATGGGTGGGGAACGGGTCCTGGAACCGACCGTCCCCATCGGCGCGTCCACGGAACCAGCGTGGACCGTTCTCGCTCACCGAGCGACGCACCCGGAACTCGGGGTTGACGACGCCGCCGTCGTCCACCTCGATCTCGAACACCCCTGCGTCGGAGTCCACCCTCACCCGACACGTCGGCGTCGACTCGATCGTCAGGTCGCAGATGACGCGGTCGAGCGTGGTGAATCGCCGGTCGACACTGAGGGAGTAGACCGCTGGCACCTCCGCCGTGGCCACGACCCCGTTGCCGATCGGGCCCCGTGGAATCGTGGTGTCCCGACTGTCGAACCGCGGTGCGCCGATGAGCTGACGCTCGAAGACCCCTCGGATCCCGCTGCCGTGACGACCGAGCTCGTAGCTCCCGCTGAGCGTTCCATCGGGTCCGATGCTCACATCACACCGCGGCGACGAGACCGGCTCGACGCCGCACTCGACGCGTTCGACCAACCGTCCGGTCGGGCCCCGGAGGTCGAGCACGTAGCGGACGCTCTCCAGTGGCTCGGGGAGCGGCCCGTCGATCACGGAACGAACGCCATCGACCATGCCGAGCTTGATCCGGGTGTACAGCGGTCCGACCCGCCCCGGCTGGCGGCGAACCGACACGGCCAGCCCGTCACCCCCGTCGACCCGGACGACGAACTGCCCATCGCGGATCCGCTCGACCGAACACGCCGCCCGCCCCTCGCCGGACGCCACGTCCGCACCGGCCGGTGCCGCCCCGGCGAGCACCGACCCGAACACCACCAACGCCATCCACACGCTCCGCATCCGACCGACGGTAGTCCGCCACCCAGAGTGGTGTCCCGGCGAACGAATTCTGACGGCGTCGCCGCTGTCTCCTAGGTTCGGGACGACATCAGCACTCAGGGGGACATGATGCGCAACGACGTCACCGAGATGTTCGGGATCGACATCCCGATCTTCGCCTTCAGCCATTGCCGGGACGTCGTCGCCGCCGTGACCAAGGCCGGTGGCCTCGGCGTGCTCGGTGCCGTCGCCCACTCACCGAAGCAGCTCGAGATCGATCTCGAGTGGATCGAGGCCGAGGTGGGCGACAAGCCCTTCGGCGTCGATCTGATCGTGCCGGCGAAGTACGCGGGGTCGGACCAGGGCGGCCTCACACTCGGCGATCTGCGCAACATGTTGCCGCCGGAACACGTCGACTACATGGATGACATCCTCAGCCGGTACGACGTCCCGGACCTGCCCGCCGACACCGAACGGCGCGGCCTGGCGAGCGGCAGCGACGACACCGCGGCGCCGATGTCGGCCGACTCGCAGGCACCGAATCTCGAGATCGCACTGGCCCACAGGTCGTCGATCATCGTCAACGCCCTCGGCCCGCCACCGCAGCACATGATCGAGCGCTGCAAGGAGGAGGGTCGCAAGGTCGGCGCGCTCGCCGGCAAGCCCCAGCACGCCGAACGCCACGTCAACGCCGGGGTCGACATCATCATCGCCCAGGGGTCCGAGGCCGGCGGCCACACCGGTGAGATCGGCACGATGGTGCTCATCCCCGAGATCGTCGACGCGGTCGGTTCGACGCCCGTGCTGGGTGCCGGCGGCATCGGCCGTGGCCGCCAGATGGCGGCCGCCATGGCGCTCGGTGCGCAGGGTGTCTGGTGCGGCTCGGTGTGGCTGACGACCGAGGAGGCCGAGACGCATCCGGTCGTGAAGGAGAAGATGCTGCGGGCGTCCTCGTCGGACACGATCCGTTCCCGGTCGCGGACCGGTAAGCACGCTCGCCAGCTGAAGTCCGCGTGGACCGACGAGTGGGAGAACCCCGAGACGCCGATGCCGCTCGGCATGCCCGCCCAACAGGTCCTCATCGATGACGCGATCCGCCGGATCGATCGTGCCGCCCACCACGAGGGTTCCGGTGCGGAGAAGCTGGCGAACTACTTCGTCGGGCAGATCGTCGGGAACATGAACGAGTCGAAATCGGCGACACAGGTCGTGTTCGACATGGTCGACGAGTTCATCTCGGCGACGCAGTCGGTCGTCACCCAGATGGAAGCCGAGTAGGCAGCCCCCCACGACCCAGATGGAAGCCGAATAGGCAGCCCTCCACGACCGGCAGCGACGCCGAGCAACAACACCGCGGCGACGCAGTCGGTCGTCACGCAGATGGAAGCCGAATAGGCGGGCCGCCCTCGGGCATTCGTATCGAGGGAAGAACCGGACCATTCGACCCATCCGGTTTCAGCTTCGACCCATGCTGCCGATGTCGATGATGTGTCGCCTCATGATCGGAGTGCCCGCCAGGGCATCAACCCGACGGTCGTCGCCCCGCCGCGCCCGGTCGGGCGCTGGGAGACGGCGCTGACACACCTCGCCGTCCAGCATCGCGTCGGAGCGGTCGCCATCGGCACGGCCGTGGCCGTGGTCGCCGCCCTCGGCATCGCCGCCACGAGCATCGCGTTGGCCACGGGATGGTCGAGTGAGGTCTCCCGCACACACGTCCTGCTCCTCGCGACGTTCATCCCCATGGCGGTCGCCCCACCACTGTTCGGCTCCGCCTTCGCCGTCGTGCGGAGCCTCGACCGCACCCGCGCCGCCCTTCGCACCGCGGCCGAGACGGACCCGCTCACGAACGTGCTCAACCGACGGGGCTTCTTCGAGCGATTCGACGGCGACTGCCCACCCGATGCGTGCGTCCACATGATCGACCTCGACGACTTCAAGGTGCTCAACGACACCCACGGACACGATCTCGGCGATCGGGTGCTCATCGACGTCGCCCGCTGGCTCGAAGCGCGTCTCGGCGACGACGTGGTGGTCGGTCGTCTCGGCGGCGACGAGTTCGCCTGCATCTCGACGACCTTCGACGACACTCTCGCCAATGCCCGCCACGGCTTCGAGGTCGACGGCGTGGGGTACTCGATCTCGATCGGGACGACCCGGACCTCGTGGAACGAGGGCCTCTCCGAAGCACTCATGCGGGCGGACAGCGCCCTGTATCGGACGAAACGTTCGGCGTCGGCCCCTCAGCACCAGCATCAGCAGCGCTGACACGTCACCTCAGGTCACGGAACCGCCGCGAGCCCATCGGACGAGGGCCATCGCGACCAGGCAGTACACGACGTAGCCGGTGACCATCGGTGTGATCGTGGTGTCGATGTTCGCGTCGATCACCGACCCGAGGATCGAACCCAGCCCCATCATCAGCACCCCGAGGATCGACCCCGCGGTGCCGGCCATGTCACCCATCGGCGTCATGGCCTGGGAGAGCAGCAGCGGGCTGACGATGGTGAACATCGCGTTCGCGGCGACGACGAGCGCCAGCCACCCCCAGAACGGTGGCACGCCGTCGGCGAGCACGGCCCAGATCAACAGCGCCACCGACGTGAGCAACGCCCCGACGAAGGCGCCGTCGATCATGCGACGGGCTCCCACCCGCCCCATGAACCGGGCGCTCGTCGCACTGGCGACGCCCATCAGCACGCTCATCGCGGAGAACGAGATGGCGAAGATCCCGTCGCGGTCGTAGATCTCGTCGAAGATGATCGCCCCCGAACCGAGGAAGACGGCGAAGGCGCCGAACTCGAAGCCGGCGGCGAGCCCGTGGCCGAGCGTTTCCCGCGTCCGGAAGACGGTCTTGGTGCCCTCCCAGGTGGGGCCGAAGCCGAGGGGGCGTCGGTCCGTCTCGAGCAGCGTCTCGTCGAGGCGCCGACTCCACACGAGGAGCACGGCGGCGAAGACCGCCGGGCTGGCGAGCACCCAGCGCCAGTCGCCCAGTGCGAGCACCCCTTCACCGATGAGCGGGCCGAGTGCGGGCGCCACCATGAACACCGCCGTCGTGGCGGTCATCAGTCGGGCCAGTGCGTCACCCTCGGCGACGTCACGTGAGATCGCGGTGGTGAGCCCACGTGGGCCGGCGGCGCCGATGCCCCAGAAGAGTCGGCCGACGAGCAGCCAACCGAACGACGGCGCCATCGCCGAGATCAGCGCACCGACGAGATAGGCGCCGACCGTGACGACGAGGATCGGCTTCCGGCCGAATCGGTCGCTCAGGGGCCCGAACAACACCTGGGCGAAGCTCAGACCCAGGAAGTAGACGGTGACGAGGCGGCTCAGCTGCCCACTGGCCGCTCCGTCGAGGTCGGCCTCGATCGCGTCGTAGGCGGGCAGCACGATGTCGATACCCACCGCCGTCGTGGCCGACAGTGCGGCGAGCAGGAGGATGAACTCACGCTCGGAGAGGCCGGCGAGGCGGCGGGGCTCGTCGACGACCACACCGCAGTCTGGCGGGCACGCGCCGACTTCGTCGCGCCGGGACGACATGCCCGGACGACTGGCGCCTCGAGGCTCGGCTGGCGAGACTCGGCGCCATGACCGACGCCACGATCCTGAGCGCCACCGACGGTGCGATCACGACCATCACCCTGCACCGGCCGGATGCCCTCAACGCATTGACGCCACCGATGCTGCGGTCGCTCGAGGCGGCGCTGCAGCGAGCAGCCGACGACGATGCGGTGTCGGTCGTCGTGCTGACGGGGGAGGGGCGCGCGTTCTCGGCGGGGGTCGACCTCAAGGCGTTGGCCTCGGCCGGCGTCAGCGACGGTGATGTCTCGACCGAGTTGAACGACGCCGCTCGAGCGGTCACGACGTTGCTGTCGACGATGCCGAAGGTGGCCATCGCGAAGGTCAACGGTTTCTGTTTCACCGGCGCGCTCGAGCTGGCGCTCGCCTGCGACCTCGTCGTGTGCGCCGAGGAGGCGAAGCTCGGCGACACCCATGCGAAGTTCGGGCTCCGACCCACCTGGGGCATGTCGCAGCGCCTGATCACCCTGGTCGGGGTGGCCCGGGCCCGGGAGTTGTCCTACACCGCCCGCACCTTCACCGGCGCGGAGGCGGCGGCGATCGGTCTCGCCGCATCGGCGGTCCCGGCGGCCGAACTCGACGACCACGTGTCCGCACTGGCCGCGTCGATCGCGGAGAACTCCGCCGGATCGATCGCGGCCTACAAGGACCTGTACGCCGCCGCGCTCGACCGGGGATTGACCGACGGCCTCGACTACGAGGCGACCACCTCGTACCGGATCGCCGACGCGGGCGACCGGGTCTCCGGGTTCGGGTCCTGACCGATCCGGCTCAGACGGGGCTCTTGACGACCCGGAGGTAGGGCGTCTGTTCGTCCCAGCCGTCGGGGAACAACACCTCGGCCTCTTCGTTGGACACGGCCGGCACGATGATGACGTCGTCGCCGCGAGTCCAGTTGACGGGCGTGGCGACCTTGTGTCCGTCGGTGAGCTGGAGCGAGTCGATCACACGGAGGATCTCGTCGAAGTTCCGTCCGGTCGACGCCGGGTAGGTCAGCGTGAGGCGCACGGTGTTCGCCGGATCGACGACGAACACCGAACGGACCGTGAGGGTGTTGTCGGCGTTGGGGTGGATCATGTCGTAGAGGTCGGCGACGACCCGATCGGGGTCGCCGATCATCGGGAAGTTCACCGCCACGCCCTGGGTGGCCTCGATGTCGCCCTTCCATGCCTCGTGCTCGGCGACGGAGTCGACCGACAGACCGATCGCCTTCACGTTCCGGGCGGCGAACTCCTCGGCGAGCTCGGCGGTGTAGCCGAGCTCGGTGGTGCAGACGGGGGTGAAGTCCTTCGGGTGGCTGAACAGCACGGCCCAGCTGTCGGCTTTCCAGTCGTGGAAGCGGATCTCGCCCTCGGTGGTGGGGGCGGTGAAGTCGGGTGCGGTGTCGCCGAGGCGGAGTGTCATGCCGTGAGCGTAGATCCGACGCCGCAATACCCGACCCATGAGGTCGGGAATATGTGATCGGTGTGCCAGGTTCGCCGGGGGAGCTGTAACCGGTCACGAGCTCGTCCGTCTGGTCCCCATGCACGGAATCGCCCGCCACACCGCCACCCTCGTCGCCCTCGTGGCCATCGCCGCAGCCTGCGGCTCATCGTCGGAGGGAACCGCCGCCACGACATCGACCGCGGCCGAGACGACCACCACGACCGCCGCCGAGACCACGACCACGGCGGACACCACGACGACCACCAGCGCGCCGGAGACGACGACGACCGAGGCGCCGACCACGACGACCACCGAGGCACCCGCCGAGATCGACCACGGGCTCGACGAGTTCGGCCTCAGCCTCGTCGAGAGCGACGACGGCGCACTCCAACTGCTCGTGCCCGACCCGTGGACCGAGGTCGACGGGCGAAGCAACGGCGAGGGCCTGTCGAATGTGTGGGCCGCCGACGACCTCGACGGACTCGGACTCGAGCCCGACGCCCACGGCATCACCGTCGACGTCGTCGACTCGGTCACCTACGGCACCGAGGACGAACTCGCCGGGTTGTTCGACTTCAGCGTGGACTGCGAGTTCGTCGGCCCGGTCGACATGCCCCGGGACGACGTGGTCGGCTTCATGGAGAGCTGGGAGGGCTGCTTCGGTGGCGACGTGGCGCTGACGACCGTCGCGCTCCAACTCGACGACGCCGACCCGGAGGTCGAAGACCTCTTCATCCGGGTGACGATCGCGCTGCCGGGGGACATCTCACCCGACGTCGCGAACCTGATCGTGAACTCGATCAGCCACGAGAGCTTCGGCTGAGGCCCGGACCGGCCAGACTGCGGCCATGGCCCACCTCGCCCTCGTGACCGTCATCGTGCCCGACGAGGACGACGGGCTTTCCTTCTTCGTCGACGGGCTCGGCTTCGACCTCGTGGAGGACACCCCGTCGGTGGCGAACGACGGCACGCCGAAACGGTGGGTCGTCGTGCGTCCCGCCGGGGCCGGCGACGACGCCGCCGGCATCCTGCTCGCCCGGGCCCGCGGCGATGAACAGCTCGCCGGCATCGGCACCCAGTTCGCCGGTCGGGTCGGCTTGTTCCTCCACGTCGACGAGGCGACGTTCGACGACATGACGACCCGCATCGAGACCGCGGGTGGCCGCCTCATGGAGCCGCCGCGAACCGAGCCCTACGGCCGGGTCGTCGTGTTCCGTGATCCGTGGGGCAACCGCTGGGATCTGCTCGCACCGGCCTGAACCCGCTCAGGCATCGGCCCGGCTCGCCAGGACCGCACCGACCAGCACGAGCACGACACCGACCAGCGCGAGCGGCGCCACCTCGTCGCCTCGGAACACCACGCCGAGCGTCAGGGCCACGACCGGGATGAGGTAGGTGATGAACGAGGCACGGGTGGAGCCGACCCGTCCCACGAGGCTGGCCATCACCCAGAACGCCAGCCCCGTGCCGACCACACCGAGCACGATCACGGCGAGCCACGGACCGAGCGCGAAGGTGGTGTCCGGGAGTTGCCAGAGCCCGAACGGCGTGACCCAGATCGTGGCCAACGCGAGCGTCTTCGCCATGATCGCCACCGAGCCGTAGCGCTGCTGCAGCGGCCCGGCCAGGTTGAGGGCGAAGCCGTAGCAGAGGGTCGCCGCGAGGACGAGCAATGCGCCGGTGAGCTCGTTCGAGCCGTCACCAATCGTCGGCAGGCTGATCGCGACGATGCCGGCGAAGCCGATGGCGATGCCGACGAGCTGGACACCCCGCGGCGCTCGGCGGAGCAGCACCGCAGCCACGAGTGCGACCCAGATGGGCGTCGCGCCGTTCAGGAGCCCGGTCACGGCGGAGTTGATCGATCGTTGTGCCAGCGGGAACAGCGTGAACGGCACCCCCACCCACAACACCGACAGCAGCACGAGTCGGGGTCGATCGGCCGGGTCGATGCGAGGGCGCTCCACGGGGAGCAGGGCCAGGGTGAGTGCGCCGAGGCCGACACGGACGAGGGTGACGACCCCGGCGGGCATCGCCTCGAGGCCGTAGGCGATGAACAGGAACGAGCTGCCCCAGATCGCCGCGACACCGAGGAACAGGCCCCAGTCGAGCGGCGCGAAGGCGTCTCGATTGGTGCCGTCGGAGGCGACGAACAGGGGCTGCGATCGGGTCACGGGCGGCACGCTACGGCGGGGACCGCACCGAACAGGAGCCGTTTCCGGACACGACGGCCAACTACCGTGCCAACCGTGTCCAACACCGACGCCCTCACCGACGGGTCGGCTCTTCCCGACCTCACCGCCGCCGCCGCCGTCATCTTCGATCTCGACGGCGTGATCACCGACACCGCGTCGGTCCACACCCGTGCGTGGACGGCGATGTTCAACGGCTATCTCGAGTCGCTCGACACCGACCAGGGCCCGTTCACCGACGACGACTACCACCGCTACGTCGACGGCAAACCCCGCTACGACGGGGTGCGTTCGTTCCTGGCGAGCCGTGGGATCGAACTGCCCGAGGGTGCACCGGAGGATCCGGCCGGTGACGGCAGCATCTGTGCCCTCGGGAACAAGAAGAACGACTCGTTCCGCGAGGTGTTGGAACGCGAAGGCGCCGACGTGTTCACCGGATCCCTCGCCCTGCTCGACACGCTGCGCGACGCCGGGGTGCCGCTCGGTTGTGTGTCGTCGTCGAAGAACTGCCGGTTCGTGCTCACCTCGGTCGGCCTGCTCGACCGGTTCGCGGACATCGTCGACGGCACCGACGCGGCCGCGCGTGGCCTGCCGGGCAAGCCCGCTCCGGACACCTACCTCGCGTGCGCCACGGCGCTCGGCGTCGACCCGGCCGACTCGGTGATGGTCGAGGACGCCATCTCGGGCACCGAGTCGGGTGCCGCCGGCGGGTTCGGCGTCGTCCTCGGCGTCGACCGCGGTGCCGGGGTCGAGACCCTGCTCGCTCACGGGGCGACGGTGGTGGTCGACGATCTGGGGCGGTTCGTTCCCGGATGGGACGGCGAGGCCGGGGAGGTCCTCGCATGACCACACCACTCGGTCACCTCCCGACGCCGCCCCACTGGCGACCGGAGCCGGCATCCCTCCCGGCGCCGATGTCGCTCGACGACTTCGAGGTCGCCCGCCCCGGCGCGCTCGCCGGTCATCGGGCGGAGCTCGACGAACACGGCTTCACGATCATCCGGGATCTCGTCGATCCGAGCATCGTCGCCGCCCTCCTCGCCGAGACCCGCTGGCTCGAGGACACGCTGTCGTCGGCACCATCGAACAACCGGTTCGAAGGGGCCGACACCACCCGCACCTACAACCTGCTCGCCCACGGCGAACTCTGGGAGCGGATCCCCACCGAACCGGTCGTGCTGCATCTCATCGAGCACGTGCTCGGCCGGGGGTGCCAGGTCTCGTCGCTCGCGTCCATCTCGTTGGCGCCGGGCGAGACAGCGCAGGTGATCCACACCGACGACCAGGCCATGCCGGTCGAGAAACCCCATGCCCCGTTCGTCTGCAACTCCATGTGGGCGCTCACGGACTTCACGGCCGAGAACGGTGCCACCAACCTCGTGCCCGGCACCCATCGCGGGCCGAGCCCCGACTACCGGCTCGATCCCGAGACACTGCTCGCCGAGGCGATCCCGGCGGAGATGGCGGCCGGCTCGGTGCTGGTGTGGGAGGGAGCGGTGTGGCACGGCGGTGGCGCCAACACGACCGAGGACGAGATCCGTGTCGGGCTGGCGATGAACTACTGCGCCGGGTTCATCCGGCCACAGGAGAACCAGCTGCTCGGACTCGCACCCGACCGCCTCGCCGCGTTCACCCCGGAGCTCCGGCAGCTGTGTGGGCTCGGCATGTACCGCGGCCTGACGGGCAACATCGACAAGCAGGCGCCGGCGGCGCTGCTGTACGGCGACGAGCCGCAGACCCAACTCTGGGACGCCGAACCGCTCTGATCCGACGAGGCCAGACACGGACGCGTTCTGGAAGACCCGAGGCCCGGCATGGCAGGCTCCCCGCCGTGAGCACCACCGAGCCGAAGCCGGCCTCCGACCACACCCGCCGCCGCCACGCCGAGGCGGTCGCCGATCTCGGCCGCCTCGATCCCGCCGACTACGAGCGGGCGGCCCGTGGCCTGCTCGCCACCAACGCCACCGACGTGATCGACGGCCCGTTCGGGCCGGCGTGGACGACGAGCCGGCACGACTTCGTCCGCCCCGACGACACCTCCTCGTTCGGGGCCGAGGCCGACTGGCCCGACGCCCCCGACACGGTGCATCCGAGCCTCTGGCGCCAGTCGCAGCTCAACTCCCACCACGGCCTGTTCGAGGTCGACGAGGGATTGTGGCAGGTGCGGGGCTACGACCTCGCCAACATCAGCTTCATCGAGGGCGACACGGGGTGGGTCGTGATCGATCCGCTCACGACGTCGTCGACCGCCGAGGCATCGCTGCAGCTCATCAACGAGACCCTCGGCGAGCGACCGGTGGTGGCCGTCATCTACACCCACTCCCATGTCGACCACTTCGGCGGGGTGCTCGGGGTCACCACCCGCGAGGCCGTCGCGAACGGCGAGGTCCGGGTCATCGCCCCGGAGGGCTTCCTCCACGAGGCCGTCGCCGAGAACGTGATCGCCGGGCCGGCCATGGCCCGACGCTCGAACTACCAGTTCGGCATGTTGCTGCCGTCGAACCCGACGGGTCAGGTCGACTGCGGACTCGGCATCGCCGTGCCGATGGCCAACGTCGATCTGATCGCACCCACCGAGTCGATCACCGAGACCGGCCAGGAGCTGACGGTCGACGGGGTGCGCATCGTGTTCCAGCTCACCCCCGATGCCGAAGCGCCCGCGGAGATGAACTTCTTCTTCCCCGACCACGGCTGGCTCTGCATGGCGGAGAACTGCACCGCCACGATGCACAACCTCGTACCGATCCGTGGCGCCCAGGCCCGCGACTCGTTGTCGTGGTCGCACTACATCGGCGAGGCACGGACGCTCTTCGGGGCCGAGACGAAGCTCGTGTTCGCCTCCCACCACTGGCCCCGCTGGGGCACCGACGACGTCGACGGCTTCCTCCGCCTCCAGCGTGACCTCTACCGCTGGGTGCACGACCAGACGATGCGGCGGGCCAACCACGGGCTGACACCGAACGAGATCGCCGAGGATCTCGAGCTGCCGTCGTGCTTCAGCGACGAGGCCCACACCCACGGCTACTACGGCCATCTCGTGCACAACGCGAAGGCCGTCTATCAGCGGTACCTGTCGTGGTACGACGGCAACCCGGCCCGCCTCAACCAGCACCCGCCCGCCGAGGCCGGGAAGCGCTATGTCGAACTCGCCGGCGGCGGCGACGCCCTGCTCACCCACGCCCGAGGTGCGTTCGACGAGGGCGACTACCGATGGGTCGTCGAGGTCGTGAATCACCTGGTGTTCGCCGAGCCGGACAACACCGAGGCCCGGCTCCTGCAGGCCGATGCGCTCGAACAGCTCGGGTATCAGTCGGAGGCGTCGACCTATCGCAACGCGTACCTCACGGGTGCGATGGAGCTGCGCCATGGCAGCCCGCCGTCGCGGCCGGTGCGCCGCGCCGGTCTGCTCGACGCACTGACGGTCGAGCAGGTCTTCTCGACACTCGCCGTGCGCCTGAAGTCGGAGGACGTCGTGGGGGAGCGGGTGACGGTCAACTGGCGGTTCCCCGACCTCGCCGACTCGGAGCAACCGACCGACTGGCTGCTCGGCCTCGAGAACCAGGCGCTGCACCACGTGGCCGGTCGACACGAAGACGACGCGGCGGCGACCATCACGATGGACCGGGCGCTGCTCAGCCGGATCATGGGGGCCGAGACGACGTTCGTCGACGAGATGGGCAACGGCACGATCGCCGTCGACGGCGACGCCGGGGCACTGCTCACGATCTTCGGCAACCTCGACACCTTCGAATCCGGCTTCAACATCGTCGAGCCGTAGCCGAGCCGGAGGCGAGCCACGCCACCGAGCCGCAGGCGAGCCACGTCACCGAGCCGCAGGCGGGCCGTGGGGCTCAGCGCACCCGGGCGATGTGGAGCACCGCACCCCACCCGCGCACGAGGTGGGTCTGGTCGGCGAGCAGTCGACGGATGTCGGCGTCGAGGCGCGCCCAGTCGTCGCTCGGCATGGCGAGGTGCCCGGAGAAGGTGCTGAGGAGCTCGAGGTACTCGTCCGGCGTGTAGGTCGCCGTCCAGTCGTGGTGGCTGACCTCCACCACGTCGAACCATCCGGAGGCCTCGATCTCCGAGGTCCGCTCGGGGAGCTCACCCGGGCGGGGGAGCGCACTCGGGTCGCCCATGCCGAGTGCGTCGTAGGTGGGTTGGATGCGGGCGTAGAACGGGTCCCGGTCCGGCGCCTCGACATGGGAGGCGGCCCAGATCACGAGGTGGCCGCCGGGGCGGAGCCATCGGGCGGCCCGCTCGTACTTGGTGGCGGGGTCGAGCCAGTGCCACGACGTCGCCGCCACGACGAGATCGAACGACGCCTCGCCGGGGTCGGGTTCCCACTCGTCGAACGAGGCCGTGATCACCCGGGCCCGATCCCCGAGGTTGCGGCGTGCCGCGGCGGCGAGGTCGGCACCGAGTTCGATTGCCGTGACGTCGAGCCCGCGATCGGCGAGCTGGGTGGTGACGTTGCCGGTCGCCGGTCCGATCTCGAGCGCGCGGCCCGCACCGGCGACGGCGGCCACCCGGTCGAGCAACGTGCCCGGCGCCCGGGGCCGGATCCGGTGATACCGATCGGCCGCCGCATCGAATGTCGTGCGGAGGGACCGATCCGCGGGCTCGTCGCCGGCCATGCCCCGACCGTAGTTCCCGGACCGGAACCATCCGAGCGCCGCGCCACGGCGTCGATCTACGTTGTCGTCATGGTTGGTGGACCGGACGAACAGGCACCCGGCATACACGCCGAGATGGACGAGTGGCGGACGTGGTGTTGGCGCCAGGTCGGCGATCTCGCCGCCGAGCGCATCAGCCCGCTCCTCGGTCCCGCGTATCTGGACCAACCACGCTGGCCCCGCCGCCCGGCCTTCCGCCTCATCGACCTGGCCGGCGAGGCGTCGGTCGTCGCGACCGACGGACTCACCGACGCACTGCCGAGCGACGATCCCCGCTGGGATCGCCGCCCCGGCTTCGGCGTGGAGTGCTTCGTCCGCAGCAACGAGCAGCTGACGCCGGGCGATGTGGGATCGAGCTGGCAGCTCGCACTCATGATCGAGCTCGGCCAACGAGTGGCGGGAGACGACGACGTCCGGCGACGGCTCGTCGGCGACGACGTGATCGTGGTGACCGTCGATCTGCCGGCCGCCCCCGAGACGCATCGGGTCCGCGGCGGCCGCTTGCCGGTGCTGCTCGGCGCCGAGGACTCGCTCGTTCCCGGCAAGCTCCGTACGGCCCGGGGTGATCAGGTCCGCCTCGTGTCCGCCGTGCCGCTCGACCCGGTCCAGGCCGAAGCCGCGGGCCGGAACCTGCGGGCCCGGCGCCGCCTGGCCACGCAGCTCGGCAAGCGCCGGGGTGGGGCGATCGCGATGTTCGCCGCCGTCGAGGAACGCGGCCACAACCGACTCGACTGAGCCGCACCACGCACCGGGAGCCCCACACGCCTCGCGGTTAGACGCACTAACGTCCGCCGCCATGGCCAGTGAACTCACGTGCATCTCGCCCATCGACGGCTCGACCTTCGTCACCCGCCCGACCCAGTCGACCGCCGAGGTGGCGGCACTCGTCGATGCCGCACGGCTCGTGCAGCCCGCGTGGCGGGCCACCGCGCTCACCGAACGGATCGCCGTCGTCCGGGCGGCGATCGACGCCCTCGGCGAGATGAACGACGACGTGGTGCTCGAGCTCGCCCACATGATGGGTCGGCCGACCCGATACGGCGGCGAGATCGGTGGTGTGAAGGAACGGGCGTTCCACATGGCCGACATCGCGGCCGGCGCCCTCGCCGACGACGTGATCGAGGACTCGGGTTCGTTCCGCCGGGTAATCAAGCGGGAACCGGCGGGTGTCGTGCTCGTGGTCGCCCCGTGGAACTACCCGTACCTGACGGCCGTGAACTCGATCGTGCCCGCCCTGATCGCGGGCAACGCGGTCGTGCTCAAGCACTCGACCCAGACGATCCTCGCCGGTGAGCGCTTCGCGTCGGCGTTCGCCGAGGCCGGCCTGCCCGACGGCCTGTTCCACAACATCCACGTGAGCCACGACACCACCTCGGAGCTCATCGCCGCCCGCAGCTTCGACGTCATCAACTTCACCGGTTCGGTCGGCGGTGGCGCGGCGATGGAGCGAGCCGCCGCCGGCACCTTCACCTCGATCGGGCTGGAACTCGGCGGCAAGGACCCGGGGTACGTGCGGGCCGATGCCGACCTCGACGCCGCGGTCGACACCCTCGTCGACGGCGCGATGTTCAACTCGGGCCAGTGCTGCTGTGGCATCGAACGCATCTACGTGCACGAATCGCTGTTCGACGAGTTCGTGGCGAAGGCCGTCGAGATCGTCAACGGCTACGTGCTCGGCAGCCCGCTCGACGCGGAGACGACGATCGGCCCGATGGCGCATCTGCGGTTCGCCGACGAGGTCCGGGCCCAGATCCGCGAGGCCGTCGACGCCGGAGCGACGGCGCTCATCGATCCGAGTCGCTTCCCGGCCGACACCGGCGACACGGCCTACCTCGCACCACAGATCCTCGTCGACGTCGACCACTCGATGCGGGTGATGCGGGACGAGAGCTTCG
>JAHDBV010000123.1 GCA_020630195.1 Acidimicrobiales bacterium
AGACGAGTGTCCGGGGATTCACCGACGACTTCGGGATCACCGGGCCGTTGCCGGCCACCGACGGTCAGCGCATCCCGCTCGGCGAGGACGACCCGACCGGGCCCGAGATCGGCACCCGCCTGCCCGACTTCACGCTGCCGAGCTCGCTCGGTCGCACGGTCTCGTTCCACGAGGACCGGGGCGAGTCGAAGGCGGCGGTCGTGTTCTACCGGTCGGCCGTGTGGTGACCGCCGTGTATGACGCAGCTGGTCGAGCTGCAGAACGCACTGCCCCTCTTCGCTGACGCAGGCATCAAGCTCTACGCGATCTCCTACGACGACGTCGCCGCCCTCGAGGCCTTCGCCGAGGCCCGAGGCATCACCTACGACCTGCTCTCGGACGAGGGGTCGGCGACGATCCGCGAGTTCGGGATCCTGAACCACCACATCCCCGAGACGGAGGTGCCCTTCCACGGCATCCCGTTCCCCGGCACCTACCTCGTCGACGAGGACGGGATCATCACGGCCAAGGCGTTCCACCGGCACCTCGCCCAGCGGGAGAGCCCGGAGGGTTTGATCGACGCCGCCCTCGGCGAGGTCCTGCTTCGGGGGAGTGAGCCGTCGACGGCGAACGAGGCCGACGGATCGGGCATCTCGTTCTCGATGGCGTACCGGGGCGGCGGTGGCGTGAGCCGGGTCGGGCAGATCCGACACCTCGTCGTCCGGGCGGATCTGCCCGACGGCCTCCACATCTACGACGAGCCCGTGCCCACTGGCATGCAGGCGACGACGTTCACGCTGGTCGGTCCCGACGGCTTCCAGATCGAGCCGGTTGAGGCGCCGCCGACCGAACCGCTCGATCTCCCGGGTGTCGGCGAGCTCCAGGTGTGGAGTGGCACGGTCGACTTCGTGATCCCGATCTGGGCGTCGAGCGATGCGGTCTCCGAGACCGCCGATGACGCGACGAAGACCGCGACGATCGAGCTCGACGTCGCCTACCAGGCCTGCGACGACGAGGCCTGCCGGCTGCCGACCACCACCCGGTTGAGCGTGACCGTGCCGGTTGATCCGGTCCTGACCTCGACCCCCGACGTCGACGCCGAACGACCCAGCTTCGATCAGCGGAAGTGGATGACGGAGAAGGTCGTGAAGGCGCTCGAGACGGTGCCGGACCCTGACGCGGCGATGGCGTTCCTGGCGACGACCAACGAGCACCTCCAGGCGAACCGGGAGATGTTCAAGCAGCGGACCGAGCGCGGCTAGCCATCGAGGAATCGGCGCGGGACGTTGTGCCACCGTTGCTGACAACCGTCGGCTCACTCTCGGCGGCCGTGGGTGAGCAGCCGGCCAACGTCCGCTTCGAGGTGCAGCGCTACGGTGCTCCGGGGCCCACTCCGTCGGTGTCGGTTTCGCACCTTGTGCCTGACGCCGATTGGTTCTGGTGGTCGTTGCAGTGGTTCTGCGTGCCGGACTGCTGTGGGCTCGACGCCTACGAGTTCTCGACGGTCTCGGTACGGCGGGCCCTCGGGCATGACGTGGAGGTTCCCGACGGCATCCTCCGGCCCTGCGGTGAGGTGGGTGATGTCCAACGGCTTGTCGAGGATCTCGGCCGATCGGCGGAGGAGCTTCGAGCACACGATGCGCCGGTCGTCAGCGCCTCGTTGATCAACCACTTCGTGACACCGGCGGCGCTTGCCGATCTCTTCGAGTTTCTCGCCCTTCAGCTCACCGAAGCGACGCCGTAACCGACGCTGAGCGCAAGCACGATCGGGTGGTGCTGTTCACCGACGATCAGATGCACGACGCCGGTCGGGTCGACCTGTCGGGAGTCCCGCTGATCTACACCGTGGATCTCGCGGGCCACCGACCCCGGTCGACCTCGGCCGGAGCGCGTCGTCGACACACACTGGCCGGGTTCAGCGACGCGACGTTCCGGCTCCTGCAGACGCTCGAGGCGGGACGCGACGCCGACTGGCCGTTCTGACGGTGAGGGCAGGGGCGACGGCCCCTGCCCTCGACGAGTCTGGGTGGTCCTTCGACATACCGATGGTCAGACGTCTCGCCGCTGGAACGTCACGACGGCGGCGGCGCCGACGAGTGCGAGCGAGGCCGCCAGCCCGAGTGAGGCCGGCACGATCGACACGACGAGCTCGTCCGAGCCGGCGATCCAGGCGCTGACGTCGTTGGCGAGCGCGGATGGGACGTACTTGCCGACTCTCGGGATGAGGCTCAGCAGCGGGCCGACGATGATGATGAGCCCGAGGGAACCGAGGATGGCGTAGGTGTCGCTCCGCAACAGGACGCTGAACCCGAACGCCAGGGCGGCAGTGATCAGGCCCAGGAAGCCGCCACTCGCGACATCCCGGAGCACACCGTCCCAGTCGAGGGTCTCACCGAACGTCGCGGCCGAGCCGATCGACGCCAACGCACCGACGCCGAAGGCGAAGGCGAGGCCGGCGACGGCTGCGACCAGCCCGACGGCGGCCTTCGCGGCGATCAGCCGGCCCCGGCGGGCGTCGGTGCCGAGCACACGACGGAGCGTTCCCTGCCGGAACTCGTGCCCGCAGATCCAGCCGCCGAACACCGCGCCGAGGAGTGGCGCCATGATGAGGAACACCCCGGTGAGCGGTTCGAGCAGCTGTTGTGGGTCGGCGGGGTTCCTGAAGACGAAGTAGATCGGTGCCACCACCAGCGAGACGGTGAGCACGGCGAGCAGCACCCACGGCGTCCGGTGGGTGCGGAGCTTGAACAGTTCTGTGTGGATCATGACGGGATGACTTCCTGGTGGGCGCCGGTGTCGGCGTGATCGGGTTGTTGGACGAGTTCGAGGAAGGCGTCTTCCAGCGACACCTCCGGGCGGGTGAGCGAGGAGGCGAAGACGTCGGCGGAGGACAGGAGGCGATTCAGATCGCGTCCGTCGACGTCGGCCGGCGGTTCGACGAGGAAGGTGGTGTCGATCCGCTCGGACACGGGGATGCCGTTGCGCCGGAACGCCTCGGAGGCCGCAGCGAGCTCCGGCTCGGTGACGGTCACGCGGAACACGTGGCGGCTGCGCCCCGACAGGATCTCGGCCGTCGTGCCCTGGGCCACGGTGCGCCCGTTGGCCAGGATGACGAGCTGGTCGCAGGCCTGCTGGATCTCGGCCAACTGGTGCGACGAGACGAGGACGGTCGTCCCCGACTCGGGCAGCCGTCCCATGAGTTTGCGGATCTCGATGATGCCGGCCGGGTCGAGCCCGTTGCCGGGTTCGTCGAGGATCACCAGCTCGGGCTGGCCGACGAGGGTGATGGCGATGCCGAGGCGCTGCCGCATGCCGAGCGAGTAGCCGCGAGGCCGATCGTCGGCTCGGCCGGCCAGGTCGACGAGACGGAGGAGTTCGTCGACCTCGGCGTCGTCGACGGCGCCCTGCACGGCGAGCGACTGGTATTGAAGGTTCTGGCGGGCGGTCAGGCGGTCGTAGATCGGCGGGGCTTCGATCATCGACCCGACCCGATGCAGGGCATCACCCCAACGGGGTTCGCCGATCGTCCGGCCGAGCAGGGAGATCTCGCCGCCGCTCGGGCGGACGAGGCCGAGCAGCATCTTCATCGTGGTGGTCTTGCCGGCGCCGTTGGGGCCGATCAGGCCGACCACCTGGTTCCGGGGGATCGTGAACGTCAGCCCATCGACGACGGTGTGGTCGCCGTAGCGCTTCGTGAGGTGGCGGACCTCACATGGACTGTCGGTCGGTCGGGTCTCGAGGGGTGGGGCGGTTGCGTGCATGGCTCGACAGTGCGCCTGTCCGATGCCGCCGCGGTACGGCCCCGTGGCCGCTTCGGTGTCGGCCGAAAGTACGAGTCCGGGCGGTCCGGCCTGGCCCGACGGCGGATGATGCCGGGGCGCGTCGATGACTACCGTGACGATGTGCAGCTCCGCCTCAGCGATCGACTCGACGCCGTGGCCGTCGTCGAGCCGATCCCACCTCGCCGTCGTCGGGACTGGGCGCTCACGGCACTGCTCGCATTGATCGCGATCGCCGGTCTGATGGTCGACGACGCCCTCCCGTTGTGGGCCCGCCTCGCGCCGACCGTGCTGGCTCTCAGCCTCGTGCCGTTCCGCCGTCAGATCCCGCTGCTCGTGGTCGTTCTCGTGAGCGTCGTGGCGACGGCCAGTGTCGTCATCGGGTTTCCCGCAGGCGCCACCGAAGGTGTCGGCGTGCCCGCCGGCGTGAGCGATGTCGTGCTCCTGTATGCGCTGTGCCGATGGGCCGGCCCGGTCCACGTGGGCATCGGCCTGGCGGTGAGCATCACCAGTGCGGCGATCATCGAGATGGTCGCCGGATCGATCGGGCCCGACAGCTGGTTGCTCGCGCTGCCGTGGCTGGCAGTGGCGGGCTTCGCGCTGGCGATGCGCTACCGGGCCCGCGCCATCGAAGCCCGGCACGAGCAGGTGCGCCTCCTGGAACGTCACGCACTGGCCCGGGAGCTCCACGACACCGTCGCCCACCACGTCTCGGCGATCGCCGTGCAGGCGCAGGCCGGCCAGTACGTGGTCGCATCCGACCTCGCCGCTGCGACGGAGGCACTGAGGTCGATCGAGGCCATCGCCAACGAGTCGATCGACGAGATGCGTCGCATGGTCGGCATCCTGCGGAGCGACGACGATCGTGCCCGCACCGTCGCACCCGCCTCGCTCGAGGTGTTGGCCGACCCCGATGGCCGCCCCGCCGTCGACGTCCGGGGCGACGTCGCGCTGGAGTCGTTGCCGGCCGGTGTGGCCGCTGCGTTGTTCCGCATCGCCCAGGAGTCGATCACGAACGCACGACGCCACAGCCGTGGCGTGTCGTTCGTCGACGTCGAGGTCGAACGAGATGGAGACGACATCCGCATGACCATCGACAACGACGGCACCCCCACCACCCGGAACGCCGGCAGTGGCTTCGGCCAACTCGGCATGCGGGAACGGGTCGAGGCCCTCGGGGGCGAGTTCGAGTCGGCCGCTCGCCCCGCCCACGGCTGGCGCACCGTGACGTCGATCCCACTGACCCGGGTCGCCCGATGATCCGGGTCCTGATCGCTGATGACCAGGCCATGGTCCGCACGGGCTTCCGCATGATCCTCGACGCAACCGAGGGCATCGAGGTCGTCGGTGAGGTCGACAACGGGCGCGACGCGGTGACCAAAGCGAAGCACCTCCGGCCCGACGTGTGTCTGTTCGACGTTCGCATGCCCGAACTCGACGGCATTACGGCGACCACGCTGATCGCTGGCCCCGACGTCGACGACCCGCTCCGGGTGGTCGTCATCACGACCTTCGATCTCGACGAGTACGTCTACGGCGCGCTGCAGGCCGGCGCCATCGGCTTCCTGTTGAAGAACGCCGGCCCCGACCTGCTCGTCGCTGCGGTTCGAGCCGCCGCGAACGGCGACTCGTTGATCTCGCCCGAGATCACGACTCGGCTCCTCCAGCATCTGGTCGTGCCGAACTCGCCGACGGCCACCGACCAGAGCCCTCTGACCGACCGCGAGACCGACGTGGTTGCCGCCGTGGCCAGAGGAGGATCGAATGCCGAGATCGCCGAGGAGCTCTACATCTCGGTCAGCACGGTGAAGGCCCACGTGGCGTCGGCGATGGCGAAGCTCGGCGCCCGCAACCGGGTCGAGCTCGTCATCTGGGCCTACGAGCACCAGCTCGCGGGCTGAACACGGGCTCCCTGGATCGTCCCTACGGCCGAGGTCATCCGGCGACGCGTGGCCCCGGGGCCGATGTGTGCGGCGGCCGAAATCCGGACGATGGCGGCATGCAACGAACCCCCAAGATCCTGTCCGCCCCGAACCCCCGACGTCTGCGGCAATCGTCCGCCCTGATCGTCGGCTTGGCCCTGACGGCCGCAGCCTGCTCGAGCGGTGGCGACGCCGCCGACACCAGTACCACCGAACCCGAGCCCACCACGACCGCTGCTCCGGCGGAGGAGACGGCGCCGCCCGTCGACACGGAGCCAACTGAGTCGGAGTCAGATGAGCCGGTCGAGACGGGTGCCCCTGCCGACGACGTGTCGGCGTACCTCGACTCGCTCGAGGCCCGGGGCTTCGACGGGGTCGTCGCCGTGCGGCAAGGCGCCGACATCACGACCCGGGCCTTCGGTGAGGCCGACCGCGAGGCCGGCACTTCCACGGATCCCGAGACCGTGTTCGACATCGGCTCGATCTCCAAGCAGTTCACCGCCGCCGCGATCCTCCGGCTCGAGATGGACGGCCTCCTGTCGGTCGATGACACCCTCGGGGACCACGTCGATGGACTGCCCGACGAGCTCAGCGGCATCACACTGCACGAGCTCCTGACCCACACCGGCGGCTTCGCCGTCGGCTACGGCGCCGACGACGACCCGATCGGCCGCGACGCCTACCTCGAGTTGGCCAGCATCGTGCCGCTCAACGCAGAACCCGGCGAGCGCTTCGAGTACTCCAACGTCGGTTACTCCCTGGCCGGCATCGTCGTCGAGGAGGCGTCGGGTCAGTCGTACGAGTCGTACCTGCGCTCAGCGATCTTCGAGCCGGCCGGCATGTTCGACACCGGGTATCTCCTGCCCGACTGGGACGGTCACACCGTCGCCGTCGGCTACATCGACCCCGAGGGCGAACGCTTCGGTCGTCCCGCTGAACAGAACTGGGCCGACGACGGTCCGGGCTGGCACCTCCGGGCCAACGGCGGCCTGCTCTCGACCGCCGCCGACATGCTCCGGTGGGACGTGGCCCTCCACGGTGACGAGGTGCTCGACGCCGACGCCAAAGCGAAGTTCTTCGCTCCACACATCGAGCAGACCGACTTCGGGGTGCCCTACGGCTACGGATGGATCGTCGTCCTGCGGACCACGGGTGACCCACTCGTCTTCCACGGCGGCAGCAACGGCGTGTTCTACGCAGAGTTGCTCCGTGTGCCCGACGCCGACGTCGGCGTCTTCATCGTCACCAACTCCTCCGTCGACGCCGACGCCGACGTGGCGTTCGCACTCGCCGAGGCCGTCCTCGGCGACCTTGCCATCGATCCGGCCGTCGACTCGGTGGACGAGCAACCGATCGAGTCTGCCGTCGTCGATGTCTGCGGGTTCGACCGCCTGAGCGTCGACACGTTCCCGGAGTACCCCGAGATCGCGGCGCTGCCCGACACTCCGGCCGGCTCGACGGCGGCGATGCTCCTCGACCTCCTCGCCGAGAGTGACACCGCCAGCCGGCTTGCCTTCGTCGCCGACCACGTCACCCCCGGGCTCGTCGGTGGCGATCCGGCGACGCTCGCCGCCACGATCGAGTTGCTCGGCGCTGAGTTCGGTGAACTCGAGGTCCTCGCGATCCTCCAGGAGAGCGACACCCGATTCCACCTCCCCGTCGCGGGGCCGCTCGGCGAGGCTCTCGTGTTCTCCTTGGGCTTCGACGAGACCGACCCCGAGCGACTGGCCTGCCTGGGCATCTCGGACTGACCCACCGAACCGACGTGACAGGTCGGGCTGCGAGCGTCACGCTGGTCTTCATGGAGACGCCGAACGGCTCGGCCGCATCGACGCTGCGCCGACCGACCGCCGACGTGGCGGCGACCGTCGAACACCTCGTCGAACGAGGCTTCGAGGTCGTCGCCACCAGCGGGCAGCCGACGGCGTCGTTCGGGAATCAGCTCGTGCGGCTCTCCGACGGATCGACCGACGTGACGATCACTCGAGACCGTGGGCAGTGGATGTGCGCTCTCCAGCCCGCCGGGTGGTCGAGCGCCTGGTCGCTCGACCTGGTCCTCGCCGTCCTGGAGGGCACGTACCGGGAGACCGAGCCGACGGTGGACCCGGGCGGTGCGATGCCCGGCCAGCTGCCGATCGGTGTGACGTGGCTCGACGCCGTGCCTCGAGCACTCGAGTGGGCGACGGGCGGGTCTCATCGGGAGGTGATCGTCACCGCCGGTGCGTCACGGCGAGCCGACCTGCGGTTCGGCTCACTCCCCGGTCGGCCGAGTCTCGACGACATCGGGCGATGGGTCGGCCTCCTCGCACGAGCCGTCGGCGCCCCTGCCCATCTGTTGCCGGCCTTCGGCCGGGGAAGCGGGATGGGCGATCCGCATCTCGAGAGCTCCGGCTCGGGCTTCGCCTACGTCGTCTCCGAGCGTGGCCGTGAGTCGAGCCGCGTCGAGACCGACGACCCGCTTCGACTGCTCGAGCTCTGCCTCGGCCCCGTCACCTTCTCGATGGCGAGCACGTGGGAATCCCAGCACCGACATCCGAGTGATGATCACCGACGGCGGCTCTTCGCGACACAACTCGTGATGCTCCAGGTGCTCCACCCACCATGGGCAGCGCAGCGAGCCATCGAGCTGGGCCCGCTGCTCGCCGACGCCGGACTCGATCCACGGGACGCGGCGGAGGTCGTGGCCGACGCCGAGGGTTGACCGCTCAGTCGGCGCCGCGCTCGTCCAGGGCCTTGACGGCTCGTATGAGTGCGGTGGCTCGGAAGCTGTCTTCGAGCAGCTCGGCGACCTCGTCCCAGTCGGTGTCGTCGTCGAGGTCGAGACCGATCCAGCCGTACGGACCCCAGTAGGCGGGCACGAACGTGCGGTCGTCCTCGAGGAGGGCGTGGCGCTCGTCGTCATCGGCCAACACGACGATGGCGTGGGGATGCTGCACCCACTCGCCGGCGGTGTCCTTCAACGATGCTCCGAACATGGCGAAGATCTTCTTGGTGTGGAACGCCGGCCGGCCATGGCTGACCTTCTCGGCCGCCTCGGGGAACTCGAGTGCCAACGCCCGCACCCGGGCGAGCATCGGATCGTCGTCATCGAACATCTTCGGGTGCGGTGCCATCGCCGCTCAGTCTGCTCGCCCGGCCCGGGCCGGGCCAGTGCTCAGATGGGGGCGTCGCTGATCGAGTGCCGCCCGGCCGCCGTCGACCTAGGTTTGCGGGCATGGCGCCGACGCTGATCGTGTTGAACGGCCCACCCGCCTCCGGCAAGTCCACGCTGGCGAGGCTTCTTGTCGAACGGCGCCCACTCGCCCTGTGCCTCGACATCGACGACGTTCGCAGCATGCTCGGAGCATCGCTTGACGATCCCGACGCCGCCGGCGTCGCTGCTCGCCGGCTTGCGCTCGCGATGACCGACACCCACCTCGCCGCCGGTTTCGACGTCGTGGTACCGCAACTCCTGATGCGTTCGGCGCTGCTCGACGAGTTGGAGCTCGTCGCCCGCCGTCACGCCGCCGAGTTCGTCGAGGTCCTGCTCCAGATCGGGCGAGACGAAGCGATCCACGCGTTCGAACAGCGCCGCGCATCGCCGGAGTCGGTGGCCCACCGGCATTCGATCGAACTCATCGACCGGATGGCCGGCCTCGACCCGATCGGAGAGATGTACGACGCCGTCCAACGGCTCGCCGATCGGCGTCCGGGGTGCCACCGACTCGCGGCGCGACGAGGAGCGATCGACGCGACCCTCGACGAGCTGGTCGACCTCGTCGAGCGAGCAGCCCGCTGATCCCTCCTCAGACCTGGGAGTGGAGGCCGACCATGTTGCCCTCGGTGTCGGTGAAGACCGACACGAAGCCGTGCTCGCCGATCGCGTACTTCGGCCGCACGATCGAGCCGCCG
>JAHDBV010000124.1:0-2071 GCA_020630195.1 Acidimicrobiales bacterium
GGCTGACGTTCGCCTCGCTGGCGCTCGGCTCTCTTCCACAGTTCCTCGCTGGGGCTCGGAACTGCCGACCGCGGCTCCGAACTGCCGACCGAGGCTCGGAACTGCACGTCTCGAGGCGGGGCTGCCGGGGCGGGGCCGGGGATCTAGCGTGGCGCGTATGGCACCAGGGTTTCGCGTCGGGACGCTCGATCACATGCACGTGCGCGTTCCCGATCGAGCGGCTGCGGTCGAGTGGTACTGCGAACACCTGGGCTTCGAGCTCATCGAGGCCGAACGGTTCTGGGCCGACGGCATCGACGGCGGCCCCGTCCAGCTCACGGCCGACGGCGGCCGCACCGCCATCGCCGTGTTCGCCGGATCCGACTGGCTGCCCCCGGTGCCCCTCACCGCCGGCATCGCGTTCACCCTCGAACTCGAGCCGTTCGTCGAGTTCGCCCGATCGTTGCCCGGGCCGCTCGAGCGGAACCACGGCGAACCCCTGCTGCCCGAGCATCTGATCGACTTCGACCTCTGCTTCGCCTACGACTTCGTCGACCCGTGGGGCAATCGGTTCGAGATCAACTGCCGTGATCACGCCGGCGTGCGGGCGGCGCTGCTGGTCGACGACGGCATCGAGCCGGTCCGCTACTGGCCGGCCTCGGCCTACGAGGCGTGGAACGACCGAGCCGACTAGGGGCGCAGGATCGCGCCCATGAGGGCCTGGAACTTGGCCCGTGTCTCGGCCAGTTCATCGAGCGGGTCGGAGTCGCCGACCACGCCCACACCGGCGAAGACCGTGGCGGTCGGACCGTCGAACTGCGCCACCCGCACCGACACCGCGAACTGCCCGTTTCCGGCGGCGTCGACCCACCCCACCGGACCGCCGTAGCGGCCACGCTCGGCCCGCTCGACCTCGTCGATCAGGGTCAGGGCGTCGGCCTGGGGCGCCCCGCCGACGGCCGGCGTCGGATGCAACGTCTCGACCAACTCGAGCACCGATGCGGAGGGCTGCGAGAGCCGACCCTCGACGAGGGTGCCGAGGTGATGCACGTTGGCGAGCGAGACGATCGACGGCGCCGGCTCGGCATCGACGTAGGAGCAGAACGGGAGCAGGCGCTCGAGCAACCAGTCGATCGTGATCCGGTGTTCCCAGCGGTTCTTGTCCGACGCCAACAGCTCGGCCTGGCGGCGGGCGTCGACGGCCGGGTCGGCCGCACGGGGCAGGGTGCCGGCGAGTGGATGGGCCCGCACGACGTCGGCGGAGCGGGCGACGAGCAGCTCGGGTGAGGCGCCGACGAAGCCGTCGATCGAGAACAGGTTGGCGGTCGGGAAGGTCTGGCGGAGCCGACCGACGATCACACCGGGGTCGAAGTCGACGTCGGACGTGACCCGGGCTTCGCGGGCGAGCACCACCTTCGTGAGTTCACCGGCGACGATCCGGTCCCGCGCCGCGGCCACGATCTCGGTCCACTCCCCCGGCGCCACGACGCTCTCGACGTGCAGGGTCGATCCACCGATCGGCACCGTCGAGGCCTCGGCCACCACGGCCGAGATGGCTGATCGGGCGGCGGCCGCCGCCGCCTCGAGTTCGCCCTCGTCGTGGCGAACGGTCAGCCAGCGCCGGCCCTCGGGGCCGTGCACCACCGCCACATCGGGCACGAGCAGTTCGTCGTCGGCCGTCGGGTCGAACGCCCAGGCGGCGAACGCGAGCGGTCCGGATCCGGGTCGTTCGACCTCGTCGACACCGAGCTGGCCCCGGAGCCAGGTCTGGGCCGCCGTCGCGCCACCGGGGCGCTCGACGGGCACCCGGTGCACCGCACCGACGCCGGCGATGGTGATCTCGCCCCGGTGCCACAACAGGCCCGTGCGGGCGCCCAGCTCGAACACGTCGAGCCCGGGGTCGTCGAGTCGGATCGTCGAGATCGGCACGGCGCGATGCTACGAGGCCCCGGGCCCCGGCGAAGACCCGACGGTCAGCCGAAGGCCCGCCGCACCAGCGACAGCCACTGGTCGGCCACGTCCGGGTCACCGCTGCACGTCACCTCGGCCGGTCGACCCCAGAGCGCGGCGAGCAACTCGTGACCGTCGGCCG
>JAHDBV010000124.1:2171-9428 GCA_020630195.1 Acidimicrobiales bacterium
GTCACCTCGGCCGGTCGACCCCAGAGCGCGGCGAGCAACTCGTGACCGTCGGCCGAGAACGACACCTCGGCATCACCGAGACCGAGTGGGTGCCACCGGCGAGGCGACACCGCCGAGTCGGCGACCCGAGCCGCGGGTGGCGTTTCGCCGAGCAGCGCGGCGGCGAACGGCAGGGCGAACTCGGCCGACTCGGCGATCGCATCGGCCAGGCGGTCGGCGGCCAGACGATGGGTCCCGTCGAGCGCTTCGGCCACATCGATCCGATGGAGCGACATCTCGATGGCGGCCCGCCGGAACCAGAACCCGGCCACACCCGGCCCCGCGTAGGTGAAGCACGGACGGCCCGGATCCGTCGCCCGGAACGCCGCCGCACAGGCATCGAGATGCTCGAGGAAGGCCACCCGCGCCGCTCGCCCCCGTGGTGGCGGCGACGGGATCGACAGCTCGGCGAACGCCTCCGCAGCGGTCGCGTCGGGAGCGGCCCGCATCGCCATCGGGTAGCCCACGCCGAGCCCGAACGCGAGATGGGCCAGCACGTCGCCGATCGTCCACGGCAAATTCCGGCAGTTCCGAGCCTCAGCGAGGAACTGCGTGAGTGAGGCGAGCGCCAGCGAGTCGAACGGCGTCGTCGTCGAACCAGTCGAGGTGGTGCTCGGGTGCCATGCCATGAGCATCCCACCGCCCGGCCTCACGGGCGCCCCGGCCGACGGGGCACACTGGGGGCGTGGACGAGACCGTCACCGCCCGCCTCAGTGCACCGCTCGCCGACTGTGCGGCCGAACTGGCCGACCTGAGCGGCTATCCGGCCTGGTTCGACGCCATCGCGGCCGTCGAGGCGACCGAGGTGACCGACACCGACCCGGGTGACGCCGCCTGGTTCATCACACTCAAGGCCCGGGTCGGCCCGTTCTCGCGGTCGAAGCGGCTCCGGATGGTGCGGACCCGCCACGACGTGACCGACACCGGGGCGGTGCTCCACTTCGAACGTCATGAGGACGACGGACGCGAGCACTCGCCCTGGCTGCTCCACGTCACCCTCGACTCGCCCGCACCCGACTCGGGGCCGACCGACGCCTCGGTCCGGCTGCACTACGGCGGCCGCCTCTGGGCCCCGCCGCTCGACGCCATCCTGCGGGCCCAGATCGAAGCGGCCGTGCCGGCCCTCGACCGACGCCTCACCACCCCCGCCTGACGTGGCCGGCGTCGTCGCCCTCGACCTGCGGCCCGGGCCGGCGTTCGTCGACGCGCTCCGCCGGGTCTGGGACGACGGCGATGCGGCCGCACCCGTCGACCCCGCCATGCCCGCACCGGCCCGACGCGAGTGGACCGAGGCCGTGGCCCCCACCGCCGTCATCGGTGCCGACGGCACCCGTCGCACCCTCGACGGGGGTCGAGCGACCGCTGCGGGCGACGCCCTGATCGTCGCGACGAGCGGGTCGACCGGACGACCGAAGGGTGTGGTGCTCACCCACGACGCCGTGGCCGCCTCCGCAGAGGCCACCTCGGCCCGCCTCGGCGTCGACCCGGCCAGCGACCACTGGCTCGCATGTCTCCCCCTGCATCACGTGGGTGGGCTGTCGGTGATCACCCGGGCCCTGCACACCGGGACCCGCCTCACGGTGCACGACGGGTTCGACGCCGATGCCGTGATGCACGCCGCCCGCCACGACGGTGTCACCCGGATCTCGCTCGTGACCCGGGCGCTGCGACAGGTCGACCCGACCGCGTTCCGCACGATCCTGCTCGGCGGCGCCGCACCACCAGCCGATCGGCCGGCCAACGCGATCGCCACCTACGGCATGACCGAGACCGGCTCGGGTGTGGTCTACGAGCGGGCCGCCCTCGACGGTGTCGAGATCCGCATCGTCGACGACGAGGTGCAGCTGCGATGCCCGATGCTGCTGCGCTGCTACCGCGACGGCACCGACCCCCGCACCACCGACGGGTGGTACCCGACCGGCGACCTCGGCGCCCTCGACGCCGACGGTGTGCTCTCGGTCTTCGGTCGAGCCGGCGACGTGATCGTCACCGGTGGCGAGAAAGTGTGGCCGGCCCGGGTCGAACCGATCCTCGGTCGCGTGGCCGGGGTGGCGGAGGTCGCGGTGATCGGCCGACCCGACCCCGACTGGGGTCATCGGGTGGAGGCGATCGTCGTGCCCACCGATCCGACGGCGCCACCGACCCTCGACGCCCTGCGTGATGCGGTGGCCGCCGAACTGCCCCGTTGGGCCGCACCCCGCACACTCCGGCTCGTCGACGCGCTGCCCCGCACCGACCTCGGCAAGGTCCGCCGCCACCTGCTCTGAGCGGCGTCGGCGGCGATCGGCCGCCGGAAGAACTCGACGGTGCGGTGTATGAATGCGGGACGCCCCGACGTGGAACCCCCGATGTGGAGTGACGCTCGACCAACCGAGACCGGCGAGACGCTCCGCATCATCGCGTCCGCCGACGACGAGCGGTTCCGGGCGTTCTACGCCACCGAACACGATCGGATGGTGCGTCGAGCCGTGCTGTTGACGGGTTCGGTCGATGTCGCGCACGACGTCGTCCACGACGCCTTCACCGAGGTCTGGCGGCGCTGGCGCACCATCACCGATCACGGGCCCTACCTCCACCGGGCCGTCGTGAACGGCGCCCGTGACCATCACCGCCGAGGGGCGCGCACCGAACGACTGCTGGATCGGTTGCGGCCGGCCGGAGTCACCGAGGCGGTCGACCACGACCCCACCCTCACCCGGGCCCTCGCGGCGCTGCCCTTCCAACAACGGGCCGCGGTCGTGCTCCGCTACTACGGCGGCCTGAGCGAACGCGAGATCGCCACCCAGCTCGACTGCCCGACGGGTTCGGTCGGGCCGTGGATCCGACGAGGTCTCGATCGACTCCAACAGGAGCTCGCATGACCGAGCACGACGCCACCCCCATCGACCCGGACCTCGAGGCCCTCGTCTCGGGCCGCCTCCGAGCGGCGGCCGATCACGTGGTCGTGCGTCCGGACGCCGACGCCGTGCTCACGAGCGACCCGGCGATCGGAGCCGGCCGTCGGGCCAGGGGCGTGTGGCTCGCCGCAGCAGCGGCCGCCGCCGTGGTGCTCGGGATCGGCCTCGCCCGCGACGACGCCGGCGAGGTCACGACCATCGCCCCGACCACGACCGTGCCCGCCACCACCGCACCCGACGTCGAGGACGCCTTCACCGAGATCGACGGGCCGTGGCAGGCCGTCGACGAGGCCTGGCTCGCGCCCCGCCGCCCGGCCGACACCCCGGCCGAGGCGATCGAAGCCGCAGCCGTCCAGTTCCTCGCCTGGTCGGCCGACGCCGAACCCGTCGAGGGGGGTGATCCGTCCGAGTGGTGGGTCATCGACCGGGACGGCGATCGGCGGGTCCGGGCGACCGTGGCCCGCCGGATCGCCGGGTGGGTCGTGACCCGCCTCGGCGAACCCGTGACGGCCGACATCGTCGACGAGACCGCCCGGATCGAGCTCACCGCAGGCGTCGACCGGACCATCCACTGGCGCAGCCTCAACACCGACGACGGCCACGCCGCGCTCGACGAGACGATGGCCACGGGCGCGCTCACGCTGCCCGTCGCCGTCGGCAGCCCGCGGCCCGACACGATCGTGTGGCACCTCGACGACGACGGCGAGATCGTCGAGATCCGCATGTACCTGTTCGGGGTCGACGGTGCCGACCCGCTCGACGGACCCCGCTTCGGTGACGGGCTCCTCGCCCCGGCCCGGTTCCGCACGACGCACACGCCGACCGCGGGCGTCTCCGCCGCCGGACTCGGCGTCGTGCGGATGCCGGTGGACTTCGCCGACACGTCCCGCTTCGTGCTCGAGCTCCCGGCACGCCTCGACGGTGCGGTCGGCGTCGAGCACTCCCGGGCCGGAGCCCGCCTCGTCGGGGTCGATCTGGGCCTCGAGGTCTCGGCCGGTGTCGGCTGTGTCGCCGGGCGCGCCGGCGCGGGTGGGCTGATCGTCGCACGTGACGCCGACGACTCCGACGGGTTCCGGGCGTGCCTGCCCGAGCACGGCATCGAGGTGAGCGGGGAGATCACCGACCTCACCGACGCCGACCTCGACGCACTCTCCCTCAGCCCCGTGCGCCTCGCGCCCGACACCCGGATGCTCGTGGCCGGCCACACGACCTTCGGCGGTGCGCTCGAACTGGGCCCCGGGCCGATCGGGCCGGTCGCGTTCGACGACCTCACCCTCACCGTCGACACCGTGAACGGCCGCCTCGTCGCACGCGACGCCGACGGCGCCGTCGTGTGGGCCCGCGTCGTCGACGACGCCCGGATCCGGACCGCCGTCGACGACGGCATCGTGCTCGTCGGCGACGACGCCGTGACCGCGATCGGCAGTGACGGCAGCGCAGCATGGACGGTCGGGCTCGACGCGCCGTATCGGGCCAACGCCGTGGTCGAGCTCGACGACGGGGACATCGTGCTCGCGGTGCACGATCCGGCCCCGGGCGGGCGGCTGCCGCCCCGGCTCATCCGACTCGATCCGCTCACCGGTGACGAACGCTGGAGCGGGGAGGTCCGGCCCGGAACCGACTGGCAGTGGGCCGACCCGCTCCTCGTCGACGGCCTCGTGATCCTGATGGACGTCCCCAACGAACCCGACGCCCCCGAAGCGACCTTGTGGGCGATCCGGCTCGACGACGGCGCCCCGGCCTGGTCGGTGCCGCTCGACAACGTCAGCGAGGTCTTCCGCACCGACATGTTGTTGGCCCTCGCCGACGACGGCCAGGTGATCGCGGAGAACGTCGGCAACCGGACGTTCTCGATCGACCCGGCCGACGGCTCGATCCGATGGTCGGTCCGCAGCGGCTCGGGCATCCGTCTCGTCGACGAACCCGACGGTCAGGTGCTGATCGACCAGGGCGGTGGCATCGACCTCGCCACCGGGCAACGCTTCGGGCTCGACTGAGCGTTCAGGAGCCGGACGGCCCGTCGGCTCGTTCGATCGTGGCGACGATGCCTTCGAAGGTGGCCGTCGCCGCCCGTCCGAACGGTCCGACCCCGTCGAGTTCGAGCCGGAGTGCCGGTGCGCTCGCGGTCGCCGGGGCCGTGGCCACCAGCGCCCCGTCGTCACGCCGCACGGTCACCGCCCGCAGATCCACCTCCGACGCGTCGCCGCTGCTGCGCTGCACCGTCCAGGTCCCGCCGTCGCCGACGGCCGGGAGCGGCAACGGCAACGACACGGCCTCGAACACGTCGAACACCGACTGGGCGGCGAGGTCGGCACGCCGGGTCAGATCCGCCGGCAACGATCGGGTGCCATCGACCAGCGCCCGTGCCGCATCCCGGCGGACCGTCGAGGTCGCACCCACGGCGACGAGCAGTTCATCGGCGAGTGGGTCGTCGTCATCACGACCACCGGTGAGCGAGCTTGAGGTCAGGGCCTCGAGGATCAGCTCCAACTCGTCCGACGAGCCATCCGCCGCCGACGCGATCACCCGGACCGTCACCGTGGCCCGCACGTGGGTGGTCGCCGAGACGACATCGACCTCGTGGGTCCACGCCGATCCGACGGGTTGGGGCCGCACGAGCGGCTCGAGCGGCGCCTCGCCGAGTGTCGACAGCCGGAGCTCGTAGGCGGCACCGACGGCCGCCAACTCCTCGAAGGTCGGCGGTTCGGTGGTCGACGTGGTGGGGGTGTCGGCGCCGAGGCCGGGCAACGACGCCGAACAGGCCGAGGTCAGCACCGACGCGGCGACGAGCGCGACGAGAGCCGGGTGGGAACCGACACGCCCCGAGCGGGCGCGAGTTGGTCCGAGAGGCCGCCGCACGGCCTCGATTCAATCGTCGCGGAGCGCCGCTCGCACGAGTTCGAGATCGTCGGGGTTCGTGATCCCGATCCAGGTCTCGGGTGAGGAGAGCACATCGACGGTCATCGCGTCGTCGGCCATCAGCTCGCCGACGACCGTCGGGAGCTGGCACTCGGCCTTCTCCTCGTGGCCCCGTGCGGCGTAGAAGGCCCGCCAGCGAGCGTCGAACGCGTCGAAGACCGACGGGTGGAAACACCAGAAGTTCATCGATGCCGGCGTGTCGTCCGGGACCTGCACCCCGCCGGCCATCAGCCGACCGTCGTCGAGGCGTTCGCACCCCTCGGTCTCGACGATCGAGACGAGGCGGCCGTCCGCGACCTCGCAGATCCCGCGGGTGACCGCACCGGCCGGCGGCACGGTCGCACCGAGTGCGAAGGCGATGTTGGCGCACTGCTGTGGCTCGACGGTGGCGAGCCACTCGGCGGCCACCGCATAGGTGCGGGGGCCGTAGAAGTCGTCGGCGTTGATGACGCCGAACGGGGCCGACACGGCGCCGGCGGCGGACAACACCGCATGCAGGGTGCCCCACGGCTTGGCCCGGGCGGGGCCGAGGTCGTCCTGGCGGACGTAGCGAACGGTGACGGCGTCGCCGTGCACACCTTCGACGTGAGCCCGGACATCGTCCTCGATGTCACTCCGGATGATCAGGACCACATCACCGAAGCCGGCCTCGATCGCATGGCGGATCGAGAAGTCCATGATCGACTCGCCGTGGTCACCGACCACGGCGAGCTGTTTCACACCACCGAACCGGCTGCCGAGTCCGGCAGCCATGATCACCAGTGTCGGGGCAGGTGTCGTCATGGGAACTCCATCGGCCGCCCGGCCTCGAACTCAAACTCAGGTGTGTGCGGGCCGGGATCACTCCCGGCCAGAGCTCCGGAACGCTCAGCCCTCGCTGAGGAACTCAGCGATCCGGCCCTTGGGTCGGCCGATGATCGCCTTGTCGCCCTTCACCACGACGGGGCGCTGGAGCAGCGCCTTGCGCTCGGTGAGCAGGTCGATGACGGCCTCGGGGTTGCCGACGTAGTCGTCCGGGTTCAACTCGAGCTTCTTGAACTGCGAGTCCTTCCGGACGAGATCCTCCACGGGATCCTCGAGCCCGGCGACGATCGCCGTCAGGGCCTCACGATCCGGCGGCGTCTTCATGTAGAGAACGACGTCGTGCTCGACTCCCAGGTCCTCGGCGACCGCCAAGGCGTTCTTGGACGAGCCTCAATGCGGGTTGTGATAGATCGTCACGTCAGCCATGTGGGCGAGTGTAGAGGTGCCATCGACGCCCCGATCTAGGGTGCGGCCATGACGGGCGCCACGACGACCGTCGGCACCGCCGACGACCGCCGCCTCGATCTCGTCCGCCTCGCCGTGGCCGTCACGGCGATCGCCTCGTCGGCCATCCTCGTGCGCTGGGCCGATGCCCCGG
>JAHDBV010000125.1 GCA_020630195.1 Acidimicrobiales bacterium
GCCAGTTCCTCGAGTGGCTGATCGACGAGGGCAAGCTCGACGTCTCCGAGGCCACCCTCGAGGAGCGGATCGTCTACCACGACTCCTGCTACCTCGGCCGCCACAACGACGTGTACCTCGCCCCCCGCCGGGTCATCGGCTCGCTCAAGGGTGTGCAGATCGTCGAAGCCGGCCGCAACGGCACCAAGGGCATGTGCTGCGGTGCCGGTGGTGCCCGCATGTGGATGGAGGAGACCATCGGCGAGAAGGTCAACGACGAGCGTTCGCTCGAGCTGATCGACACCGGTGCCTCCCGCGTCGCCACGGCCTGCCCGTTCTGTTACGTGATGATGGACGACGGCGTGAAGGGTCACGGCAAGGAAGAGGACGAGGTCCGCGTCGCCGACATCGCGATGCACGTGCTCGAGGCCATCGAGGAGGGCGAGCGGCGCAAGACCGAGGCCGTGATGCTCACCGACGACGATGGCAGCCACGCCGCCCCGACCGGGTCGCAGTTCGCCTGGGTCGAGACCGGTGAGGGCGCCGAGCCGGCCATGGCCGCCACGGCGCTGCTCGACGCACCGGCCGACGCCGACGTGGTGGTCGATGCCGATGGTGCCGACGCCACGGCCGAGGTGGTCGTCGAGGACGACATCGAGGTCGTCGCCGATCCCGAGCCGGAGGTCGTCGCCGCCGAGGCGGCCGCTCCCGAGGCCGAGATGGACGCCGACGAGCTGGCGGGTCTGCTCGCCGCCACCGAGGCCGACGATCTCAAGGTGATCTCCGGGATCGGCCCGAAGCTCGAGGCGCTGCTCCACGAGATCGGCATCGTCACCTACGAGCAGGTGGCGGCCATGACCGACGACTACGCGACGCAGCTGAACCAGTTCCTCGCCTTCGATGGTCGGATCCAGCGGGACGACTGGATGGGCCAGGCCGCCGAACTGTCGACCACGCGTGAGGCCAAGACCGACCGGCTCCCGCCGGTGCCCACCGAGCGCCCGGACAACGCCACCGGCGACTGATCACCGACGTTCTCGTCACACCGACGGCCGGGCCCCGAGGGGTCCGGCCGTCGGCGTTCTCGACCCATCTGGAAACTCGTACGGGAGTCGGCCGTTTCCGGTCGATCGGCGTGCGGGTTCCGGTGTCAGGTGTCGGAGCGACGGGCCCAGACGGCGTAGAGCGGGTCGGTCGGCGCGTCGGGGTTGCGGTGCTCGATCACCGGCTCGTCGAACCCCGCCGTGAGTTCGAGATAGCGAGCCACGATCGCCATCCGCCCGGCGTCGTCGTTGGCGAGCCAGCCGCGGATCGCCTTGGTGGGGAAGCACCGATTGGAGAAGGTGCAGACCATGACGCCACCGGGGCGAAGCACCCGGGCGGCCTCGGCACAGACGTCGAGGGGACGGGTGAGGTAGTCGATCGACACGGCACACGTGACGGCGTCGAACGGCAGCGTCGGATCGACGTTGAGATCCTGCACGAACCACTCGTCGGCCATCTCGTTGCCGGCGAGCTCGTTCGCGTTCATGCCGGTGACGACGAGGCGTTCGGGTGCCGCCGGGAAGTGGGAGATCCACGATGAGCACAGATCGAGCACCGGGCCCGATCCGTCAGGACCGGTGAGCCCGAGCTCGACGTAGAGCTCGCCGACGGCCGCGATCGCACCGTCGTCGATGTGGGTGACGAACCGGTCGAAGGCGTAGAAGCCGGCGTCGTCCGACTCGTCGGCACGGGCGAAGAAGCCGGAGGGGAAGTCGGTGCGGTGTCGGGGATCCACGCCGACCATCGTCGCAGGCCATCACCGAGCCGGTCTGGTCGGACACCGGTATCGGTTGACGCTGTTCAATCAACGCTGTAAACCTTTGACATGCCACGCCGACCGCTGACCCATGCCGAGGTCGCCGCCACCCGTCGGGAGCTGCTCGACGCTGCCACCGGGCTCTACGAGGACGGCGGGTTCGACGCGATGTCGTTCCGGGCGATCGCCGATGCGGCCGGGTGCAGCCACACGAAGCCGTACCGCTACTTCGATTCCAAGGCCGATCTGATCGATCACCTCCGGATCGACGCCTACGACTGGTTGCGGGATCTGCTCACCGTCGCCGCCTCCACGGAGGAGGATCCGATCGATGCCCTGCAGGCGTTGTCGGAGGCCTATGTCCGCAGCGGCGTGGCCAATCCCCGTCGCTACGAGTTGCTCTACACCGATCGAGGCCGGATGGGTGAGGACGAGCCCCGGCTCATGCGCTCGAAGTTGGCCGCCCTCGCGGTCTGCGAGAACGTGATCCAAGCCGCCATCGACGACGGTCGGGTCACCTTCGACCACGACGCCGCCACCACCGCCCACCTCCTGTGGACCGCCGGGCACGGGCTCGTGGCACTCCACACCGGCGGCTTCTTCGTGGTGGGGCGTTCGGTCGAACAGCTCACCTCGACCCTGTTCGCCAGCGTGCTCGCCGGCACGTCCGACTTCCGGGAGACCTCATGACCACCATCGCTCCTCCACCACCGCTCGTGCGGCGGATGCCGTTCGAGTTCGACGACGACCTGCAGCCGCACTGGCACCCCGACGACATCGAGTGGAGCCACATGGTCAACGGCGGGTCGCTCACGATGCCGTACCTCGAGCCGTTCCTCATCGCGACGTTGCGGGACGCCAAGGCCGACATCACCGACGAGGCGCTGCTCGCCGAGATCGACGGGTTCGTCGGCCAGGAAGCCCAGCACTTCCGGACGCACCGTCGCTACAACGAGCTGCTGAAGGCCAAGGGCTACGCCGACCTCGCCGAGGCCGAGGCCGACATGAAGGCCGCCTATCAGAAGCTCGGTGAGCGCTCGCTCGGCTACCGGCTGGCCTACGCCGCCGGGTTCGAGTCGATGACGATGAGCCTCACGCGGTGGCTGGTGGAGAACCGGGTGCGCCTGTTCGCCGGCAGTGACACCCGGGTCGCCTCGTTCGTGTTGTGGCACATGGTCGAAGAGGTCGAGCACAAGCGCGTGGCGTTCGACGCCTTCATGGCCGTCGATGGTCGGTACCCGCTGCGGGCCCTCGGGGTGCTCGTGGGGACGGGCCACGTGTTCCTGCTCGCCCGACGGGGCTGTGTCGAGATGCTGAAGAGCGACGGCCGTTGGTGGAACCCACGCGCCCGGTTGCGGCTGTGGGCCCACACCGCCGACTTCCTCCGCCATGCGCTGCACGGCGCGGCCCGAGCCTGCCGCCCGGGGCACGACCCACGCGACGATGCCGACCCGGCCTGGGTGACCACCTGGATCGAACGCTTCGAGCCCGGTGAGGGCGCCCTGATCGACACGGACGACCCGGAGATGCCGGTGCCCTTCCCCGAACGGGCGGCGGCGTGAGTCCGCTCGCGCAGCCTCGCACCCACGCCACGGCGCGCCACCAGTACCGCCTGCTCGGTCACGGATCGTTGGCGATCCTGTGGGGCTCGGTGGTGGGGTTCGGTTTCCTGTTCTGGTTGATCGAACAGGGCCTCGACGGCGGCGCCGCCGGCCATTCGATGCTGTTCCCGATCCCCGGCAAGATCGACCTCGGTGTGCCCGGCACCTACGACGCGTGGCGCATGGCCCACATGGAGGCCATCGTCAACGGCTTCGGTCTCTGGATCGTCGCCGCCGTGCTGCCCCTGCTGCCGTTCGGTGAGGTCGGTCGACGTCGCACCGCCACGACGATGGTGATCGTCGCCTGGACGATCATCGTCGCGTCGACACTCGACCCGTTCTTCGAGAACTCCCGCGGTCTGCGGTTCGGACTGAACGTCACGAACACGATCGCGTTCTTCCTCTTCTACGTGGGCGTGGCCGCGATCATGGGCCTCGTCGTGGTGCTGGCGTACTCGTCGTTCAAGGCGGCCAAGGCACCCCTCGACGAGCCGGAGCTCGAACCGGCCTGACCGCTCAGCCCACCAGGGCGCCGATCACGTTGAGCAGCACGGTCAGGCCGATGCTGATCGCCAGCATCGCCTTCCACGGGAAGAACACACGCACCCGCCGCCCGGTGGCGTCGGCTCCCGGGTCGGCCTCGGTGAACCGTCGATGGAGCTCGGCCTCGGCCCGCTGCGTCGCACCCGGGAACACGCGGGGCACGACGTTCAGCAGCACCGTCAACACCAGCGAGCCGACGAGTGAGACGACCAGGAAGTCCCTCACGCACGACCGCTGTGGAGCCGCATCGGCGGCACCTTCGTCGGCGGGTTCCGGCGCGGAGGCAGGTCGGCGAGGAGTGTGGCCGTGGCACCGGCGATGACCTCGACGGCGGCCTCGAACGCCTCGGCGGTCGGGGCGGTCGGTTTCGAGACTCCGCTCACCTTGCGCACGTACTGGGTGGCGGCGGCCCGGATCTCGTCGGGCGTGGCCGACGGTTCGAGGCCGCGCAGGATCGTGATGTTGCGGCACATACGACCGACCGTAGAGGGTCGGCTCAGACCGATGCCGCCGAGTCGGCCCGGGCCGGTGAGCGCATCACGACGATCGACGTGATGGCGAACAACGCGGCCGAGACGACGAAGGCGGTCGGGATGCCGGCGGTCTGGGCGACGATGGCGAGGGCGATGCCGCCGTTCACCTCACCGATCGACTCGGCCTGCCCGAGGAAGGAGTTGACGGTGGCCCGGGCATCACTCGGCGCCCGCCGGTTCACCCAGGCCGTGGCGACCACGGCGATGACCGACCAGGCGATCCCCCGCACGAGGAAGACGCCGAGGATGGCGCCGCCGAGGCCGGGCCCGAACGCGATGAACAGCGTGCCACCCGCGGCGAGCGCGGCACCGCCGGCGTAGACCCGGCCGGGCATGCCGGGTCGATCGATGCGGGACTCGAGCAGCCACAGCACCAGCGCCCCGGCGGCGAACCCGACGATCGACAGGATCGTGAGCGGCACGATCGGTTCGTCACCGAGTCCGAACGTGTCCTGGAGCTGGGTGGGGTAGAGCCGATCGATCGCCTCGGCGCCGGCGTTGAGCAGCAGGGTGGCGAGCAGCACGAGGAACAGCGAGCGGTCGGAGCGGACGAGGCGGGCGCCGGTGAGGAAGATCTGCTTCGACGCGGCGAGTTTGTCCTCCCGGTGGGGCTCGAAGCCGTCCTCAGAGAAGGTGAACGCCACCACGATGCCGAGCACGATCGAGGCGACCCCGGCGAGGCGGAGCGCCGTGGCCATGTCGCTTCGCCAGGCGACGAGCCCGAACAGTGAGTAGCCGATGATGGCGCCGTACTGCTGCCACCGGGCCCGTTTGGTGAGCACCCCGTCGATCCGGGACTCGTCGCCGAGCTCGTCGGTGATCCAGGCGACGTCCGCGCCGGAGGTGAACGTCCACCCCATGCCCCAGATCACCTGGGAGGCCAGCAGCAGCCCGAACGTGTCGGTCGAGCCGGTCAGGATGATGCCGACCCCCATCACGAGGTGGCCGATGACGAGCGACAGGCGACGACTGATCGTGTCGGCCACGACGCCGGTCGGGATCTCCGACACGAGCACGGCGATCTCGAGCCCGGTGCCGAGCAGCACGATCTGGGCGTTGGAGAGATCGGCCTCGATCCCGAAGTAGACGACGATGCCGAGGAAGAAGGCCCGCAGGAGCACGGCCCAGGCCAGGCTCCACCACAGAAACACTCGAACGGGGTCTCGACGCACGGCCGGACACTAGGGCCCGGGTGTGACTTCCTAGACTGGGTTCCATGTCCGACGAGTTGTCGCTGGAGAAACTGGACACCTTCGAGGGGCGGCGCGGTCCGCTGCTGGTGGTGGTCGCCGACGGTGTGGGCGTGGCGCCCGAGGGCGCACAGAACGCCGTCACCGAGGCCGACACCCCCACCCTCGACCGGCTGACCACGGCCGACGGGCGGGCCACCACGCTGCTCGCCCATGGCCCCGCGGTGGGTCTGCCGAGCGATGACGACATGGGCAACTCCGAGGTCGGCCACAACGCCCTCGGTGCCGGGCGCATCTTCGCCCAGGGCGCCAAGCTCGTGAACGCCGCACTGGCGAGTGGCTCGCTCTACGAGTCACCCGTGTGGGCCGACGCGATGAAGGCGGGTCGCCAGGGCACGCTCCATCTGCTCGGGCTGCACTCCGACGGCAACGTGCACAGCCACACCGATCACCTCTACCAACTCATCGAGCGGGCGGCCGAGGAGGGTGTCGAGCGCATCCGTGTGCACATCCTGCTGGATGGCCGCGACGTGGCCGCCCGCTCCGCCCTCGACTACATCGCCCAGACCGAGCAGGCACTCCAGAAGGCGTGTGAGCACTGCCTCGTCGAGTCGGGCCACGACGCCGACTACCGGATCGCCTCCGGCGGTGGCCGGATGACGATCACGATGGATCGCTACGAGGCCGACTGGCCGATGGTGAAGCGGGGCTACGACGCCCACACCCACGGGATCGGTCGGGCGTTCGCCTCGGCCACCGAAGCGGTGGAGACGATGTACGCCGAGTCCGATGCCGGCGACCAGTACCTCGGCGAGTTCGTGATCCACGACGCCGACGGACCGATCGGGCGGATGACCGACGGCGACGCCGTCGTGTTCTTCAACTTCCGTGGCGACCGGGCCATCGAGATCACCCAGGCCTACGAGGGGGACGAGAGCTTCAGCGCCTTCGATCGCGGTGAACACCCCGACGTCTACTACGCCGGGATGCTCCAGTACGACGGCGACCTGCAGGTGCCGGCGAACTACCTCGTCGACCCGCCCGACATCGACCGGACCATGGGCGAGTTCTGCGTGGCCGAGGGGCTGCGCAGCTTCGCGATCTCCGAGACCCAGAAGTTCGGCCACGTCACGTACTTCTGGAACGGCAACCGCTCGGGCTACCTCGACGAGGCGCTGGAGACCTACGTCGAGATCCCGTCGGACAACGTCGAGTTCAACCTCACGCCCGCGATGAAGCTCTACGAGATCACCGAGCGCACCATCGAGATGCTCCGCTCCGGCGACTACGACTGGGGCCGGCTCAACTTCCCGAACGGCGACATGGTGGGCCACACCGGCGATCTCGACGCCACGATCCAGGCGATGCGGGTGCTCGACGAGTGCATGGCCCGACTCGTCGAGGTGATCGACGAGCTGGGCGGTGTGTTGATCTACACCGCCGATCACGGCAACGCCGACATCATGTTCACCGAGGTCGACGGGGAGCGCTCGCCGAAGACCTCCCACACGCTGTCGCCGGTGCCGTTCGCCATCCACGACCCCGGCTATGCAGGGGAGTACCGGGTGGTGGGCCACGACGACGCCGGCCTGTCGAACGTGGCGGCCACCGTGCTCAACCTGCTCGGATTCGCCGCTCCCGAGGACTATCGGGACACGTTGCTCGAGTTCTGAGCCGGGCTCGCCCCGGGGCGCCGCTCGCTAGGTTGCGGCCATGCAGCCCACGGATCTCGACGCACTCCGATCCCTCACCGATCCGGCGGTCCAGCCCGGAGCGGGCGCCGTCGCGTTCGTCGTCACCACGACGAACCTCGACGACGACCGGTACGAGTCGTCGATCTGGATCCGGCGGGACGGCGAGCAAGCCCGGCCGTTCACCTCGGGCCGGAAGGACCGCCACCCCCGTTGGTCGCCCGACGGGCGCACGCTCGCGTTCCTCCGCCCCGGTGATGACGAGAAGCGGGGCGCCCAGCTCGCGGTGATGCCGGCCGACGGCGGTGAGGCGACCGTGCTCACCGATGCCGAGCTCGGGATCTCGTCGTTCGAGTGGTCGCCCGACGGTTCGACCTTCGCCGTGATCACGGCGGCCTGGGCCGAGGGCCACGCCGACCTCGACGACGAGGAACGGGCCCGGCGCCCGAAGCGGATCACGAGCCCGATGTGGCGGTTCGACAATCAGGGGTACCGCTTCGACAAGACCGTCGCCGCGGCCGTGGTCGCGGCCGACTCGGGTGAGATGACGGTGCTCACCCCGGCGGACTGGCGTCCGCACATGGTGACGTGGCGGCCCGACGGCGCCGCCGTCGCCGTGCTCACCGAGGTCGGCGATTCGGTGGCCATGCACGGTCGGACCGGGGTCCACGAACTCGACGTCGACGGGGGCGCCACCCGCGAGCTCACCGACGCCGGCGCGTGGGATCACGTCGGCTACCGGCCCGACGGAGTCGTGCATCTGATGGGTGCGGCCGATCTCGGCGACCTGCCGGCGCCCCCCGCACTGTTCCGACTCGACGGCACGACCCCGATCCGCCTCGGCAACTCGCTCGATCGCGACGTACATGCGACGAGCCGCGGCCTCTGGGACGACGACGGCGGCATCACCCTCATCTCGCAGGATCGGGGTCGTCAGGTCGTCACCCGGCTCGACGCCGATGGTGGTCACTCCACGGTGTTCGCCGCCGAGGCGTTCGTGACCGCCCTCGACGGCCGCGACGGCCGACTGGTCGGGGTGCTCGACCGGGTCGATCGACCGGCCGAGCTCGTCGCGTTCGTCGACGGCGGTGTCGAGGAGCTGACCTCGTTCGGTGCCGACACGGAGGTCGCCCTGGTCGCACCCCGCCACCTCGTGATCGAGCGCGACGGCGTCGAGCTCGACGTCTGGATCTACCTCCCGCCCGGCGAGGAGACGGTGCCGGTGCTGTTCAACATCCACGGCGGCCCGGCGGCGCAGTACGGCTGGATGCTCTTCGACGAGTTCCAGGTGTACGCGGCCGCCGGCTACGGGGTGGTGGCCACCAACCCGCGTGGTGCGTCGGGCGCCGGCGACGAGTTCATGAAGGGCTGTGTCGGTGTGTGGGGTGAGGAGCAGCCGCCCGACGCGCTCGATCTGGTCGCCGCTCTCGATGCGGCGATCGAGGCCGAACCCCGTCTCGACGGCGACCGTGTCGGGATCATGGGTGGCTCCTACGGGGGGTTGATCACCACGAAGATCCTGTCGTTCGACCATCGCTTCGCCTGCGCCGTCCCCGAGCGCGGGGTCTACAACTGGGTGTCGATGATGGCGAGCGACATCGGTCAGTTCTTCACCGGCGTCTACCTCCGCACCGACGATCCCGTGGAGCGGTGGCACATGTCGAGCCTGTCGGTGGCCGACCGCATCACGACGCCGTGCCTGGTGATCCACTCCGACGCCGACCATCGGTGCCCGCCCGACCAGGGCCAGCAGCTGTTCGGCGTGTTGCTCGCCAACGGGGTGCCCGTGGAGTACCTCGAGTTCCCGGGTGAGGGCCACGAGCTCAGCCGGTCGGGATCGCCGAAGCACCGCGTGGAGCGGTTCGACGCGATCCTCGAGTACCTCGGCCGGTATCTGCCCGTCGCCTGACGGGCCGTGGCCTCAGCTGCCGAAGTTCTCCCAGTAGCGGGAGGGTCGGGGGCCGGCCTGGCCCTGGTACTTCGAGCCGAGCGACGACGAGCCGTAGGGGTTGTCGGCCTCGCTCGTCATCTGCATGAAGCTGATCTGGCCGATCTTCATGCCC
>JAHDBV010000126.1 GCA_020630195.1 Acidimicrobiales bacterium
GCTGGTGTCACCGATCGGCAGCGCCCTACGGTCGCCGCCATGGCCGAGCCCTCCGTCTCCCGCTTCCCCGTCCCCGAACTCTCGGAGATGCCCGACGACATCCGGACCCTCATCGAGCAGGTCCAGGAGAAGTCGGGCTTCATCCCGAACGTGTTCCTCGCACTCGCCCATCGCCCCGAGGAGTTCCGTGCGTTCTTCGCCGGCCACGACGCCCTGATGGATCGCTCCGACGGCCTCTCGAAGGCCGAACGGGAGCTGGTGGTGGTCGCCACCTCGGCCGTGAACGACTGCCTCTACTGCGTGATCGCCCATGGCGCGATCCTGCGCATCCGCTCGAAGCGACCGATGCTGGCCGATCAGGTCGCCATCAACCCCTTCAAGGCCGATCTGTCCGAGCGCGAGCGCCACATCGTCGACTTCGCCCTCCTCGTCGCGGAGAACTCCCGGGCGGTCGGCGACGACGAGCTCGAGGCGATGCGCGGCCACGGGTTCACCGACGACGAGATCTGGGACATCGGGGCCATCACCGCGTTCTTCGCCATGTCGAACCGGCTCGCCAACCTGGCCGCCATCCGCCCGAACGCCGAGTTCTACTCGATGGCCCGATGACGGGGATCGGCACCGAGCTCACCGCACGCGCCGGGCGGTGCGGCCACGACCTCGTCGGCTGGTTGATGTGGGACCCGGGTGCGATCGCCCGCTACGAGGCACTCGGGGTGCCGAACGGGGCGGGTTGGATCGTCGGCTGGCGCCTGGCTCCGCTCGGCGACATCTCGGCTCCGGCGGCCTCGGCGGCCACCTATTCGATCGACGCCGGCATCATCGACATGGTGCTCGGCCTGATGCGTCAGGCCGGTGGCGCCGAGCGCATCGCCGCCGCTCGTGACGCCGCCGCGGTCGAGGGTCTGGCGGAGATCGCTCCGGGCCTGCTCGACCAGCTCGCACCCATGGCCGACGACCTGTGGCGAGGTGTCGAATCGGCACACTTCGGCGCACGCCCCATGTTCTCGGCGTTCCGGGCCGAGGGCCGCACGGGCGACCCGGCCGTCGACACCTGGCGAGCGGTGAACTGCCTGCGGGAACTGCGAGGCGACAACCACTGGGCACTCTGTGCGGCGAGTGACCTCGATGCGGTCGAGGTGGGGCTGCTCCACTCCGCCATGGTCGACCTCGACGAATACGGCGACGAGGAGTGGATCGCCCGGAGTCGTGGCAACGACGACGCGGCGATCGCCGCCGGCTGGGCCCGGCTCGAGGCCAAGGGGTTCGCCACCGACGGTGCGTTGAGCGACGAGGGGCGGGCGTTCCGACTCGACCTCGAACGACGGACCGACGAGCTCACCGAACCCGCGTGGCGGGCCGTCGGTGAGGCGACGACCCGGGCGTTCTGTTCGGCGGTGGAGCCGCATCAGCCGGCGTTCGTCGCCCGCATCGACGCCACCGCCGGACCGAAGTGGATGCCGGCGGTGCGACCCGGGACCTGAGTCCCGACTTCCACCCGCATGGGGCCGCAGCCCTCACGGGGGTCGGCCTGATGCCGATTGATCATGGATCGGCGCACCCGGCGCCGCCGACGGAAGCAGTCGCCCATGTGGCGTGCCATGACATCGACCTCACTTCGCATCGCGTGTGCGATCGCCCTCTTCGGCGCCGGCCTCGCCGCCTGGTCGAGCCCGGCCGCCGCGGTCGCCAGTGCCACCGTGACGCTCGATCGCCTCACCGCCATCCCGGTCGCCTCCGGCCTCGACGTCACCTACGAGGCGCGGATCCGATGCGCCGCCGTCGACGAGTCGCTCTGCCTCGATCTCGAACTCGACATCCCCCTGCCGCCGGAGATCGGCGACGCGTCCGTGCCGCCGCATCCCTATGTCGAGTCGTTCGACTTCGTTCCCGGCACCGGCCTGACGATCGATCTGGTCGACAGCATCCCGGCGGGCAGCAGCGGCTCACTCCCGTTCACCGTGGCGACCGTCAACGGCACCACACCCGACGGCTTCACCTGGGACACCGTGGCGACACTCACGGGAAGCAACGTCGCCACCACCTCCGACACGTCCGACGGTGCGGTCAGCGCCGCCGCCGACATCCGGATCGAGAAGTTCAACCCCGGCGCCGTGCCCGACGGTGAGCGGCTGCCGCTCGACACGACGCTGCGCTACCTGATCCGCACCTGCGACCCGTCCGACCCCGACACGCCGGGCAATCTGTTCCTCGAGGCGGCGACCGTCGTCGACACCCTCCCGACGGGCGCGGTCTTCGTGGCCGCCTCCACCAACGGTGGGGTGACGGGTGTGTACGACGGATCGAGCGAGACCGTCACGTGGTCCGACGTGGCGGGAGCCGGCCAGGCCGACTGCGACGACGAGCCGGAGTTCTGGATCGACGTGCAGTACCCGTCGACCACGTTCGACTCCTCGAGTGTGGTCACCAACACCGTCGACATCGTCGGAACGGCATTCGGCGATGCCGTGACCACCTACACCGACACGGCGTCGGTCTGGCATCGCTTCGGCGACGTCGCCGGATCGGGCACCACGTCGAAGAGCGCGAGCACCACCTGGTACGGCAGCAACGACTGGACCTATGCCGGCGATGTGTTCGACGACGCGCCGGAGAACGACTGGCAGATCCGACTCGGCAACACCGCCCCCGTGCCGGTGCAGATCGAGATCGTCGACCCGCTCCCCTGCCTCGACAACGACCTCGGCACACCCGGCGCCGCGGAGTACTGGAGCCGCGACGACGGCGCGACCTGCGCCGACCCGGCCTGGATCCTCGAGGACATCTGGGTCCTCGACGCCGACATGCGGGCCGCCTTCGACGCCGGGCTGCTCGTCGAAGCGACCCTCGCCGACGGCACGGTCACGACCTTCGACTGGGACGGACAGTTCCTCCGACCGCCCACCGATGCCGCGCCGGTGTCGCACTTCCGGGTGCCACCCGACCCCCGCTTCGAACTCGCCGCCGGACGCACGGCCACGCTGATGCGCCTGCGCGGCCACACCGTGGCCGACGCCCCGGCCGGCACATTGCCCGCTGGCACCGAGCTCTGGAACGAGGTGGCGGTCGACCACCACTACGCCGGTGCCTCGATCCTGTCGATGAGCTCGGCCGACGAGATGCTCGTCGTCGACCCCGAGATCTACCTCGGGATCTCCAAGAGCTACTTCATCATCGGCGGCGAGCCCCGCTACTCGATCACCACCCAGAACCTGAGTGTGGTCCCGGTGACGGGCATGGTCGTGACCGACCTGCTGCCCCCGGGGTTCACGGTCGACCACGTCGAAACCCAACGGTGGGGTCCCGACGGCACGCTCGAGATCATCGACGACTACGCGGGGACGGGCCGCCAGCTCCTCCGCTACCACCAGGCCGATACCGACCCGGTCCCCCCGAACGGCGGCAACTACGTGCTGACCGTGCATCTGGCCACCCCGACGCTCGTCTCGTGGCCCGTCGGCACGACACTCAACACCGCCGAGGTGTCACTCGACGGCGCCGAGGTCGGCTACTGCCGGAACAACCGTGGCAACGGCTCCATCGTCTACAGCAACTCGTCGTCGAGCGGCACCCCGCTCCATCAGGCGCCACTCACCACCGACACCTTCGACCTCGACGGCGACACCGAGACCTCCGACTCGTTCTGCCAGGCCGAGCGCAGCCTCGAACGCACGGGCTCGTTCGCGCTCCTCTCCTCCGAGAAATCGGTGCTGGGCGACGTCGACGTGGCCGATGGCCTCGACTTCCAGGGGTTCCCGGCCGTCGGCGCCTCGTCGGCCGCCGGCGACGGGACGTATCGGCTCGAGCTCACGAACGACGGCTCGGTGTCGCTCCAGGACATCGTCGTCTACGACATCCTCCCGTTCGTCGGCGACACCGGCGTCTCCGAGTCCCAGCTCGCCACCGGACGTGACACCGACTGGGCTCCGACGCTCACCGGCCCGGTGACCGCACCGGCCGGCGCCACCGTCACCTACTCCGAGTCGACCGATCCGTGCCGGGCCGAGGTCTCCGCGTCCAACACCTCCGCACCCGACTGTGTCGACGACTGGAACGCGGCCTTCCCCGGGGCGTCCGCCCGAGCACTGCGGATCTCCATCCCGGGCCCGATCGCTCCGGGCGAGTCGTTCGTGATGACCTGGGACGTGGATGTCCCGGCCGGGGCCCTGCCCGGTGAGATCGCCTGGAGCAGCTTCGCGGTGGCCGCGACGAGAAGCGACACCCTCGAGGTGCTGATCCCGACCGAGCCACCGAAGGTCGGTCTCGCCGTCCCCCTGACCGACGTCTCGTTGTTCAAGCTCGTCGACGACAACTCCGTCGAGATCGGCGACACGGTCGAGTTCCAGATCTGGGTCCGCCACGACGGCTCGATCACGACGAACGCCGACGGCTCGGTCACCTACAACGGTCCGGCCAGCCCCGCCCGGGACCTCGTCGTGGCCGACACCATGCCGGCCGGCATCAGCCTCGTCCCCGGCTCCTCGGTGGTCTCCCACGCCGATCCCGCCGCGAACCCGACCTTCGACGAGGGCACCGGGGTCCTGACCATCGGCGACCTCCTGCCCGGCGAGTGGGTGCGGCTCACCTACGACGCCACCGTCGACGTCGTCGGCGCGCACACCAACACCGTCGAGGTCACGGCCAACACGGTCATCGACATCGACTCCACCCCCGGGAACTGCGGGGCGACCGTCGAGGACGACTGCGACAGCCAGACCGTCACGGCCGGCGCACCGGCGATCGTGCTGGAGAAGTCGGTGGAGACCGCTCCCGGCAGCGGCGTGTTCATCCCCGCCGACGGCGACGACGGTGATGTCGACGGCGACGACGGCGACACACCTCACGCCGTGGGCCTGGCCCCGTCGGGCTCGCCGGTCACCTACCGCTTCCGGGTCACCAACACCGGCGGCGTGGCGTTGACCGACGTGACGATCAGCGATCCCCAGATCGAGTTCTTCTGTCCCGGCTTCGCCGTCGGCACCGTCTCGGTCGGGTCGTTCGTCGAGGTCGACTGCACCTGGCCGCTCGGCTGGTCGGCCGGCACGACCACCAACACGGCCTCGGTCCGTGGCACGTCGTCCTCCGGCACCGTGACCGACACCGACACGGCGGATGTCCGCGTGCCGACACCGGCCATCACCGTGGAGAAGGCGACCAACGGCGTCGATGCCGACGGCCCGGCCGACGCGGTCGTGCTCGACGACGGCGACGAGGTCACCTGGACCTACCTCGTCACCAACACCGGCGACGACGACCTCGTCGGCGTCACCCTGGTCGACACCGTGGAGGGCACCGTCACCTGCCCGGCGACGACCCTCGTGGTCGGGGCCGACATGACCTGCACACTCACCGGCACGGCGTCGACAGGGCTCTACGCCAACACCGCCGCCGTGTCGGCCACGGGCGCGGTGAGCGACCTCCCCACCGCCGACACCGACCCGTCCCACTACCTCGTCCCCCTGCCCGTGCCGGCGATCGACATCGAGAAGGCGACCAACGGGGTCGACGCCGACACGGCCGACGCGGCGGTGGACATCGTCGAGGGTGAGATCGTGACCTGGACCTACGTGGTCACGAACACCGGTGACGAACGCCTGACGACGATCGCCGTGGTCGACGACGTCGAGGGGGCGATCACCTGCCCGGTGACCGAACTCGATCCGCTCGAGTCGACGACCTGCCTCCTGACCGGCACCGCCGGGCTCGGCGACTACGTCAACACCGCCACCGCCACCGCCACCCCGGCGACGACGGCCGGCACGGTGACCGACAGCGACCCGTCGCACCACGTCGGCGTCCTCGATCCGACCGACTGGTCGGTGCGCGTCGACAAGGAGGTCCGACCCATCACGGCCACCTACGCCGCGGGCGAGACCGCCACCGTGGTGTGGGACATCGTGATCACGAACGACGGCGACCAGCCGGTCCCTGCCGGGGTCATCCTCACCGACGACGTCGACGCTCCGCAGACGCTGCGTACCGTCAGCGGTCCACCGGAACTCAGCTGCGTGGCCGACGGCGCCACGGCGCGCTGCGCCACCCTCGAACCGATCGGGGTCGGTGGGTCGACCACGATGGTGGTCACGACGAACGTCGTGGTGACCGAGACGCTCGGCCTCCTCCTGAACGAGGTCGAGATGTTGCCGCCGGGCCAGCCCACCCAGACCTCCGACGCCGGCATCCGGGTGCCCGTCGAGGACGCGCCGACCGGCACGACCCTCGCCTTCACGGGCTCGTCGGCATCCGGCCCGCTCGTCTCGATGGCCGCCGGACTCGCGCTGATCGGGTTCGCGCTCGTGCTGACCGGAACCCGTCGACGCCGCTGGTGACGCTCAGGCGGTGGCCGAGAGGTCGACGGTGGGTGCGGCGTACCGGGTCATGTCATCCGCGTGCATCAGCGCGTCGGCGAGCCGTTCGATCTGTTCGGCCCGCACGATCGGCGCACGACCGTCGACGGCGAGGTTGACGACCTCGTCCGGATCGTCGACGAGGTCGTAGAGCGCCTCGTAGCCGTTGCTGTCCCGGGTGTAGCGATGGGTGTCGGTGATGACGGTCCGGGTCTTGTGCGGCAGCGCTCGCTGCACCTCGGCCGCCGGGAAGTCGTCCTCCACGAGGATGGATTCGCGCACCGCGGCGGTCGGATCGTCGAGCAGCGGGACGAGGCTGCACCCCTGCATGCCCTGGTGTTCGACCAGGCCGCAGAGCTCGAGCAGCGTCGACGGCAGGTCGATGCTCGAGGCGAGGCTGCCCGACCGCGCGCCGCGATCTCCCGGGCGACTGATCACCATGGGCACCCGGGTGCAGCCCCCGTAGTGCATGGCCCCCTTCCCGATCACCCCGTGGTCGCCCATCATGTCGCCGTGGTCGCTCGTGAAGACCACGATCGTGTCGTCGAGCTGACCGTGCTCGGCGATCCTCGCCATGATCCGACCGATGCCGTCGTCGATCGCCTCGATCATCCCGTAGGTCGCCGCCTTGGCGGCTCGCAGCGTGTCGGCATCGGGGCCGAACGGCACCACGTACGGCCGACGACCCGCGGGGTCGGCGTCGAGCCGCCGGAAGAACTCGAGGTGTCCGGGCACGTCCCGGCTGTTCGTGGCGAACGTCGCCGGCAGTTCCATGTCAGCCGGGGCGTGACGGCTGAACCAGGGCTCGGGCGGCGCCATCGGATGGTGTGGATCGGGGAAGGAGCACCACGTCATCCAGGGGTCGCCGGCGGCCACGGCGTCGTCGATGAACGCCATGGTGCGTTCGGTCACGAACGTCGTCGACGAGGCGTCCGCGGCGAACGGCGCCGGGTGCACCTGCCACCAGTGCGGCGAGCGACCGTCGATCTCCGCCGAGGCGTCGAGGCCGATCCGGAGCTTGTCGGCCGGCACGCCCCGATCGAGGGCCCAGAGGTAGTGGTGTCCGCCGACCTGGGCGCCGTGCCCGATGGTCAGATCGATCCGGCCGAACCCGTAGAAGTCGTCCGGCGTCACCACCTCACCGGCGGCATACCGCTCCTGGTGCTCGACGGTGTCCCAGCCCTCGTCCCATGCGGACCGGCGGCCGGCCGGCCCGAGGTCCTCGATCGCCTCGCGACTCAGCCCGTGCTGCAGATGCGACTTGCCGACGAGTGCCGTCCGCCATCCGGCCTCGCGCAGGCGACCGACGAAGGTGGTCACACCCGGGTCGAGCGAACGATCGTTGAACACGACACCGTGGGCCGACGGCATCCGGCCGGTCATGATGGTCGAGCGATTCGGCATACACACCGGGTTGCTCACATGGGCCCGGTCGAAGACGGTGCCCCGAGCGGCGATGGCGTCGATGTGAGGCGTCCGCACGACCGGGTCGCCGGCGAAGCCGAGATGGTCGGCACGCAGTTGATCGCAGATGACGAACAGCACGTTCGGGCGTGGTCGGATCTCCTCGCTCATGCGTTCGACCCCGCCATCTCGCGCCCACCGGCCCGGACGTCACGCAGCGCCGCGGACGCCACGTTCCTGGCCTCGACGTCGGGCAGGCCCAACACCATCAAGAGCCGTCCGACGACCTCGGGGATGTGGCGACGGCCGACGTCGTCACGCACGATCCGGCCGATCGTCGCCACGATCGTGCCGCTGACCAGGTCGACCGTGATGCGGTCGTCTCCGTGGACGAACCGGCCCGCTCGGCGACCCGCGCGGAGATCGGCGCGCAGCCCTCGCAACTCGGACCGACGCGACAACCCGGACCGGGCGAGCTGGAGCAGCAGCCGACCCCAGGTCGGGTCCTGGACGGCCGCATCGAGGATCCGGGTGCTCGTCACGGCGAATCGCCACGCAGGGTCGGTCCCCGCGGTGTCGGCCGACGCCGCCTCGGCGATCGCGAGGAACGTCTGGCGGGCGACCTCCTGCACGAAGTCGTCCAGGTCGACGAAGTGGTTGTAGAAGGTCCCGTTCGACACCTCGGCGGCGACGACCACGTCGCTGGCCGTGACGGCCGTGCCGGCCTCGGCCATCAGCTCACGGCCGATGGCGAGGAGATGGCGCCTCGTGCGCTCCCGTTTCGTGGTGGTGGGCATGCCGGCAACCTAGACGAAAGTGACAGGTCTGTCACTTTTGAATTGACAACTCTGTCAGTTCCACCACATGATCCGTAGCGATCAGGGGGATCGACCATGGGACTGAACGGACTGCTCGACATCGAACTCCGGGTACCCGACCCGGCGGAGCTCGTGGCCTTCTGGGAGCGCCGCGGCATGACACACCACGGCGACGGCGTGCTCGGCACGACCGATCGACCGGTGCAGCTGCGCGTCACCGAGGGCGACCATCGTCACCTCGCCGAGCTCCACCTCAGCTGCGCGACCGAGGCCGACCTGGCCGAGATCGCCGGCCGGCTCGACGCCTTCGGATCGGATGCGGAGCTCACCGACACCCGACTCACCTGCGTCGACCCGGTGCTCGGCCATCGCGTGGTCATCGACGTGGGCGCACCGCCGCCCCTCGGGCCCAGCCAGGCCCGGGCCACGAACCTGCCCGGTGGTTTCGACCGTGCGAACGAACGAGCCGACGCCGTCGCCGAGACGGACCCGCGAGCACCCCGCCGCCTCGGCCACGTCGTGTTCGGCACGCCCCGCTTCGCCGAGGCCCGGGCCTTCTACATCGACGGACTCGGCTTCAGGATCTCCGACCAGATCCTGAACGGTGTCGCCACGTTCGCCCGCTGCGAGACCGATCACCACAACCTCCTGATCCACCCCGGACCGGTCAGCCACCTCAACCACTACGCGATGGAGGTCGACGACGTCGACGCCGTGGGCAAGGCGGGCCAGGCGGTGCTCGCCG
>JAHDBV010000127.1 GCA_020630195.1 Acidimicrobiales bacterium
GGGTCGCGATCTGGGTGCTGATCGAAGCCACCCGGCGATTGTTCGACGAACCCGAGGTGCTGGGCGTGCCGATGCTGATCGTTGCCTCACTCGGCCTGGCAGCCAACCTCGTAGCGTTTGCCCTCCTGCGGGAAGGGTCAAAGGAATCGCTCAACCTGGAGGGCGCCTATCTCGAAGTGTTGGCCGACACGATCGGATCGGTCGGCGTGATCATCGCCGCGGTGATGCTCGAAGTATTCGGGTGGGGGTGGATCGACCCTGTCATCGGCGCCCTCATCGGCCTGTGGATCCTGCCTCGTACATGGCGCCTCGGTCGACGATCGGTGCGGATCCTTCTCCAGGCCGCTCCCGACGGATTCGACCTGGACGCCTTGGCCGACGATCTCGCGGCCATCGATGGGGTGGTCGATGTCCATGACCTTCACGTGTGGACACTCACTTCCGAAATGGATGCTGCGTCAGCGCATCTGATGACGCGTTCTGGTGTCGACAACCATCAGGTCCTTGATCAGGCCCGTGAACTTCTCGACCACACCTACGGCATCGGACACGGCACCTTTCAGATCGAGCCCGACACCCACACCGGCTGCGAACAGGTGTCTTGGTGAACGCTCAAGGCTCGACAACCATGCGCAACCGCTTCAAACGGCGTCGCCCTCCGAGCACGCTCGGGCGACACCTCAACGATCTGCTCGACGAGGCAGTAGCCCTGCGAGCTCGCCGAGAGGTCGAGGCTGCATGGAGGCTGCTCGAAGATGCCCACGTGTTGTCCCAGCCGTGGGTTCGGCCTCATCTCCGGGTGCACATGGCGATGTTTTCGTTGGGCTGGTCGCAACGGAACCGGGTCGAGGTGGTCGGCCAGCTCGAGCGGCTGATCGTTGCGGGTCCGGGAAGCGCGTTCGGTCGCTATCCGGTGGGCAACACTGGACGAGCAGACGTGTCCGCGTTCGAACCGATGCCCATCCGCGACGACCTTGCCCTGTTACTCGATGAACCTGAACCTTCGGCGCAAGGCAAAGAGGCCGACCGACTGAAGTTGCCGCCGGTGCACCGCAATCTGAAGGAACGGGTCGCGTTCTACAAGTTCACGGGCTGGCTCGGCGGACTCGTACTGAAGGCGTACGCGAAACGACGCAAACCGACGGCTGATCCCGCCGCAGCCCAAGTACGACAACTCTTACGACTGGTGGAGGCGGCGAAGGACACCACGTTCGGCCACGATCACGACTTCGCCGCAATCGAAACCGTCGCCGACTACCAGCAACGGGTCCCGATTCGGACCTTCGACGACTTTTGGATCGACTACTGGTCCGAGCCGTTCCCGCTGCTCGAGAACGTGACGTGGCCAGGGACCATCCGTTACTTCGCCCGATCGTCCGGCACCACAACCGGTGAGAGCAAACACATCCCGTGCAGCGACGAGATGATCAAAGCCAACAACCGTGGCGGTCTCGAAGTGATCCTCGCCCACCTCAAGAACAACCCGCACAGTCGAGTCAGTGCAGGCCGCACCTTCCTCTTTGGTGGAAGTCCGACACTCGACGAACTGGCCCCCGGCGTCTTTGCCGGCGAACTCAGTGGGATCGCGGCGCGAGAAACCCCGTCGTGGGCGGGAACCGACCGCTACTACCCGCCGCCCGAACTCGCTGCGATCTCTGACTGGAACCAGAAGGTCGAACGCTTCGCACAAGACTGCGTCGGCAAGAACATCAGAGCGATCAGTGGTGTCCCCACCTGGCTCCAAGTGCTGTTCGATCAAGCATTCGACACTGCGAACTGCCAAGACCGCCGCCTGGTGTCGCTGTTCCCGAAGCTGGAACTGATCACCCACGGCGGCATCGACTTCGCACCATATGAAACAGCCTTCAACGACCTGCTTGCGGGCAGCCATGCCGAGCTGCGCGAGGTCTACGCCGCAAGCGAAGGCTTCATCGCCGTTGCCGACCGAGGCTCAGGCGAAGGCATGCGGCTGTTGCTCGAAAACGGCCTGTTCTTCGAATTCGTCGAAGCCGACCACCTCGACCAACCGAACCGCACACGGCATTGGATCAACGACGTTCAACTCGACACCAACTACGCGCTGGTCGTCACGAGCTGCGCCGGACTGTGGTCCTACGCCATCGGCGACCTCGTCCGATTCGTCGACCTCGAAACACCAAGAATCCTGGTCGCAGGCCGCGTTTCGCAAACCCTGTCAACATTCGGCGAGCACATCACCGGCGAACAACTCGACATCGCCGTCGCAACCGCAGCCCGACACCTCGGGCTCCACGTCAACGACTTCGCCGTCGCCCCCATCCTCGGCACGACCGGGGCAGTCGGGCATCACCGATACGTCATCGAAACTGATCGCGAGCCGCAAGGCGACCTCGCTGCGCTCGTCGACAACTCCCTCGCAGAACAGAACGCCGACTACCGCACGAAACGGGCCAACAACATCGTGATCGCTCCCCCGCACGTCGATGTCGTGCCCAGCGGGACGTTCGCATTCTGGATGGCAGCCAACGGACAAGCCGGCGGTCAACGCAAAGTCCCCCGAGTCACCACCCCACAACGACTCGACGAGATCATCCAGACAGCGTCAGCGTCGAACAATCGGATCGAACCCGAACCGGATCCGGCATGACAGTCAGCCGCTTCCACGTCCCGGCGATGGACTGCGCCGCAGAAGAACAACTCATTCGCATGGCACTCGACGACCGCGACGACATCGCCCGGATCGAGTTCGACAGCCAACACCGAGACGTCCTCATCGAGCATCGCTCCACCGCTCACGCGATCGGCGAGGTGCTCCAACCGCTGGGCCTCGGTGCCCGCCACGTCGACGACACCAGCCACATGAACGAAGAGACCGACCCGACCCGAGAACGCCGAGCGCTAATTATCGCTCTGGTCATCAATGCCGGGTTCTTCGTCGGTGAGCTCACCGTCGGGCTTATCAGCCGCTCGATGGGGCTGGTCGCCGACGCACTCGATATGGGTGCCGATGCCAGCGTGTACGCACTCAGCCTCGCAGCCGTTGGCACAGCGGCGGCCCGCAAGAAGCGCCTCGCACGGGTCAGCGGCTACGTCCAGCTGGGCCTCGCCACCGTGGGCCTCGTCGAAGTGATCCGTCGATTCGTGATCGACACCGAACTCCCCGATCCGACGTCGATGATCGTGCTGTCCGCACTCGCACTCGCCGGCAACGTCGTCACCCTCGTCGTCTTGAACCAAGTTCGATCCGGCGAGGTTCACCTCCAAGCCAGCTGGATCTTCACCGCCAACGACATCAAGGTCAACGCCCTCGTCATCGCCGCCGCCATCGGCGTCATCATCTTCGACTCCCCAATCCCGGACCTGATCGCCGGCGGGTTCATCTTCGCCGTCGTCGCCAACGGAGCACGCCGCATCCTCGGCATGAGCCGCTGACGCTACGACCCACTGGGAATTGATCTCACCGCAGCGCTGGTCGCCCACGACCTTCTCATCGGCGCCCGCGGCGGTACGGCCAGTGGACATCGGGCCGATCGAGCCTTCGAGGGCCGCTCGGTCCGCAACGTAGCTCAGACGACGGAATCGCATTCGGCCTCGTTGACCGGCTTCCCGCTGTCCTGCAGCCGGGCTGACCGGCGTGTGTTAGAGCATCGAGCCGAGGTCTGAGGTGACGGTCGGGTAGGCGGCGGTCATGGATTTGAGTTGTCGGGTGGTGAGGTCGAGTTTGATGGCGAGCGCGCAGAAGTTGATGAGTTCGCCGTATTCGGGTCCGAGCATGTGGGCACCAACGATGGTGTCGGAGGCGGTGTCGATGAGGATCTTGACTGCTGCGGTGGTTTCACCGATTCGATAGTTCGAGTACCAGCCGCTGGTGTCGGTGTATCGGATGTCAAGGTCGATGCCGGCTGCGACGGCTTCGGATTCGAGCATGCCGACACGTGCAAGTTCTGGGATGGTGAACACCGCCGTTGGAACGCCTGCGTAGTCCGGCACGTTCGTGGCCGACTTCAACATGTTCGATGCAGCGACCTTGCCTTCGAACACCGCGATCGGGGTGAGCGGCATGCCCGGCGTGTCCGCAGAGTCCCCAGCTGCATACACGTTGGGGTTGGTGGTGCTCTGCAGGTGTCCGGCAACGGTCACACCTTTCGGACCGTATTCGACATTGGCGGCTTCGAGCCCGAGCCGTGACAGCTCTGAGATTCGTCCGGCGCCGTGCACGACGAGATCGGTATCGATGACACTGCGGTCACCGTCGCGCTCGACCGTCACGCGGTACCCGGCGCCGTCGGCCTCGACCGACAGAATGTTGGTGTCGGTGTGCGTGTCGATACCGGCTTGGGTGCCGCGATCGATGAGGAGTTCGACGAGGTCGGGGTCGAACCCTTTGAGGGGGCGTCCACGATCGATGATGATGGGTCGGGTTCCGGCTCGTGCTGCGATGTGCGCGAACTCGAAGGAGATGAACCCTCCGCCGACGAACAGGATCCTTTCGGGCAGTTCGACGAGATCGAGGAACGCGGTGCTGTCGATGAGATGGTCGGCGCCAGGAAAGTCGAGTGGTCGGGGGCGGGCCCCGGTAGCAATGAGAAAGTGTTCGGCGGTGTAGCTGTCGCCGTCGATGTCGATGCTGTTCGGCCCGGTGAATCGGGCAGTGCCATGCAGGGTGTCGACCCCGTTGTTAGTAAGGCCACGTTCCATGTTCGCCGGGACTGGTTCGGTGAACCCGAGTTTGTGTTTCATCAGATCGGCCCAGTTGATGTGGAGCCCTTCAGCGTCGATCCCTTTGCCTCTCAGGAGGCGGGCGCTGTCGATGATCTCGGCGCCGCGTCGCAGGATCTTCTTCGGATCACAACCCCGCAGCGCGCATGTGCCGCCATAGGGGAGTTCATCGACGATCGCCACGCGCCAGCCCGCCGACGCGCACTTGTTCGCTGCCGCGTTGCCGGCCATCCCGGCGCCAATGACGATCAGGTCATAGTCGGCGTTGTGATCGCTCATCGCTGCACCGGGACCGGTTGGGCAAAGCTCTTGAGGGTCCGATGCACGTCCGCGAGGCAGCATTTGCCGCTCGGATTCAGGTGTTCGCAGGCGCACAGGCCTTCGGCGACAGCCACCTTGATCTCGGCTCTGATCTCACTGACCCCGTCATGCTCGGCGACGTCTACAGCCAGGGCGTCAGCGGTGTGAGCGAAACAGAAACACACCGGAGTTGTCTTGTCGGTGGCCTTCAACCCGACTTGGGTGACCACCGACTCGGCATCAACAATGTGTTCGCCCAAGTGGTAGATGACCTGGCACTGGTCGTGGGCGCAGTGCTGCCAATCACCATCGACCGCCTCGGCCAGGTGGGGGCGAACCGGCGCGGCGCCGACGATGGGGCCTACGTGACCACACCTCGGACACGGCTGGGCATCAGCGTCAGCAGTACTGCAACAACTACTCATCTGGATTCCTCATCAGATCGATTCGGGCGGGTGGTCGACGAGGCGGTGTCGTGTACGGCCGCCAACGGCGTGTTGTCGGCTCTCGGCGCGGGATAGGGGTCTCTGGTTCGGCGCCACCGGACAAACCCGACCACCACAACAACGACGGCCAGTGCGACGATGAGCCAGCTACCGAGCCCGATCCCGGCGATCGCCCCTAAAACGCCAGCCGAAGCAAGCAGCGGGAACCCACAACAAATGCCCAGCACACTCGCGCCGGCCGCAAGCGGGGCAATCGTCGACCTTGGCTTCTCACTCACGAACACCACCGTAAACCTTCTTCTACAGGAGAAGGTCAAGAGGTAGCATCAAGACATGCTGATCGGACAACTCGCTGACGCTCTTGGCATCCCAACCAGAACCGTCCGGTTCTATGAACGCAAAGGGCTACTGCCAGACCCCGAACGCGCCGAGAACGGATACCGCGTCTACGACGACACCACGCTCGCCCGGCTCCGGTTCATACGCACCGCACAAGCAGCCGGACTCACCCTGGCCGAGATCGCGAGCGTCATCGGAGTACGCGACGACGGCACCGCCCCATGCAGCCACGTCGACTCACTCCTCGAAGCCAAACTCGCCGAAGTCCGACAACGTCGCCGCCAACTCGCCGCACTCGAAGCCGAACTCTCCGAACTCCTTGAACGCAGCAGACAACTCGACCCAGCCGACTGCACCGCCGGCGAAATCTGCCACATCTTCACCCCAACCGAAACCGTGCCTTCGTGAGTGTAGGTGCCGCTGCTAGTAGCGCTCTGGCTGCCGTTGACTTGCGTGGACTGCGGACGGGTTCGGTGTCGGTCGGCGCGGTTCGCGCACCCCACCCGTGTCACCGTCGCCTCGCTCGGGCGGCAACAGCAGCACAGTTCGTCCCCGGGTGAGCCGCCGCATTGTGCTCGCGCACCGGCCAAGCAACACGTGGCCACCCTGGCTTTCGATGCGAGACTCAAGGCAACACAGCGCGACCTTTTGGTTGAGATGCTGCCGACGCGGTCGGCGCAGCCCACCGACGTGGGCCACTACTCGATCGCCGAGCAGAACTCGATTGACCGCCCAGTCGACATCTCGCTCGTTCCGAATCTCGCACACGTCCACAAGTTCAGGTTAGACCAGCGCCACCTGCCGACAGCCAAGCATCCGGGACCGCGTGTGTCGCCTGGGCCGTGTAGCCGACCTCGTCTGCGAGTGCGCGGAGGTGACCGTCCGCGGTCTGCCAGCTGGGGCAGTCCTCGAAGTAGAGCAGCGTGACCTTCACCACGCCCACCCTAGGTCTGCCGGGCCCTTGTGTCCTAGGCTGTGGTCGAGCGCGTTGCGGGGTGCTTCCGGTCCGCGGAAAGGGCAAAGCCCACCCGTCGAACACCGATCTTGTGCCATGGAACCTTTGTTCCTCTTTCGGCCCGATCATGCGGACACCCGGGCAGACACGAAAGGGGTCCCCATGCCAACCGCTCCACTACCCGAGAACCCGTCGCTCGAGCACCTCAAGAGCCAAGCGAAGCTCGTCCGAGATCTGATCCGATCCGGTGACGACGGGGCGCTCTCCATGATCGACGAGTTCCACCCCCGCCGCGATGCTTCGTCGCTGACCGAAGCCGAACGTGTTGGGTTCAAGACAGCCGACGCGCAGCTCATCGTTGCCCGAATGTATGGGTTGGCCAGCTGGGCCCGGCTTCGAGCCCATCTCGACGTCGTCTCGACTTCGAGCTTCACACCGCTTCCCGAAGATGCTGACCTCTCCCCCGCCGACGCCTTCATCGTCGACGCCTGTCTCGACTACGGCGGGCACGGATCCCGCCCCGACGAGCGCATCGCACGGGCCCACGAGCTGCTGGAACGAGATCCATCGCTCGCCACGGGCTCGATAGCGGCGCTGGCAACCGTTGGCGACCACAACCCCCTGCGCACGATCTTCGACGAAACACCCGACCTGGTGAACGCCCTGTGTGGGCCGAACCGTTGGCCACCGCTGCTGTACGCAACCTTCTCTCGCATCAGGACCGATAACCCGGAGTGGTCGTCGATCGAAACTGTGAGGTTGCTGCTCGATCGGGGCGCGGACCCCAACGCCGGGTTCTTGTGGCGAGGCCTTGTCCCGCCCTTCACGGCGTTGACCGGCGCGCTCGGCGGGGGCGAACATCACCAACCGTGGCACCCCGACCGGCTCGAACTCGCCAAGCTCCTGCTCGATGCCGGCGCCGATCCCAACGACGGACAAGGCCTCTACAACAACGGCATCGGCGGCCAGAACCACGACAACCCCGCCCACCTCGAACTCCTCGTCAACCATGGCCTCGGCACCCCACAAGACGGCCCCTGGTACCGCCAACTCGGCGATCGTCTCCGAGAACCCGGCGAGCTGCTGTACGACGAACTCGAAGCAGCCGCCAAACGCAACCGACCCACCATCCTGCGCTACCTGCTCAGCCTCGGACTCGACCCCACCCGCCCGATCGGCCGATCCCAACTCCCGCCCGCCCGCATTGCCGCAGCCGAAGGCCACGACACCATCCTCGGCCTGCTCGTCGAACACGGCATCGACACCGAACTCACCCCAACCGAGCAAGCACTGCGGCACACCCGCAGCAACGACATCGACGCACTCGACACACTTCTCCACGAGCATCCCGACCTGCTCGACGACCTCCGACGCGGTCAGCCGAGCCTGTGTCGCAACGTCGGCCCCGGCGACGACGCGATGCTGCGGCGACTCATCGACCTCGGGTTCGACATCAACGACCGCTCCACTACGAAGACACCCCTCCACCACGCCGCCGAAGCCGACGACACCGACCTCGCCCGCCTCCTCGTCGAACATGGCGCCGACCCCAACCTGGTCGACACCCACATCGGAGCCACTCCCTGGGGCTGGGCCAACCACAACCGCCACACCGACACCGCCGACTACCTCCACCCACTCACCCACCACGACGACCCGCTCCCCGAGTTCACCCTCACCTCACCCGCCCACACCACGACCCTCACCACCCCGCATCTGATCGAAGTCCAGCTCGACCGGCTCGACCAACAACGACACCCGACGCTGGTCACTCTTCGCCACGACCGATCAGCACTCACCATCGGACTGGGTCACGCCGGAGCCTCGGTTGCGCTCTACGTCGACAGCGACAACGTCGCCTGGCACGCAACCACCCAGCAGCCAGCACCGCCCACCGAAGACGTCACCTGGGCATCAACATCAGGCGACAAGACCTTCAACCCCGACGCGTACCTCACCGTCACCAAGATCCAGGCAATCGCGTCAGAGTTCATCGCCGACCCCAGCAACAAACCCCAATCCGCCACATGGCAGCGAGAAGGGCCCGCGACATGACGACCACCCACTTCGACCTCCAAGCCCTCTTCCACGCCATCAACGCCGAACGACAGAGGCAACACCTGACCTGGACCGAACTCTCACGCCATGTCGGCGTCTCCGCATCAACCATCCGCCGCTACAGCCAAGCCAACGACGCAGAAGCCGACGGCGTACTCATCCTCATCCAATGGCTCGCCACCACCCCCGAGGACTACATCACCGGCAACACGATCACACCACAGAAGCTGACACCACCCGGTGACGGACCGTTGCGGGTCGACATGAACCTGGTCGGGGACGCATCCCAGGATCCCCGCGGCGCCGACGGGCGAACCCGCACCACCATCCAACGACTCGTTCGAGCAGCACAAGACACGAACCAACCGGTTGCGTCGCTAACCCGGACCGGCGACACCTAACAGCCGGTCTCAGCGAATCCATTTGGATCGAACACTTGTTCGAGTGTCGGAGGGGCGAGTCTCCCAGGAGGTACACGCGCGTCGTGGCGGGTCGAGCT
>JAHDBV010000128.1 GCA_020630195.1 Acidimicrobiales bacterium
CCCGTCCCACCCGCTTTGAAGGCGGGGGAGCCCACCAGGCGCTCGGACACCTCCGTCGGCGAGACTAGCCCGTCACCCCGCCGGCCCCGCAACGGGCGGATCCGACCGTCGTTGAGTGCGGATGGGTGTTGTCGGACGCGAACGAGCGCCGCTAACGTCGGTCACTCGCAGCCCGGCTGCCGGATGGTCCCGAACGAAGACCCGGTGGTTCGTGCACGTGATCTGGTCGCCCCACGGTGGAGTGGGCTCCACCACCGTCGCCTGCGGTGCGGCGTTGTGTCTCGCCGAGCACGGTCGTGCGGTGTGGCTCGTCGGACTCGCCGACGACTGCAGCCACCTCTTCGGCGTCGAGACCGGTCGGCTCGGTTGGTCCGACTGGCTCGCCCGCCCCGACGCTCCGGTCGATGCCCTGCCGCGCCTCACCACCCCGGTCCATCCCCGGATCGGTCTGCTCGGTCCGGGAGGCGACGGCCGGGATCCCCTCCTGGGGGCGTCGGTGATGGTCGAGCGTCTCGCCGCCGGACTCGCCGCCCTCGACGCCGTCGTCGTGGTCGACGCCGGCACCCACCCCCTCGGGCGGGGCCTGCTCCGCCACGCCGACCGTTCGACCGTCGTGCTCCGCAACGACGTGGCCGGGCTCCGGGCGACGGGTGATCTCGCAGGGTCGGCCGACGACGCCGTCGTCGTGGTGGAGCCGGGACGTGTCGTGGGTCGGGCGGCGGCACTGCGGCGGGTCGGGTTGCCATCACACCCGATCACGCTCGATCCGTCGGTCGCCCGCCGACTCGATCTCGGCCTCAGCAACGCGCCACTGCCCCGTCGGTTCCGTCGTGAGCTCGAGGCGTGGCGATGAACCTCGGCCCACATCTCCAACGACTGCTCGTCGAGCACGGCGACCCGGGCGCCGCCGAACTCATCGAGTGGGCCCGCCGCCTCGACCCGTTGCGATCGGCCGATGACGTCGTGGCCGCCGTCGATCGGGTCCGACGCCGGGCCGACGGCGTCGCCCTGCTCGAACCGCTGCTGGCCGACGCCGAGGTGAGCGAGGTGATGGTCACCGGCGCCGGCCGGGTGTGGGTCGAACGCCACGGTCGAATCGAGTCGACGCCGCTCCTTCTCGACCGCGAGGAGGTCGGGGTCCTGGTGGAGCGGATCCTCGCGCCCCTCGGTCTCCGGGTCGATCCGTCGTCGCCGATGGTCGACGCCCGCCTCGTGGATGGCAGCCGGCTCAACGTCGTGGTCCCGCCCCTCGCCGTCGACGGGCCCGCCGTCACCATCCGACGGTTCACCGATCGAACCATCGAGCTCGACGGGTTCGGCGACACCGAGGTGGTCGAGCGGTTGAGGGCGTTGGTCCGCGCACGGGCGTCGATCCTCGTCGTCGGGGGAACGGGCGCGGGCAAGACCACCTTGCTCGCGGCGCTCGTCGCCGCGGCCGACTCCTCCGAGCGGGTCGTGTCGGTGGAGGACACCGCGGAGCTCCGGCTCCGCTCGCCCCACCTCGTCCGTCTGGAGGCCCGACCGGCCAACGCCGACGGTGTCGGCGCGGTGTCGGTCGACGATCTGCTCCGCAACGCCCTGCGGATGCGGCCCGACCGACTCGTGATCGGCGAGGTGCGTGGGGCCGAGGCGTTCTCGTTGCTCCTGGCGCTCAACACCGGCCACGACGGGTGTCTCGCCACATGCCACGCCTCGTCGGCGGCCGTGGCTCTCGATCGTCTCGCTCTGCTTGCGTCGTCGGGGGCTCCCGGGCTCGACCCCGCGCTGGTCCGCCACCAGATCGGCACGGGTCTCGATGCGGTGGTGGTGGTCCGTCGGGACGGCGCCGAACGACGGGTCGCCGAGATCGCCGATGTCCGTGCCGGTGGGGCCGGTCCCGAGGCGGTCACGACATGGTCCCGGTGATCGATCGGGTGCCGGCGCCGGCGACGCTCGGCGCACTGGTGGTCGCCGGTGCCGCCACACTCCGGCTCGGATCGCTCCTCCCCCTGGTCCTCGCCGGCGCCGGGTCCTTCGTCGTGGCCGGTCATCGTCGGGATCGCGGCCGAGATCGTGCTCGGCGTCGGGAGCGGACCGTCGTGGCCGAGTTCGTGGTCGAGCTGGATGTCGCCGTCCGGTCGGGGGCCGCCCTGGCCGGTGCCGCTCGTCGCGGCATCGCCCGTCGCGACGACGCACCCGGCTTCGATCGGGCGTCGGCCGAACTCGCCGGCGGTGCGGCCCTTCCCGCGGCCCTGCGACGGGCGGCCACCGGTGCCGGCGGCGACCTCGGCCTGGTCTGGTCGACGCTCGCGGTGTGTGGCGAACGGGGAGGGTCGGCCGCGGCGGCGTTGAGCCGCCTCACCGACGTCCTGATGCGAAGCGAGCGTGCCGAGGCGGAACGGCGCGCCGCGGGTGCGCAGGCCCGTGCGTCGGCCCTCGTGGTCGTCGGTCTGCCGATCGGGTTCGCCGTCGTGGCCGCCGCGGTGGACCCCTCGGTCCGAGGCCTCTATCTCACGCCCGTCGGCACGGCCTGTGCGGGTGTCGCGTTGACACTCGACCTGATCGGCTGGCGGTGGATGCAACGCGAGGTGCGGCGGTGATCCCGAGCCTCGTCGTGGTGGCGGCCTGGGTCGTGGTGGAGGTCGGCGCTCGTCCCGGTCGGCCGGCGCGGTCGTCGGGTCGTCGTGCCACGTCGGTCGTGCTGCTCGTCCTCGTCGGGGTGGCCGCCGCCTGGCTCATCGGGCCGATGTCGCTCGGGGTGCCGCTCATCGGTGGTGGTGTCGTGGTGGTGCGGCGTCGTCGCGGCGCCCGGGCGGAGGCGGCCGCGCTCGATGCCTCCCGTGCCGATCTCGCCGATCTGTTCGCCGTGGTCGTCGGGGCGGGCGGCACGGTGTCCGATGCGCTGCGGGAGGCGGCCGAACGTGGGCCGCGGCCGGTTCGTGGCCCCGTGGCGTCCGTGCTGCGAGACGCCGATCGGGGCCTCGGTGTGGTCGCCGCGCTCCAGCGGACCGATGCGTTCGGTCCCGGCTATGCCAGCCTGCTCGCCTCCCTCGTGGCCGCGGAACGCGACGGGGTGCCACTGGGCACCGTCGTCGCCCGTCTCGGGGACGAAGCACGCGCCGCGGCGTCGGCCCTCCATCACGAACGGGTGCAGCAGCTCCCCGTCCGGCTCCTCGCCCCGCTCACCCTGTGTTGTCTTCCCGCCGTGGTGATCGGCGCGCTGGTGCCCCTCGCCCTCGCGCATCTCGGCGATCTCCGCTGATCCGATCGACTCGCCTCGCAGCAACCGGCTGCCGCCACCGAACGAGAAGGAGACACTCCATGGAGTCATCGATCCCACCGGCCACCACGGCCACGGCGCGGCGCTCGCGCCCACGAGAAGCCGGTCAGGCCACCGCCGAGTACGCACTCGTGGTGCTCGGTGCCGCCGCCATCGCCGGGCTGTTCATCGCCTGGGCGGCCGGCACCGGCCGCATCGCCGACCTGCTCAACGCCGTCATCGACGCCGTCATCGGCCAGGTCGGCTGATGCGCCGCGGCCACGATCGATCCGACATCCGCGGTCAGGCCACGGCCGAGGTCGTCCTCGTGCTGCCGGTGGTGGTGACGCTCGGATTGGTCGTGGCCCAGGCCGCCCTCGTCGCCATCGACCTGCTGCTCCTGCACCACGTCACCCGCGAGGCGGCCCGGGCGGTTGCCGTCGATCCGAGCGCCGGCGCGGCGCGCGCGGCGGCCGTCGGTTCCACCTCACTCGACGCCGGCCGTTTGGCGGTGTCGTTGTCCGGGGGCCGCTCGGAGGGCGACGTGGCGCGGGTGGAGGTCCGCTACGCGTCACCGACCGACGTGCCGCTCGTCGGCTGGATGGTCGGTGACGTCCCGCTGCGCGCGAGCGCCGCCATCCGGGTCGAGTGAGCCTCAGCGGCGGTCCGCCGCGTAGGTGATGAGTCGGGTCATGACCTCGTCACCCGCGGCCTCGACGTTGCCCGCATCGAACGGCGGCTGCGGGTCGTACTCGATCATGAGCTGCATGGCCTTGGCGGCGACGTCGTCGACGAGCAGCTCCGAGAGCCGCAGCGCCATGTCGATCCCGCTCGACACCCCGGCCGCGGTGATCACCCGTTCGTCGAGATGTTCGACGACCCGGGTGCCGGTCGGCTCGGCCCCGAGACCGGACAGGGTCGAGAAGTTCGACCAGTGGGTCGCCGCGGTCAACCCGTCGAGCAGGCCCGCCTTGCCGAGCACGTCGGAGCCGGTGCACACCGAAGTGGTGAAGCGGGTGCCGCCGTGTGCGGCCCGCACCCACTCGACGATCGGGTGGCCGTCGTCCGCGATCAGTGCCTGGGTGCCCCAGCCTCCGGGCACGACGATGACGTCGGGGTCGGGGAGTTCGTCGAGCGCGGCGTCGACGACGAGACCGAGGAAGCCGTTGTCGGTCCGCACCGTTCCCCGCTCCTCACCGACGAACGTGACCGACGAGCCGGGGAGGCGCTGGAGCACCTCGTACGGGCCGATGGCGTCGAGGGCGGTCATGTGCTCGAAGAGCGGGATGGCGATCCGGAGGGTCGGGTCGGTGGTCATGCGGAGGTCTCCTGGAGTCGGAAGCGATGGCGGTACTGGTCGGGGCTGACGCCGAGGCGTCGGGCGAAGCTGCGTCGCATGGTCTCGGCCGAGCCGAACCCGGCGTGGCGGGCCACGGCCTCGAGGCCGGCGGTGCCCCGCTCGAGTTGGGCCCGGGCGACGTCGAGGCGGATCTGTTCGAGATAGCGGGCCGGTGTCTCGCCGACCTCGGCGCGGAAGCGGCGACTGAAGTTCCGTTCCGACATCCCGACGGCGTGGGCGAGGGACTCCATCGACCACGGATGTGACGGGTCGTGGTGGACGAGTTCCTTGGCCCGCCCGATCGGTTCGGTCTCGGCTGCCTCCGACCACACGGGGGTGGCGAACTGGCTCTGTCCTCCGGTGCGGCGGAGGAACACCACCATCCACCGGGCGACGTGTTGTGCGAGCTCGGCATCGTGGTCGTGTTCGATCATGGCGAGTGCGAGGTCGATGCCGGCGGTGACCCCGGCGGAGGTCCACACCGGGCCGTCGTGGACGTGGAGCCGATCGCCGTCCACCCGCACCGCGGGGAACCGGGACGCGAGCTGTTCGGCCCGCGCCCGGTGGGTGGCGACGGTCCGCCCCGCGGCGGCTCCGGTGGCCGCGAGCAGGAACGAGCCGGTGCAGACCGACGCGAGGCGGGGCGTGGTGGTGCAGAGGCCCGTGGCCCACGTCAGGTACTCGTCGTCCCGGATGGCGTCGTACACGCCGTCGCCGCCGGCGAACACGATCGTGTCGGGCGACTCGTCCGCGGGAGGCTGGTCGGTGAGGATCCGCAACCCGGCCTCGGTGGTGATGGTCGTGGCCGACGGGTGCACCGTGCGCAGCACGTAGCGACGGCCGGCTCGATCGGCGGCGTCGAGGATCCGATTCGCCGTCATGAACATCTCGAGCGGGCCGGTCAGATCGAGGGTCTGGACCTCGTCGTACACGGCGAACCAGATCACGTGGTCGGTGCTGGGCACCCCGCCAGCCTCCCGGTTGCGACCCGTGGCGTCAATGCCACGGTCCCCACCGATCCAGCCAACCCGGCTCGGCAGGGGCGCCCTCAGAACGGGTCGACGTCGCCTTCGAGGGTGAAGCTGAGCAGCGCCAGGGCGGCGTGTTTGTCGAGCGGTTCGTTGCCGTTGCCGCACTTCGGCGACTGCACACACGACGGGCACCCGCTCGTGCAGTCACACGTGCGCAACACGTCGATCGTGGCGGCGAGGTGGCGGTCGGCGGCGCCGTAGGCCAGCTCCGCGATCCCGGCCCCGCCCGGATGACCGTCGTAGATGAAGATCGACGGCAGGCCCGACTCGGGGGCCTCCGCGATCGACACACCGCCCACGTCCCACCGATCGCAGATCGTGAACAGGGGCAGGATGCCGATGGCGGCGTGTTCGGCGGCGTGCAGCGCCCCCGGCACCGCGAAGGGGCGGACACCGGCGGCGGCGACGTCGAACGGGTCCCACTCGTAGCGGATCGAGCGGGTCTCGAGCTCGGACGGCGGCATCTCCAGATCGTGGGTCTCGAACGTGCCCGACTCACCGTGTCTGTGCACCCGGTAGCCGGTCACCGAGGTCGTCACCCGGACGGCGCCGATGTGCAGCGTCGATCGTCCGACGATCTTGTGGTCGTCGTCGTCGAGCACCTCGATCGCGATGTCGGAACGCACCGAGGTCCACGTCGAACCGTCGTGTTCGGTCACCACGGCCTCCCGGCTGTGGAGATCGAGCGAGGTGACCTTCCAGGGCTGCCCCCGATGCAGGTAGACCGCCCCCGGGTGCACGATGTTCGGCGCCCGGCCCGCCTCGACGGTGCCGATCAGGCGGCCGTCCTCGGTGACGATGCGGACCTCACCGACGGAGGTCGACCGCAGTCCGATCCGGTGGAACGGCATACCCCGCCCACTCCAGACCGCTCGGGGGATCATCGAACGGTCGGGGCGGAGCTTCAGCTCGTCGTCGAGCACCGAGCGCCGGACCCCGTCGTCCAACACGTCGGGCCACCACTGCTCGTCCCGCGGCGTGAGGGGGTATTCGTAGGCGGCGCAGCCCAGGTGTGGATCGAGGATGTGCGGGTTGGCGACGTTCACCACCGCCGGTTCGGGTGGCCGCTCGAACAGATCGTGTGGATGGCTCATGAACCACTGGTCGAGCTGGTCCTCGCCGGCGACGAGCACCGCCAACGACGAACGATCGCGTCGCCCGGCCCGCCCGATCTGTTGCCAGAACGAGGCGATCGTGCTCGGGAACCCGACGAGCACGGTGGCGTCGAGGCCCCCGATGTCGATGCCGAGCTCGAGTGCGGACGTGGCGATCACCGCACGGACGGACCCCGCGGCGACCTCGGCCTCGATCTCCCGTCGTTCGGCGGCGAGGTAGCCGGCCCGGTAGGGACGCACGGTGTCGGCCAGTTCCGGTGGCAGCGCCCGGGCGACCCCCGCGGCGACCCGTTCGGTCTGGGCCCGGCTCGAACAGAACGTGATGACCCGCAGCCCGCTCGAGACGAGATCGCTCACCACCCGGATCGCTTCGGTCGCCGGGGCGACCCGACGCTGGCGGGACACGTCGTCGGAGTCGTCGGCCCCGGCCCGCAGCGCCGGCTGCACGAGCGCGACGGCCTTCGGTGCGGCGGGCGAGCCGTCGGCCGTCACGGCCTCGACGGGGCGTCCGACGATCTCGGAGGCGAGGGTCGCCGGCTCGCCGATCGTGGCGGAGCACAACACGAACGTCGGCTCGGCCCCGTAGAGCGAGGCGATCCGCTGGAGGCGGCGCATGACGTGGGCGAGGTTGGTGCCGAAGATGCCCCGCAGCACGTGCAGCTCGTCGATCACGACGTACCGCAGCCGCTTGAAGAAGGTGGCCCACTTCGTGTGGTGGGGGAGGAGGGCGTGGTGGATCATCTCCGGGTTGGTGAGCACCACGTTCGCGTTGGAGCGGGCCCAGCTGCGCTGATCCCGTGAGGCGTCGCCGTCGTAGGTGACGGCGGTGAGCCGCTCGACCCCGAGGTCGCCGAAGGCCCGCAGCTGATCCTGGGCGAGCGCCTTGGTCGGATACACGAGCAGGGAGGTCGACGGGCGCAGGCCGTCCACGATCGACTCGGCGATCGGCAGCTGGTAGCAGAGCGACTTGCCGGAGGCCGTTCCGGTGGCGATGACGGTGTGACGCCCGGCGCGGATGTGGTCGATCGCCTCGGCCTGGTGGCTCCACAACTGCGCCGGTCCGACGCCGTGGAGCGCGGCCGGCCACGGTTCCGCCAGCGTCGCCACGCGGCCCTCCCGGGCCGGGAGCCGCTGCACGTGGACCAGTCGGCCGTCCGCGGCGAGCCCCTCGATGACGAGGTCGGGGTCGGGCACGACGAGCTCGTCGAGCGCGGTGGCGCCGATCCCGGCGTCACCGAAGGAGGACGACTCCGCCGACACGCCGCCCAGTCTACGAGCCGCCCCCGACACGACCCGAACACCCGTTCCGTCACAGGGTTGGGCGCGTGGTGGGGCGGCGCTGCGACCATCGGCGGCCGTGGACACGATCTGGGTACTCGGCGACCAACTCCGAGCCGACACCGGTGCCCTCGCGGGACGCGAGCCCGGCAGCTTTCGTGTGCTGCTCGTCGTGTCCGACGCGAAGCTCGCCTCCAAGCGCTGGCACGTGCAACGACTCCACCTGGTGGTGTCCGCGATGCACCACTTCGCGGCCGAGCTCCGCGACGCCGGGCACGACGTCGACCTCCGCACAGCGCCGACGATGGCCGACGGGGTCCGGGCCCACGTGGCCGAGTTCGAACCCGACCGGGTGCTCGCGATGGAGCCGATGTCGTGGGACGGCCTCGCCCTGTTCGAACGCCTCGGGGTCGAGACCGTGGCCAACGACCAGTTCCTCTGCCACTGGCGCGAGTTCGCCGCCTGGCAGGCCGACCGCAAACGGTTCGTGATGGAGGACTTCTACCGCTGGCAGCGCACCCGGCTCGACATCCTCATGGAGCCCGACGGCACACCGGTCGGTGGTGCGTGGAACTTCGACCACGACAACCGCGAACCCCCGCCGACCGACGGGCGGGCCTGGCCGGCGATCACGCGTTTCGAACGATCGACCGTCGACGACGAGGTCCTCACCTCCTTCGAGGGGCTCGACGTGTGGGGCGACGCCCCCGACGGCACGTGGCCGGTCACCCGGGCCCAGGCGCTGCAGCGACTCGACGACTTCATCACCCACGCCCTCCCGGTCTTCGGGCCCCACGAGGACGCGATGATGACGGCCGAGTGGAAGCTCGCCCACTCGGTGCTCGCCTCGTCGATGAACCTCGGACTCCTGCACCCCGGCGAGATCGCGGCGGCCGCCGAGGACGCTCACCGGGCCGGCCGGGTGCCGATCGCGTCGGCCGAGGGGTTCATCCGCCAGGTGATCGGGTGGCGGGAGTACGTGTGGGGCGTGTTCTGGCTCTGGATGCCGGACTACCGCACCGAGAACGGGCTCGACGCCACCCGCCCCGTACCGGTCGCCTTCACCGACGGCCGGACGCAGATGGCGTGTGTGGCCTCCGCGCACGGTCACCTCCGGGCCCACGGCTACACCCACCACATCGAACGCCTCATGGTCTTCGGCAACCTCGCCCTCACCGCCGGGGTCGACCCGGCGGCCATGGTCGAGTGGATGTGGGCGAGCTTCGTCGACGGGGCCGAGTGGG
>JAHDBV010000129.1 GCA_020630195.1 Acidimicrobiales bacterium
TCAGTCGGCTCCCGAATGTCGGCGACTTCGAGCATGCCGACGAGTTCGGAGGTCGACGGCAGCACCCGTACGTCCAGATCGAGGGCCGCTCCGAGCTCCGAGAGCTCGGAGATCAAGTCGGCCCGCGCCGAGGGAATGGCGATCAAGAGGACGTCGGCTCGTTCCCGCTTCGCCGCCGATGCAAGGTCGGCTCGGCTCCCGACGACCCGGACGCCTTGAATCGACCGACGCTTCTTCTCCGGAGCGTCATCGAGGATCGCTACCGGCACGTACACCGAGTCCGGGTCACGCAGCATCGAGCGGACGATCTGCTCCCCACCTTCTCCGGCGCCGAAGACCAAGACCCGCTTCGCACGAGCGACATCGGGGCGCCGACGGCGGTCCTGGAAAATTCTCCAGCAGAACCGCACGCCGAGCATCACGAGCAGAGCGACCGGCGTCGCCACCAGGAATGCCAGCGTCGGCACGGGGCGGCCGAGACCGAGATAGTTCACGAGGGCGATCGCCGGCCCGACGATCGCCCAGGTCAGCGTCACCTGGCGGACCTCGTCGACCGAGCCGATCCGGGCCCGGTTCACCTCGAACGGCGGCTGCACGCGCACGATCGCCGTGATGACCGCAGCGAACGCTGCGAGACCGAGCAGTCGAACGAGATCGACCGACCCCTCGGCCAAGCTCATGCGCACCACGGTCGCCGCTCCCAGCGCAACGAGCCAGCTCAGACCGTCGAGGACGAGCAGCGCCGGGCGACGCCACCGCACCACTCCGCTTGGAAGATCAGACACGACATCCGCACCCGTCATGAAACACCACCGCCTTGGTCGCCGCCGGACCACAGTCTGCCCGGGCCGATCGGACCTACCAATGGGTGTTCCGGCTCAACCCGGCGCATCCCCCTGCCTGGGGCTTTGTCGCACACACCATCGATCACCACCACCCCCATGTTCGGCACGCGCTCCCCCGCGTATCAGGGGTGGGCTCGAGCTGCGAGACTACGCCGCGATCTTGCGAGGACGGTCCACCTCGGCGGCGATCCGTCTCGTCACGCCCGGCCCGCCGTCGATGTCGCCGCGGCACAGTTCGGCCAGCGTGACTGAACCGCGGGCCGAGCGGGCGGCGTTGGTCGCCGGGATCGATGCCGCCCGTGCGCTGGTCACCGCTCAACCACGCCACAGGCCGAAGCCCGAGGCAATACATCCTGCCGACCCCCATCGTGCCCCAAGGCGATCCAGGGAGTCCGCCGCGACACATCGGTCCCGACAAGAGGCGACGAAGAACACACGGACGTCTCACCCAATCAAGGCGAGATCCTTCCCCCGCCAACTCGACTCTGCGATAATGCAACCGGCGGTAACACAAAAAGGGCTGGATTCATGCGGGTGATGATCACAGGCGGCACGGGCTTCGTGGGGAGCCACATTGCACTGGCGATGGTGGAAGCAGGAGACGAGGTTGCACTCGTCGACAATCTGTCGAACTCGACAGCAGACGTCGTTCGGGAAATCCGCAGCCTGAGCGGCCGCGAGATCGATCTCCGAGAGATCGATGTCCGAGACATCGACCGAATGGTCGACCTGCTCGGCGAGCATGGCACCGAGGCAATCATCCACTGCGCAGCGGCCAAACACGTTGCCGAGAGCATCGAACGCCCCGGGCACTACTGGGACAACAACGTCGGGGGCCTCCAGGCGCTGCTGCATGCGGCCGACGCCACCGACGTCCGACGGATCGTGTTCTCATCCACCGGCTCGATCTATGGCGACGCCGACCGTCTTCCCATTCCCGAGGACGAGCCTCACTACCCGACCAATCCCTATTCGAAGTCCAAGTCGGTCGGTGAACAAGCGCTTCGGCTGGCCGCACAGAACTGCGCCGATTGGCAGATCACGGCGCTCCGCTACTTCAACCCGGCTGGTGCACATCGATCTGGTCGCCTCGCCGACCAACCGGCCGGTCCGATCTCGAATCTCATCCCGATGATCCTCGACGTCGCCGCGGGCAATCGACCGGTCCTCGAAGTGACCGGCGACGACTTCGACACACCCGATGGCACCGGCATCCGCGACTACATCCACATCGACGATGTCGTCGACGCCCACATCGCCGCGCTTGCGCAACTCGAGCCTGGCTTCCAGGCGTTCAACATCGGCACCGGCGTCGGAACTTCCGTGCTCGAACTCGTCGAAGCTGCAGAAGAGGTCGCGGGAGCGCCGATCCCGACCGTCACGCGGCCGCGACGGCCCGGCGATGTCGCTGCGCTCGTGGCCGACCCGACAAAAGCAGATCGCGTCCTCGGCATCCGCTCTGAGCGCACACTCCACGACATCCTGACCGACGCGTGGCGAGCTCGCCGGCGAGCATCACGACAAACGCGCCACCTGGTCGCCTGAGACGGCGACCGCGGCGAGACGCCGGCGGGTCAGCCGCCACCACAGCGGCGCCGTCGCGAGCTGCACAGCCGTTCCTGCCAGCGCCGCACCACCCGCACCACCGAGCAGAGCACCGGCCAGCATCGCCACCAGCAGCGGTGCGGCCATCGCGAGCCGTGGGCGCACGACATCGGAGCGATCCCCGACGACTCGAAGGATCGCCGACCCCAGCAACGATGGCACCGCGGTCAGAACGAACAGCGCCATCGGCCAGATCAGCGGTGTTGCCACGGCCTCGACGTCGGCAAGCACCAGCTCGACCAGCGCCGGCACCAACACCCAGAAGACCGCGCCGACAACGGTGACCACCACCATGGCCGCCGCCAACGAGATCACGAGTGACAACCGCATCGTCACCCCTCGATCGTTGCGGGCACGAGCCAGCTCGGCTGTCACCACCTGGACGGCGGCCACGTGGAACAACACTGCCGGTGCGAAGAGCATCTGCGCCGCCCGAAACGCGCCCGCCTCGACCGTATCGATCGCCGCCAAAGCGAAGATCACCACCGCACCGACACCGACACTCGCCATCAGGTCGACGACCAGGGCAGCGCCGAGATGCGCCCACTCCCGGATCCGCTCCAAACCGACGGACCATCCGCTGACGGCCAGGCGAGACCATGACACCGCCGCACCGACCGCTCCGGAGACGCCGAGAAGTCCGCACACGCCAGCCAACGACCCTGGTGGGGACCACAGCCAACCGCCGATCAACGTGCCGAGCGTTGCGAGAGATGTCATCGCCGAGCGTTCGGGCCGACCGATGACGATCCACGACATCCGAGCGCTGTCGGCCAGCAGCACCGCGGCGACCGCAGCCCCAGCGGCCGAGGCGACGGCCCAGCCCTCACCGAGAGCCCACAACCCGAACGCCACCAGGCACCCGCCGGCGGATCCGGCAGCCACCGACGCCAAGGTGGCCCCTGCGACCTGCCCGCCACGCACCAACTCGGCCTCGAGGATGATCATCGGGTCGAGCACGGCCGAGCGAACCGCATCCCGCAGCAGCAGGACGATCGTGAACAGCACGGCGAACACCCCGAACGCAGCCGGGCTGAGTGTGCGCGCGGCGACCACGCCGATCACGAGTGACGAGGCGCTCGATCCGATCTGGTCTGCGAACATCCACGCGCCGCGGCGACCGACTCCCGGGTCGGTCTGCGGAGTGGTCGATCTCACGCCGTCTCCGACGCGACCCGATCGTCGAGTACTGCGACGGCACCGGCGACGAGCGCGAAGATCGCGAGAGCAAGGGACGGTTTGCGGACCGTGTTCTCCGTGATCGAGAGCACGGTGAGGGCCAAGACCGGGACGAGCACGAACGCCGGGCGGCCGAGTCGCCACCATCCGACGATCGTCGCGGCGAGGAAGCCCACGAAGAGCACCACGCCGACGGCTCCCTGGGTCAACGCGACGTTGAACAGAAGATTGTGAGCATCGGCCGCCACCCAGACTCGCTCATCGGCGATCTCCGGCTCGATCGCCTCGGCCGCCGCGAAGGCCCCGACACCGAACAACGGGTCATCGAGATAGAGGTCCCACACGACGACCCAGAGATCGGTTCGGCCGGTCGCGGTCGCCAGCTCCTCGGTGTCTGAGCCCTCTCGAACGAGCAGTTCGCTCGAGAGCTCGCCAGCGACGGCCAACCCGGAGATGCCGAGCAGGGCGAAAAGTGCCACCTTCGCGACGACGTCGCGGCGGCCGTGCACGATCAGCATCACCACAGACACCAAGACAGCAGCGAGCAGACTCGTCCGGCTCTGGGCCGCCAGAGCGCCGAGAGCCCCGATCGTCATGAACCACCGAGCAGACCCACCGACCCGGTTGTGCAGGACGGACCCGAGTGTCAGGAGAACCACCGACGCCCGACCGAACGCGTTCGGGTCCGCCGGAAGTCCGGCACGCCGCGGCAGACCGGCGATCCCTGTGTCGAGCACTCCATCATCCACGATCGAGCCCGTCCCGGGGCCGATGAGCTCCCAGAGCAGCGACGCACCGAGAAGTGCAACGAGGCCCCATCCGATCGCTTCCGCCGTCGGTTCGAGACCGCAACGACGGACGGCAGCCACGACCACGACCACGAGACCGACGGCGACGACCGAGCGGACCAGCGAACCGAATGGCGTCAGCGAGATCGGCGAGGTGAGCACCCCCAGCCCGACCCAGGCCAGCAGTAGGGGAACCGGCGAGCTCGACAAACCCGGCCACGGACGAACCCGTAGGACAGCGACGAGACCGACCGCGGCGAGCGCGAGGATGACCAGCACGTCTCGGGGCGCGCCGACCGCCGGAAGGTTGAGACCATCCGGGTCGATCTCGAGGAGGAACACGATCGCCCCGAGCAGCCACAGCTCCCAGGGCGCCGATGACCGCACCGACGTCGGGCGAGACGTCGTGGCAGCGAACGTCGTCATGCGCTCTCGGGGCGCACCACGACGAGTGGCTCGCCCATGAACCGCTCGGTGGTCTCGGCCACGAACTGCCGAAGATCGCCCATCCGATCGCGTCCCGCGACGCTCAAGACCACGATTTGCTCGGCCCTCGGCGAGTCGTCTCGGTCGACCACGTCCACACCGATCGCGATGAGCTCTTCTTCGAACGCTTCCAGCTCGGAGCCGTTACCTTCCGGGGCGACGACGAGCACCGCCCGGTCGTCGACGGCTCGGGCAACGCGTCCGGGAAGCACACGGCGATCCGGAGCGGCGACGACCCGGACGCCCGGGAGGCGCCGCCGTACGTGCGCCCCACCACGGATGCCGGCGCGTCGTGCGTCATACCACGACAGGAGCAGCAGACCGATCGCGAGACCACAGGCCGCGCCGAAGACGACCGCGGAGAGAAGCCGCTGACTGGCGGGGATCGCCTCGACCCGTTGCGGTCCGACCACGACGAGTGTGGAGATCTGGTTGAACTCCTGTACATCGAGATCAGCGATCCGATCCTCCAGGTCGACGAGGTCGCGCACCCGCTCGGCATTGGCCGCGTCGATGAGATCGAACTGCTCCTTGAGTCGCGCCGCATCGGCATCCGTCCCGCTTTCCAGTGCGGTGTCCCATTCGATCCGCAAAGCATCGGCCTCGATCGTCGCCGACTCGATCGTCAGACGAACGTCTGCGGCCTGGGCCACGAGCAAGGATCGATTCTGCTGAGCGAGCACGCCATTCTCTGCCTGGAGCGCAACCATCGACGCTGCAACCCGGTCGACATCGGACCGAACAGTGGACTCGTCCGAACCGCGACCGACCACGAAGGCCAGCGTCTTCTGCCGGTCGAGCGGCATCTCGTAGTCGAGGACCGATGACACATCGACGAGCGACCGCTCGAATCGGTCGAGATTCGCCTCGTGCGCAGTCGGAAGGTCAGCGAACCCGACGTTCTGCAGCGACGTGGCCTGGCGTACCTCGACCGATGCCTCTTCCTCGGGCGCAAGCGCTGCGCCGAGCACCCCACCGATCGCCGCAGCAGTGACGGGCACGAACCAAAGCTTCCGCAGAAGCTGCCGCCAGGACACCGATCGATCGTTCGCCAACTGCATCCCATTAGTCTCCCAGTTCCAAACAGCCATGGAAGGCGTCAACCCACCTAGCCAGCACTGCGTCACGTTCGAACGCAGCGCCCACGAAGGCCCGTCCGGCCTCGCCGAGACGCACGCGATGGTGCGAGTCCTCAACGCACCGGGCGACCTCGACGGCGGTTTCCAGCGGATCGTCGACAACTGCCCACGGAGCGGCGTCGCTGCCGAAGCCCTCAGCAGCCTCACTCCGGCTCACGATGGCTGCGTGGTGCGCAGCTGCGTCGAGCACCTTCGTGTTGATCCCGCCAGCCACGACCTGCGGCGCGATCGCACAGGCGCTCGAACGGAAGAGCTCCGCAAGATCGTCGACGAATCCGAGCGGCTCGAATCCCCGTTCACTCAGCCACTGCTGGACACGCTCAGGGCATCGGCCAGCCACAGCGACCCGAGGAGGCCGGTCGAGTCGCTTCTCGAGCAGAGGAACGACTTCGTCAGCGAACCACGCAAGCCCGGCGAGATTCGGAAGATGACTGACATGGCCGACGAAGCACGCGTCCCACTCGGCCACCTCGGAGGCGGGTTCGGTCCGGCTCGCCCCGAACGGTCGCGCCATGGGGAGTGCAACGACTCGTGTCCCGGTCGAGGACGACCAGAGGTCGGCCTCTCGGGCCGACACGAGCGAGGTGATCGTCGCCATCGCGGTCGCTCGACGCTCGACGCCAGCGACTCTGCCCGCCTCGACCCGCAGCACCAGGGGCACGAATCGTCGGGCTACACGCCCGAGCACGTTGAGGAACCCACCCGGCTGTGTCCCGATCAGATCGAACGGAAGATCGTCGAACCGAAGCTGCGCCCAGCGTCGATAACGAAGCGAGAGAAGATCGTCGAGGTCGAGCAGAGTCGGCGAGTTGTCGAGCTCGGCGAGGAGCGGCGCACAACGGACCCCGTCCACGTACCAGAGATCCACCGGACCGTCGACCGCTTCGACGATCCAGCGGCACTGCGACCGAGAGAGTCCGAGCGCACCATTCAACGAGCCACGTGAGCGAACACCGTTACTGACCGCGGTGACCAACCTGGTCGGCGCGCCCACGACCGGGATGGCGATGCGTTCGACACCATCGGGCGCAGGGTTGCGCGCCTGGTCCCGAAGGTGAACCACCGTGACCCGGTCGGCCACCAGCTGCAACGCCTCGAGTGCGGTTGCGAGGACGGTCATCCGCCCGTGATCGAGCGGCCCTGTCGGATCCCTCGTTGTCACCATCACCGCGTGGTCGATCGCACCCATGCCGCTCAGCCGATGCCTTCGACAACGCGATCCATCGAAGAAGCGAAGTCCGCCATGGTCCGCACCGCGACGGCATGGGTCCGAGCGGCACGCTCGAACGGCGCTCTCGCGGTTGCGTCCATCGCCAGCTCCGCGACCCGGTCGGCGAATCCTGTTCGGTCGCCCGGCTGCACCGCCACCGCGGCACCTGGACGATGTCGACCAGCCAGCCCGGGCGACGCGGTCATCACAATCGCTTTCCCCATCGCCTGCGACTCCGCCAAGCTCGTCACGCCGGCAGCAAACCGAGTCGCTGCTTGCAGAGGAATGGCCACGACGCTGGCCCGCTCCAGCCAGCGCCGCAGCGTGGCCGGGTCCACCCAGTCGACGAACTCCAGCCGACCAGTGCTGAGCAACGCCGTGGGCTCGACACCTCGCCCGGTCTGCACCCCGCTGCCTTTCGCCCAGGGTGAGTTGGCGATCACGACGGCTCTGAGCTCAGGGTGACGTGCGAGGGTGTAGGCGAGCAACTCGTAATCCCGGTGCTCGCGCCCAACCGCAACGATCAATCCGTCTTCCGACGCTCCCGGTGCCGGCCGGAAGAAGTCGGTGTCGATCGGATGGTCGAGAACCGTCACGCGCTCGGCATCGACCCCATGTTCGTTGATGAGGTGGTCGGCGATGAGGTCGGACAACACAACGACGGCATCGAACCAGTCGTACCAACCGAAGAGGCGATGGAGACGGTCCTTCAGCGGAGTGACGAGGTTGTGCGCCAACATCACATGGCGATGTCGTCGGCGGTCGGCCAACGCAAGCGGAAACGCGACCTGCTCAGACAGCGAGAGGAGCACGTCTTCTGCACCGAGCCCATCCCGACTCTGCAGACCCACACGGAACTTGAAGCCGAAACGCTGCTCGACCGCATCGACGACGCGACCTCCCGCCAGCGGCGCCGGCATCGGAGAACCGAAGTGCCGAATCAGCTCGACGGGATACTGCCGAGGGCTCGCCGGGTCGTCGACCGGAACCGAACCCGCAGCAACATGGTGGTCGATGACGCGAACAGCGGCGCCGGACTGAGCGGCCATCACCACGCCGCCGAGCCTGTCGGCGCCAGCACCTGACGGGCCGTTCTGATGAGAATCGCCAGATCCATCCGCGGCCCAGCGGCACGCACGTACTCCAGGTCCAACTCCACCCGTTCCGCCATCGTCAGGCTCGATCGGCCGCTCACCTGCCACAGACCCGTCAGGCCCGGACGAACGCTCAGGACCTCGGACAGGTGACTTCCGTACACCTCACGTTCGCTCGGCAACTTCGGGCGAGGCCCCACCAAGCTCATTTCACCTCGCACGATGTTCCACAGCTGCGGCAGTTCATCGAGGCTCGACCTACGAAGGAACTTCCCGAGCGGTGTGACCCTCGGGTCGATGCGGAGCTTTCCGTAGCGGCGGTATTCCGCAGCGGCAACAGCATCGGATGCCAGGAGCTCGTCCAGCCGTCGCTCCGCATCCCGATGCATCGTTCGGAACTTCCACGCCACGAACTCACCGTTTCCGTGCGCCAGTCGCCGCGAGCCGTACAAGATCGGGCCTCGAGACATGACGCCGACGGCCACGGCAATCCCGGCGAGGAACGGTGCTGAGATCAGCAGGAGCCCTCCAGCAACCGCGACGTCGACGAACCGCTTGGCAGGCGAAGGCCACGTGAGCGGGGTCTCGGACGTCACGACGTTCTCGCCTCGAAGAATCGACATCGAATACCCTCCGCCCACGCAATGATCTCGTTACCCGCAGTCGCAAACTATAGGCCTGCACGCCCACCCGAATGAGCAACCTCACCGTCGGATCGTGTTCGTCACCGGCGACGATCACCGAGGTGTGAGACTTGGCATGCAATGCGATACCACACGTTCCTGACGCACGCCTTACAGTCGATTCCCCGGGCGGGTGGCGCTCAGCCCCCCATTTGTGGGGTCATCTGACCTAAGGTCGTCACCAAACGG
>JAHDBV010000130.1 GCA_020630195.1 Acidimicrobiales bacterium
GTCGTTCGCTGCGCAGGATCGCCCGATCGACTCAGCTCCCGTGGAGGCTGGCAGGCCGGTGGTGAGCCTCGAGCCCTTCGACCCGAATCCGGATCGCTGGCCGCAACGGCGCGTGGTCGAGTGCACCTGTTCGCCGACCAGCCAGCGCGACGACTCCTGGCTCTCGATCAGCTTTGTCGAGTCGGACGTTCACCGTTGGATGGGGACCAGCGAGGTCGGCTTCGGTGTGGACCGGCGTACTCGTCTGGTGTCGGTTCGAATCGCAACGTCGGCGATTCCGGCTTCGAGTCCTCTCGCAGCGACCTCGTCGGTTGGTGACAATTCGGATTCGGCGCGAACGGCTGACGATCTGACCGAGGGGTCCTTCGGGTGAGGACGTGGCTCGTTGTCGTCCAAGAGCCCGTGGCCGCTGCCGCAGCTGCGTTCGATCGGTGGTGCGGGCTCAATCACTTGGACCCGCCGGACGAGGCCGTCCGGGTCGACACGATTCGCAGCGCCGAGACGGATGAGCGGAGATATCGGATCGACGCCGAATGGATCGCCTCCGAGCTGTCCGCAGGCACTGATGGGGGCAGCGCGCCGGGTCGGTGAGGCTCGTTCGCATCGGCACGGGGCGGCAGAACAGCCGCCCGGGTCGAGATGGGTGTCGTCGGGGCTCAGTACGATCGGCGCCGTGGCGCAGGATCGATTCGACGACGAGAGCCTCTTCGCCGCCCCGGCGCCCGACCGGTTCGCGGCGGCCCGTGGCGAGGACATCACCGACGGGCTCAATCCGGCCCAGCTCGACGCCGTCGTGCACGACACCGGGCCACTGCTCGTGGTGGCGGGCGCCGGCTCGGGCAAGACCCGGGTGCTCACCCGCCGGATCGCGTGGTTGATCGACCAGGGGGTCTCCCCGTTCGAGATCCTCGCCATCACCTTCACCAACAAAGCCGCCGACGAGATGAAGCACCGCGTCGGCGCCATGGTCGGTCCGGTCGCCAAGAAGATGTGGGTGTCGACCTTCCACTCGGCGTGTGTGCGCATCCTCCGCCGGGACGGCCAGGCCCTCGGGTTCGGTTCGAACTTCACGATCTACGACCAGGCCGACGCCGTGCGTCTCACCGGCTACTGCATCCGTGATCTCGGGCTCGACCCCAAGCGGTTCCAGCCCCGGGCGATGCACTCGGCGATCTCGTCGGCCAAGAACGAAGGTCTCACACCCGAGACCTACAGCGAGCAGATCACCTCGCCGCCCGAGCGCAAGATCGCCGAGATCTACCACGAGTACCAGTCCCGGATCACCAAGGCCGGGGCCATGGACTTCGACGATCTGCTGCTCAACTCGGTCCGGCTGTTCCGGGAGCACCCCGGGATCCTGCGGCACTACCAGCAGCGGTTCGCCCACGTGCTCGTCGACGAGTACCAGGACACCAACTCGGTGCAGAACGAGCTCGTCGTCAACCTCGGCGCCGAGCACCGCAACGTCACCGTCGTCGGCGACTCCGACCAGTCGGTCTATTCGTTCCGTGGCGCCGACATCCGCAACATCCTCCAGTTCGAAGAGGCCTTTCCCGACGCCACGGTCGTGCTGCTCGAGCAGAACTACCGCTCGACCCAGACGATCCTCGACGCCGCCAACGCGGTGATCGCCAACAACTTCGGCCGCCAGCCGAAGAACCTCTGGACCGACCACGGCGGCGGCGACAAGATCCTGCGCTTCCACGCCGACGACGAGGTCGACGAGGCGCAGTGGGTGGCCAACGAGCTCACCCGCCTGCACGACGGCGGGGACTACCGCTGGGGCGACATGGCGGTCTTCTACCGCACCAACGCCCAGTCCCGTGTGCTCGAGGAATACCTCATGCGGGTCGGCATCCCCTACCGGGTGGTGGGCGGCACCCGCTTCTACGACCGGCGCGAGATCAAGGACGCCCTGGCCTACGCCAAGGCCGTGGTGAACCCCACCGACGAGGTGGCCTACAAGCGCATCCTCAACACCCCGAAGCGCGGCATCGGCGACACCACCGTGGCCAAGATCGACGCCTGGGCGGCCATGCAGGGCATGACGTTCGAGCAGGCCTTGTACCGGGCAGAGGAAGCCGGCGTGACCGGGCGGGCCGTGAAGGGCATCGCCTCGTTCCTGTCGCTCATGGAGTCGTTCGCCGCCGAGGTGGAGAAGGGGCCGGCCAACCTGCTCGAGGCCTGCCTGCGCGACACGGGCTACATCACCGAACTCGAGGACGAGCGCTCCGTCGAGGCCGAGAGCCGGCTCGAGAACCTGCAGGAGCTCATCGGTGTGGCCCGCACGTTCGAGACCGTCGACGAGTTCTTCGAGCAGGTCGCCCTCGTCGCCGACACCGACGACCTCGACGAGGAGGACTCCGCCGTCGTCCTCATGACGATCCACGCCGCCAAGGGCCTCGAGTACCCGGCGGTGTTCATCATCGGCATGGAGGACGGGGTCTTCCCCCACATCCGCGCGCTCACCGAACCGACCGAGATGGAAGAGGAGCGTCGCCTCGCCTACGTCGGCATCACCCGGGCCCAGCAGCGCCTCTACCTCACCAACGCCTGGTCTCGAACCCTCTTCGGCTCCTCGCAGTACAACCCGCCGAGCCGGTTCCTCGACGAGGTGCCGTCGGAGCTCATCGACGAAGCCCCCGGCAGCCGCGGCTCGGGCCGTCGCCTGCGGGGCACCGCGTTCGGTTCGTCCGGCACCTCGTCGGGTTCGGGAGGCGGCGGCACGGCCACCGTGTTCGGGGGCCGCCAACGCATGGTCGACACGGCTCTCAAGCCGAGCGGGCCCGTGTCGTCGGGTGCCGAGTCGATCGGCCTCAAGGTCGGCGACGACGTCCGCCACAAGAAGTTCGGTGAAGGGGTGATCCTCGACCTCACCGGGCAGGGCGACAAGACCGAAGCCCGGGTCCGGTTCCCGGCGGTGGGGGAGAAGACCCTGCTCCTCGCCTGGGCCCCGCTCGAGAAGCTGTGAGCAACCCGATGCGGCTCCTGATCGACACCGACACCGCCTCCGACGATGCGGTCGCGTTGATGATGGCGCTGCGTGATCCCGACGTCACCGTCGAGGCGATCACCCTCGTCGCCGGCAACGTGCCGCTCGACCGCTGTGTGCAGAACGCCCTCTACGTGGCCGAGCTCTGCGGCTACGACGGGCCCGTCATCGCCGGTGCCGACGCACCGCTCATGCGTGAACTCGGCACCGCCACCGAGGTGCACGGCGAAGACGGCATGGGCGACATCGGGCTGCCGCTCACGGGCCGCACCCCGGCGGCCGGCTGGGGTCCGCAGGCGATCGTCGACCTCGTGCGGGCCAACCCCGGCGAGCTCACCCTCGTCACCCTCGGCCCGCTCACCAACCTCGCCATCGCACTGCTGTGGGCGCCCGACATCGTCGACCTCATCCCCCGCGTCGTGTGTATGGCGGGCACCGGTCTCAACGGACCCGGCAACGTCAGCCCGTCGGCCGAGTTCAACGTCTGGGTCGACCCTGAGGCCTGCCGGGTGGTGCTGCGCAGCGGGCTGCCGCTCGAGTTCGTCGGCTGGGACATCTCGATCTCCTCGGCTGTGGTCACCCCCGAGCGGGCGGCCTCCATCCGGGCTCTCGACACCCCGTTCGCCCACCTCGCCCTCGACGTGCAGGCCGTGCTCGAGGTCTACGCCGACACCGAGACCGAGCTCGACGGACCCGACCTGCCCGACCCGATCGCGATGGCCCACGTGCTCGACCCGTCAGCCGCGACCGTCAAGCGGGTGCACGTCGACGTGGCCATCGGCCCGGATCCGATGCGCGGCGCCCTGATCGTCGACCGCTACGGCTTCACCGGCGGTACGCCGAACCTCGACATCGTGACCGACTACCCCGAGGACCGGTTCTTCGAACTCCTGGCCGAACGTCTCGGTTGACCGGGGTGGCCCGGCGCCGCGTCGGGTGGCTCAGGGTTCGGTCGTGATGTCGAGCTCGGTGATGGCGCCGGGACGGCCGTCGTCCACGGCCCGCACCCCGATCGTGTAGCTCGTGCCCGGCTCCAGATCCCGGACGACGTACCAGCGGTCGTCGTCGGTGGCGATGACCCGGCCGTCGAGGAGGATCTCGTAGTCGTCGGCACCGTTCACCCACTGGTAGTTCACCACGGCGAGGCGCCGCTCGACCCGGGTGATCCGGGCGTCGGGAGCGTCGGGAGCCGCTTCGGCGGCGGTGGTGATGCTGAGCGTCGTGGTGGCGCCGGCCTGGCCGTTGGCCACCGCCCGGACACCGATCTCGTAGGAGGTGTCGGGCTCCAGGCCGCGGACCACGTGCCAGCGGTTGTCGTCGGTGGCGATGACCTGGCCGTCGAGGAGGATCTCGTAGCCGTCGGCCCCGGCCACGAGGTCGTAGTTGAGCACGGCGAGGCGTCGCTCGACCCGGGTGATCCGGGCGTCGGGGCCGGCGAGGCCGGGCGGGTCGACCGGGCCGGTCGCCTCGAACACCTCGATCGAGTCGGCGGTCAGCTGTCGGGCGTCGCCGGGCAACTGGTAGCGGATGTACCGGGCCGACACGTTGGCGTCGAGCTCGACCCAACGGCCGATGTTGCCGACCGGGATCGTCGTCACGTTCGGGTCGGCGGCGGTGGTGTCGGGGTCGGTCGAGGCGAAGGGCTGCTCGGAGAGGAAGAGGCGACCGTTCGACATGCCGTTGAAGTTGCCGACGGCCCGCTCGAAGAGTCGGACGACGCCGACGTCGCGGGTGGTCCCGAGGTCGAGCTCGATCCACGGGTCGTTCTCGACGAGGGTCTCGGCGAAGTTCGTGCGCAGCCCGTCGTGGCGCAGCTGGCCGGCGAGATGCCGATCGACGGCGAACCCGGGCCCGAACGTGTCCCGCACGCTCGAGGCGGAGGTGGTCGCCCCGAGCGACAGGAGATCACCCCGGTCGGTGTCGGGGGCGGCCGCGAAGGTGGCGAACCCACCGGCCCAACGGGTGCCGGCCCGGGTGATGTCGCCACCGAGCCACAGACGACCGTTCTCCGAGCCGTGGATGGCCCACACGCCCGAGGCGGCGCCCATGTCCATGAGGAACGACGGCTGCGCCGCTCCGGTGTCGGCATCGAAGGCCGACGCCCAGATGGCGTGGGTCTGGCTCGGATCCTCGAGGGTGTCGAGATTGGCCTGCAGCCAGGAGGTGTGGTTCGGATCGATCGGGGTGTCGCCGTAGGCCTGGTTCGCCCAGTAGTGGCCGCCGGCGTAGAGGCGATCGCCGATCACCTCGGTGGCCTGGTAGTCGCCGCCGCCGAAGCTCGTGAGATACCAGCCGACCCGCTCCAGGCCGTCGGCGTCGAGGATCTCGAGCAGGTGCGACTCACGGGCCACGAACACCTTGTCGCCGTGCACGGCGATGTCGAACGGGTTCTGCTTGCAGCAGTTGGGCATGCCCCCGGGAGTGCCCTGGTTGACACCCGGCACCAGTTCACCGGTGAGCCCGTCGAGGGCGCCGAACCACTTCAGGGGCTGACCGTTGAGCACCTCGAAGTAGCCGCCCACATAGAGGCGATCGCCGGTCGGGGAGGCTTCGATCGTCCAGACACGGGCACCGCTCGCGGCGCCACCGAAGGTCGTGTCGTGGGCGCCGGTGTCGAGGTCGAGCTTGGCGAGGCGCGGGGTGATGGCGTTCACGACACTCGAGAAGTTGCCGCCGACGTAGAGCGAGTCGTTGGCGATGTCGAGATCCATCACGAGCGCCCGGCCGGCCGGGAAGGCGACGGCGGGGGCGAAGCCCGGCTCGAGGTCGCCCGAGTCGGGGTCGAGCTCGACGAGGGGTCCGGTGGCGACCCCGTCGACCGAGGTGAACTCACCGCCGACGTAGAGACGGTCGTCGTCGGCTTCGAGGGCGAAGACCGGTCCGTCGAGCTCGGGGCGGAACGAGTCGATCCAGACGCCGGTGTCGGCGTCGAACGCCGCCAGGTAGGCCTGGTCGATCAGCGGCTGTTGCCAGCCGGAGGAGACATGGCCGAAGCGGCCGGCCACGTAGACGACCCCGTCGATCTCGGCGAAGTCCCACACGAGCGAGCGGAACACGACCGTCTCCGACGGCAGCAGCGTGGCCACACCCCAGGTGGAGACGGGTTGGGGCGACACCTCCCACTCGGCGGGCAGATCGCCGACGCCGACGTTCTGCGACGCGGCGGGTGCCGGTGCGGTGGCGAGCAGGGCCGCGAGCAGCGGCAAGGCGAGGATGGTGGCGAGCAGGCGGTGGCGGGAAGCGGACGAGCGAGCGCGGGTCGTGTCCATGCCCTCGACCGTAGGGATCGGCGTGCCGGTGGTGCCTGAGTCAAGCCCCCGCCCGGGTGGTACGGACGGCCCAATCCGGCGCCGCCCCGGCGATCAGGCGTGCACGAGGCCGTGGAGACGGGTCAACTCCCGATCGAGTCCGGCGGCGAAGTCCGGTCCGTCGAACGCACCGCCGTCGAGGGCGGCCCGGACCGCCCGACGGTCGCCGTAGATCGCGGCCACACGGGCGCCGGACGCGCCGGCCACGAGCCGTGGCTGCGGGTGCCCGGCTTCCTCCAGGCGGAGCGATCCCTGATCGAGATCGCCGTCACCGTCGTGGACCGAGCCGGTGACGGGAGCGAGGAGCAGCTCGGCATCGACCCGGCGCTCGGGCAGCACGACCGCGCCGGGGTCGGCGTCGATCAACAGGACCACCGGTCCGACGTCGGGTTCGCCGAGCAGGCCGACACAGCCGCGGGCGCCGGCCTCGAGGGTCGGCCAGGTCGCGGCCGACTCGAACCCGCCGTTGCGATGGGCCCGCTCGGTCGGCCCGAGCGTCGTGGCGATCGCCGGTGCGCCCGGGCACGGGTCGAGCGGGGTGATGCCGAGCCGTTCGGCGGCTCGGGCCTGGTCGGGGGCGACACGCTCTGCGATCTCGGCCTTCACCGGCTGGATCGGGAACCCCCGCCGATCACCGAACATGATCAGTCCGAATCCGCCGTCGGGTCCCCAGGCCACGTTGTCCGAGGCATAGGGCGCGCCGCCGTCGTGGAATCGGAACTGGCCGAGCTCGTAGGCGTCGCGTCCCATGTTCGTGGTGCCGCGGACCGAGATCCGCCAGTTGTCCGAGGCATGGGCATGGGAGAACGAGAGCGGCATCTGCTCGTCCATGGGCGGGAAGGCCGAGACGAAGGCGAACGGCCCGGCGGTCTCGTCGCCGAACAGGATCGGCAGACCCCGCCCGCCGAAGTACTCGGGCCACGTGTCGGGTTGGCGGAAGTCGAGATCGATCCGTCCCCGATCGAACGTCGTCTCGGTCGTGGTCAGCACCTTCGCCATGGGGTCCCCCGAACGTCGTCGTACGACGATCAGGCTCGCCCGGCCGGCCGTGCCCGGGCAACTCGACGTGAGGGCCCGACCGATCAGGCCCAGTCGGGAACGATCGGCTCGATGCCGAGATCGACCGGGCGGGTGTGGGTCACCCAGCCGCCCTCGGTCCGCAGGTGGAGCTGGTAGGCCGCCGGCTCCGCGATCACCGAGATCGGGGCCTCGGGGCGCAGGTCGAGGCCGATGCGCTGCGACGTCGTCGGGCAGGTGATCGTCGTGACCCCACCCACCGTCGTCGTGATCGGCCGGTGCAGATGGCCGCACCAGATGCGTTCGAGCCCGGGTGCCCCGGCGACGATCTCGTCGAGTGCGCCATGGGGTCGGAGCTGTCCGTCGTCCATCCAGGCCAGGCCCGAGCGGAACGGCGGGTGATGGAGACACAGCACACTCGGCCCCGGGGCCGCCGCCAGCTGATCGGCGACCCAGGTGAGACGGGCGTCGTCGAGGTGTCCGCCGTGCTCGCCCCGCTTCGTCGAGTCGAGTCCGATGAGGGTCACTCCACCGACGGTCTCCACCCACGAGCCGTGATCGGTGTCGGCCCAGGGCTGGTCGGGGAAGCGCCGGCGGATCTCGTCGGGGTCGTCGTGGTTGCCGGGCAGGATCCGCAACCGGTCGGCCAGCGGCTCGAAGGTCTCGACGAGCACGTCGTACTCACCGGGATGTCCGTCGTTGGTGGCGTCACCGGTGTGCACGATCCGCACGGGCGGGAGGACCTCGGCCGCGAGCGAGGCGACGGCGGTCCGCATGCGTTCGTTGTTGTCGACGATCGAGTCCGACCCGAGGGCCGGGTCGATCGCGTGGGTGTCGGAGATCTGTGCGATCAGGAGATCGTCGGCCTGGCCGGTGGCGGTCACTCGTCGACCGAGTCGTCGTCGGTGGCGCCGTCGATCGTCGCCTCGTCGCCCGGGACCAGATCCACGATGAGGCGATCACCGTTCACCGTGATCTCATACGCCGGGAGCCCCGTCCCGTCGGCGGGGTAGACGGCCTCGGAGCAGGCGTCGGCGAACTCCCGTGTCTCGGGCTCCCACGTGGTCGAGCACTCGCGGGTCGCATCGGCCTGGCGGACGGCGAAGGCCGTCCATCCGGTGGTCGGGTCGTCGCCGAGGTGCTGGATCCACACGTCGCGGTCGCGGCCCGCGGTGTCGGCGAACAGCAGCGGGCCCGTCTCGTCGATGAACTCCGACAGCTCGCTCGCGAGACCGGGGGAGAAGATGTTGCCCTCGCCCGGCGCGGGCGACCAGACCGAGGGGCCCGTGCCCCGCTGGCGTTCGTTGTCGAGCCACACGAACAGCCCGATGATCGTCAGGATCGCGCCCAGGCCGGCGAAGGCCAGCACCGCCGCCTGACGTCCGGGGGTCCGGGACCGTTTGGCTACCGGCATGACGCTCGTTTCCAAGCCGTGCGCTTCACCCTCCTAGGATGCCCGCTGGTGCCCTCCGGGGCACAACGGTGCGGGCAACGTCACATGCCCGCCCGGTCCGGTCACCCCCGATCAGAAAGCCACCGACGTGGATCTTCTCGAGTATCAAGGCAAACAGTTCTTCGCCACCTTCGGCATCCCGGTCTCCGACGGCCAGGCGACGTCGTCGGTCGACGAGGCCGTCGAGATCGCCGACCGGGTCGGGTACCCGGTGGTGGTCAAGGCCCAGGTCCACACCGGTGGGCGCGGCAAGGCCGGCGGTGTGAAGCTCGCCGAGAACGCCGAGGAGGCACGGCTGCACGCCTCGAACATCCTCGGGCTCGACATCAAGGGCCACATCGTCGAGATCATCTGGGTCGAGCACGCCTCCGACA
>JAHDBV010000131.1 GCA_020630195.1 Acidimicrobiales bacterium
CGGGTTATGAGCCCGACGAGCTACCTGACTGCTCCACCCCGCGTCGAGTGGAGAGATGAGCATAACGACGACACACGCCGTTCGACACCCGTGACTACCGTCGTTCCCGATGGTGATCGAGGAACTCACGCTGACGATGGCGCCCGAGCGGGTCGCCGCCTACCTCGAGGCCGACGCCCGCACCTGGACACCGTTCCTCGCCGCGTGCGACGGGTTCCGGGGCAAGGAGACCTGGCTGCCGGAGGACCGACCCGACACGATCGTCTTCATCATCCGCTGGGCCACCCGGGAGCAGTGGAAGCGGATCACCCCCGAGCAGGTCGCCGAGGTCGACGGCGGGATGGGTGTGCCGGCGGCCGACACCCTGGTCTGCCGGGAGTACGTGGTCTTCGACGATTGACCCGGCGGATCAGGATCGATCGAGTCGGCCCCGCAAGGCGAGCATGGCGAGGGTCTGACTGATCGTCGCGATGATCGCGATCGCCAACAGCGCTGCGCCGATCGCACCCCAATCCCAGCCCGGGCTCACGAGCGACCGCATGCCCTCGAGCACGTAGGTGATCGGGTTGAACCGGGCGATCGTGCGCAACCAGCCGGTGAGGGCATCCAGTGGCACCGTCGACGAGGTGAGGAAGGCGAAGGGGAAGAAGAGGATGAAACTCGAGGCCACGGCGCCCGGGTTCGCCGTCTTCAGAGCGATCGCATACGGAAAGCCGGTGAAGGCCAGCCCCCAGAACGCTCCGAGCAGGATGAACAACACGAGACCGAGCGCCCCGGTCCCGAACGACACCCCGAGGATCAGACCGAGGATGATGACCGGGATGCACAGCGCGACGACGAGCACGAAGTCGGCGACCATCAGACCGAGCAACAGCGGCAGGCGCTTCACGGGGCTGAGCAGGAGCCGGTCGAAGTAGCCGGTCTGGATGTCGGTGACCAGTGCGTTGGCCCGGCTGATGCCGGTGACGGCGAAGATGATCGCCGTCGGCAGCTGGAAGCTCCGATAGTCGAACCCCTCCGAGCCGGGCACCGATTCGGTGAGGTCCTGCAGGGCGCCGATGTTGACGATGAAGAAGAACGCCGGGATGAACACGGCGGGCGCCAGCACCTCGGGTTCCCGCGGGATGGCCCGCAGCGCCCGCTTGGCCACGGTCCGCAGATCCCGCGCGAACCCGCCGGGGCGGGCCGAGACGTCGGAGCGGACGAGGCCGGGTCGAGTCGTCGTGGTCATTCCTTCACCTCGATGCGTTCGCCGGTCATCTCGAGGAACACGTCATCGAGCGTCGGAGTCCGGAGCGTGAGCTCTGCCACCTGCACCCCGGCGGCGTCGAGTGCCACGGCCACGGGGGCCACGGCGGCGGCACCGTCGGTCACGGAGACGAGCAGCGCCCGGGGACCCCGCTCCACCTTGTCCACCACATCGAGTGCACCGAGGGCCGAAGCGGCGGCCTCCGGATCGTCGGTGCGCACGGTGATCACGTCGGCGCCGATCGACCGCTTCAGATCATCCGGTGTGCCTTCGGCCACGATCTTGCCAGCGCTGATGATGCCCACACGGTCGGCGAGTTCGTCGGCCTCTTCGAGATACTGGGTCGTCAGGAAGATGGTGGTGCCGAACTGCTCGTTGAGCGCCCGGACCTCGTCCCACACCTTCGTCCGGCTCGTCGGGTCGAGGCCGGTGGTCGGCTCGTCGAGGAACAACATGTCGGGGTTGTGCATCAACGAAGCGGCGAGGTCGAGCCGCCGGCGCATGCCGCCCGAGTAGGTGCCGATCCAGCGATCGATCGCGTCCACCTCGATGAGCGCCGACAGCTCGCCGATCCGCGTCTCGATCTCGGGTTTGGTGAGGCCGTAGAGCTCACCCTGGGTCCGGAGGATCTCCCGGCCGCTCTGCTTCTCGTCGAGCGAGGCGTCCTGCAGGGCGGTGCCGATCCGGAGCCGGATCCGATCGGCCTCGGCGACGATGTCGTGGCCGAGCACCCGGGCCGACCCACCGGAGGGGGCGAGCAGCGTGATCAACATCTTCACCACGGTCGACTTGCCGGCGCCGTTGGGTCCGAGGAAGCCGTAGATCTCCCCCGCCCGCACCGAGAGATCAACGCCGCGCACGGCATGCACGTCGCCGAAGGACCGCTCGAGGCCGCTCGCCTCGATCACCAGTTCCGATGCCATGGCCGCACGTTACGGCCCCGCACCGATGGCCCGTCTGCCCTTGTGGCCCGCAACGACTCCGGGGGTCAGTCGTGGTCCAGGCCCGAACGGGCCACGACATCCCGGGCGGCGTCGAGCAGCGCCCGGATGGCGGGGCGGTCCCGGCTCGACCGACGGAGAGCCAGATCGACCGAACGGCAGATCGGCACCGTCGGGTTCACGATGCGCACGTTCTCCGGGGCGTAGCGGAGGGCCAGATCAGGAACGAGTGCGACACCGACACCGGCGCTCACGAGCTCGAGCGACGCCGGATAGTCGTCGATGCAGTGCGCCACGTCGGGCTCGAACCCCGCGAGGCGACACGACTGGATGACCACCCGGCCACAGCGGTCTTCCCAGGGCGGCGCGATCCAGCGGTCGTCGGACAGTTCGGCGAGGTCGTGGATCGGACCGACGTTGCGTTCGGCCGCCACCGACTCGGGCAGCACGATCCGGAACCAGTCCCGGAACATCTGCTCGTACTCGAGGCCGTCCCGCCGGGCCATCGGGGCCGCCGGATGATCCACGGTGAAGCAGGCATCGACCTCGCCGTTGCGCACGAGCAGGGTCGGGTCATCGCCCGCCCCCTCGCGCGTGCGAACGTCGAGACCGGGATGGCGGATGGCGAGCTCCCGGATCAGCGGACCGAGCAACGAGGTGGCGACCGACTCCATCACCGCGATCTCGACCCGGCCCGAGACCTCGGCCTGCATCTTCTCGAGCGCCACCTCGGCCTGCTCCAGATGTCGGATCACCATCTCGGCATGGCGCACCAACTCCCGACCCTCGTCGGTGAGCTGCACGTTGCGACCCACCCGTTCGAGCACCGCGATCCCGGTCGACTTCTCGATCGAGCCGAGCTGCTGCGACACCGCGGACGGGGTGTAACCGAGGCCGTCGGCGGCGGCCGCGATCGTTCCCCGGAGTGAGACCTCCCGGAGCATCCGCAGTTGCTGCACGCTCAGATCCATGGACCAGACCCTAGAAGCGATCATTCACGATCACTGCATGATCGAAAGTAGAAACCGTCGCTTTTCCTAATGGATGCGCGGGCGCAAGATCGACCCATGCTCACGATCCACTGCCACCGCTGCTCCCGCTCCCACGTCGTCGGCACCCGCTCGATCGTGTCGATGCATCACACGTCGGAAGGACCCGTCGCCTACGTGCGATGCCCCGAGGGCCACCTCACGATCGAGACCTTCGGGCACCGCACCGTCGAGGACACCCCGACCCCGGAACCCACCACCGAGATCCCGGCCGCCACCTCACTGGCGGCCTGACGAAACCGACCCGTCGTCACGTCCGCCGGCCCGCCGCTCCTCCGACCGGCACCCGGCACCACGACGTCGACGACGCCCGGTCCGGGGTGTTTCCTCCACCCCGGACCGGGCCGGTCGAAGGACTGCCGCGCTCAGGCGGGGCGGACGATGTCGAACAGGTCGGTGGCGTTCGAGTAGGTGTTGCCCACGTGGCGGCCGACGGCCCGCAGACCGGCCTGATCGACCCGGGTGCCGTCGAGGATCCGATCGGCCACGTGGAACGCCACCGCCTCACCGATCACCAGGACATTGCCGCCGCCCTCGCGGCCGACCTTCACGAACTGGGTGACCCGGCACTCGATCGTGGCGGTCGCCTCGGCGACGGTCGGCACGCCCGTCGCCGGGCCCGGGATCGACGTCACACCGGCGAGCCCGAACTCACTCTCACCGTGGGGCACGGTGGCCGCGGTGGCGTTCATCGCCTCGACCGTCTCCGCCGTCACGATGTTGATCGAGAACAGGCGGGTCTCCTCGGCGTTGCGGAGGCTGCCCTTCGGGCCGTCGGGGTTCGGGCCAGGCGAGTAGAGGAAGGTCGGCGGATCGCCCGAGACCATGTTGAAGAACGAGTAGGGCGCGAGGTTCTCCGAACCATCAGTCCCCCGCGTGCCGATCCAGCCGATCGGCCGGGGCACGACGAGACCCGAGCCGAGCTTGTAGCCCTCGACGGGCGAGAGATCGGCGACGTTGAACGTCGTCTTCGGCTCGGTCACACCACTCGCCTCCGGCTCGGTCATCAAGCGTCGGCGCCGGCGTACGACACCTGGCAGAAGCCGTGGTTGCAGTAGCCCCACGGGTTCTTCTGCAGGTACTGCTGGTGCTCGTCCTCGGCGTAGTAGAAGGTGCCGGCGGGGCCGATCTCGGTCGAGATCTTCCCGTAGCCGCCCTTGTCGAGCTCGGCCTGGTAGGCGTCGCGGCTGGCGAGTGCCGCCGCGAGCTGCTCGTCGGAGCTCGTGTAGATCGCCGAGCGGTACTGGGTGCCGATGTCGTTGCCCTGCTGGTTGGGCGTCGTCGGATCGTGGTTCTCCCAGAAGATCTTGAACAGCGCCTCGAGCGACACGACCGTCGGGTCGAACACGACGAGCACGGCCTCGGTGTGGCCGGTCATCCCGGTGCAGCTCTCCCGATAGGTCGGGTTGGGCGTGGTGCCGCCGTCGAAACCGACCGCCGTGGTGTACACACCCTCGGTCTGCCAGTAGAAGCGCTCGGCACCCCAGTAGCAGCCCATGCCGAACACGATCGTCTCGAGGTGATCGGGAAACGGTCCGCGCATCGGTGTGCCGAGCACGAGATGGGTGTCGGCGATGGGCATCTCGGTGTCGCGGCCGGGCAGGGCATCGGCCGGGTCGACGATGGTGAGGTCGGCGGGGTTGGAACGGCGGAACATCAGGTGTCCGTTCGGTCGGGCCGCCGGACGGCCGGCGGCGATGGGTTGTCGAAGAGGAGAACGGGCGGAGCCGGCCGGCTGTTCCCGTCAGCCCTCGGGTTCCTCGGTCGTTTCGGTCGAGACGTCCTCGGTCACGACCGGGTTCGGCACACCGAGCAGCACTTCGAGCTGGCCGACGGCGGCGATCGCCTCGGCTCGCAGGTTCGCCGCCGTCGCCGCGTCGCCGGCGGCCTCGGCCGCATCGGCGTCGACGAGCAGGCGATCGACCCGCTGCACCAGCTCGGCGACGCTCAACCCGGCGAAGGCCGACGTGTCGACCTCACCCGGCTCGATCGTGACCGGCGCACCCGTCGTGACCTGGCGCAACGCTCCATCGAGCGTGCTCGACAGTCCGATCCGATCGCCGTTCACCGCGATCACCGACCGCAGCTCGGGCTTCGCGTTCGCGCCCTGGGCCACCAGGTAAAAGGGGCGGACGAACACGACGGAGTCGCCGACGAACAACGTCTGCATGTCGCCGAACTTCACCTCGGAGCCCTGCTGACCGAGCAGCGTCACCTCACGGCTCACGTCCACGTTCTTCTGGATCTCCGAGTTCACGAGATCCGGCGCGTCGATGAGGCCCGGGGGCAGCTCGTAGAGCACGAGCTCGCCGTAGTTCTCCGGATCGGAGCGGGCGTACATGATCGCCGTGAGCTCCGGACGCTGGGTCTCCTCCTCCTGCGCGCCGGTCACGGCGTTGAACCGTCGACCGGTGAGCGGGACGAAGCCACGCTGGAGCACGAACTCGAGCTCACCCTCGTCGGGCAGGCGGGTCACCAGATACTGCGGCCGCTGCGGTGTCGTCGTCTCGACGGTGGCGTTGGCGGCCTGGGCCGGCTGGGTGGCGATGCCCCAGGCGAGGTCCTCCTGGAGGAACGACACCGGGTCGTCGACGTAGTACCGGCCGTACATGTCGGTCTGGATCTTGAAGATGTCCTGCGGGTACCTGAAGTGATCCCGGATGCTGTCGGGCGCATCGGCGATGTCGGTGAACAGCTCCGGGAACGCGCCCTGGTAGGCACGGATCAGCGGCTCGTCCTCGACGACGTAGAACGTCACGTCACCGGTGAACGAGTCGACCACGGCCTTCACCGAGTTGCGCACGTAGTTGATCCGCGAGGCGAGATCGGCACTGGAGGTGAACGACCCCGTGGTGAGACGGTGCTGGGAGTAGGGGAACTCGGCGCTGGTCGTGTAGCCGTCGACCACCCAGAACACCCGACCCTCGGCGATCACCGGGTACGGGTCGGCGTCGTAGTCGAGGAACGGGGCGATCTCCCGGACCCGGTCCTCCACGTCACGGTGGTAGATCACGCGGGACTGGTCGACGTCGACGAACTGCGAGATCAGGAAGTCGAAGTCCTGGAAGCGCAGCGCATAGGCCGCCCGCCGGGTGAACGAGCTGACCGGCACACCACCGTCGCCCTCGTAGCGGGTGAGGGCGGTGTCGTTGCCCGTGGTCGGGAAGTCGACCTCGTCACGGGTCGCACCGACGATCGCGTAGCCGCCGAAGTTCTCGCCGTAGTAGAGGCGGGGCTCGTCGAGCTCGGCCTCGAAGCCCTCCTCGATCGAGAGGTCACCGAGACCCGACACGACGTAGTCGACGTTCTGTGCCCGCCCGGGGTTGCCCGGAGCGACCACGATGCCGAAGCCGTGGGTGAAGGCCACGTGGGAGTTCTCCCACGAGTTCGCCACCGGCGACTGGGTCGTGTCGAGGCCACGGGCGCCGACGATCACCGGGGTCAGCTGGCCGTCGATCAGATAGCGGTCGACGTCGAGCCGGCTCTCGAACTGGTAGTAGGAACGCTCGGCCTGATCGCGGGCGAACGCCTCCGACGCGAGCTCGGGGTCGACCAAGAGGGTCTGGTCGAAGATGTCGCCGTAGGTCGCCAGCTCGTCGGAGGAGAGCTCCTGGTCGAGCACGACGTCTTCGACGAATCGGAGCCGGCTCTCGTCGAGTCCGTAGGCGAAGCGGGTGGCCTCGATGTTGCGCTCGATGAACGGCGCTTCACGCTGCGACACCACCGGGTCGACCCGGAGGCGCTGGTAGATGGCCGGCACGATGCCACCGACCACCACGTGGCTGAGGAACCAGAGGCCGATGGCCATCGCCGGCAGACCCCAACCCGAGCGGCGCAGGTTGGCCAGGAAGAGGCCGCCGCAGAACAGCGAGATCAGCACGAGCAGGTTGAGCGCCGGCAGCTGGATGTTGACGTCGGTGGCGAGGGCCCCGGTGAACGAACCACGGGCGGTGGTGACGAGGTCGTACCGGTCGAGCCAGTAGGCCAGCGCACGCAACACGGCCATGAAGGCGAGCAGCAGCGAGAGGTGCGTCTTCACCCCCGGCACCACCCGGGTGCCGGCGCCGGCGGCCCGGATCCCGCCGTTGAGGTAGTGGCGGGCGGCGACGAGCAGCACCACGAAGATCATCGATGCGAAAGCCCAGTCGACGAGCAACGACCAGAACGGCAGCCGGAACACGTAGAACCCGGCGTCGCGGTTGAACAGCTGATCGACCCGGCCGAAGTCCTGGGCGTTGGCCCACAGCAGATACGTCTGCCACTGGCTCGAGGTGTTGATGCCGGCGATCACGGCGAACAACAACGAGATCCCGAGCCGGATCCGCCCGGCGTGTCGACCGAGTGCGGCCTGATACCGCTCGATCAGTTCGTCCTCGGGCGAGGAGATCCGTGTGGCCGGCGCAAGGCGATCGGCCAACCACAGGTTGGCGAACAGCACCACGAAGAAGACCACACCGAACGCCACGGCGAGCAGGATCCGGGTGCCGAGGATCGTGGTCCACACCGACGACAGTTCGAGCCGGTCGAACCACAGGAAGTCGGTGTAGAGCCGGGCGAGCCCCGACGAGAACAGGAACAGGAGGAGCACGACGCCCACGAGCGCGGCCACGATGAAGCGGACACGGCTCGGACGGGCGGTCGGGGTCGGCTCGGACACGTCGTCAGCCATCGGGGGTCAGGGTACTGCCGCCCCCGGAAACGGTGAGATCAGGCGGGCAGAACGAGGCAACGACAGCCCGGCATCCCCGGCGGACGCCGGTGACCCGTGGGGAACGCCTCGTCGGCGGCCACCGCCCCGGCCAGCGTGTTGTCGTGGCAATCGGGCCCGGCATCGTCACCCGGCATCGTGACCCAGCGCCGCTCGGCCGCCGGATCGAGGCCGTGGAAGACGCCCGCACCGAAGGCGACGAGCAGCGCTTCGTCGACCAGGCGGGGCAGCTCGCTCGACTTCAGCTCACGGAAGTGGGCCCGGATCGGCTCGAGCAGCTCCTCACGGTCGCCACCGGTCCGACGGATCGTCGCGGCGATGTGGCTGCGGAGCCGCTCGACGACCGGGGTGACCAGTTCGACGAGGCCCGCTTCGACCTCGGCGGCCTCGGGACCGTCGGCCCCCAACGCCTCGGCCCCGGCGCCGGCGGCGGCCACGGCCGGATCGAGGAGCACGTTCACGTAGCGATCGAGGTGCTCGTCGGCCTCGACGAGGTCGTCCATCGAGGCGACACCCTTGCCACGGCCGAGCAGGTCGAGGATCTCGCTCTGATCATCGGCCAGGGTCCGCTTGAGCTGACGGCGCAGACCTGCACCGTGGCGGGTCAGCGCCACCTCCCGGGCGGCGAACACCGCCTCGTCGGCGGCCGAGCGCTCCGGCTGCACCGGCCGGGCGTCGACGTCGGACGATTCGGCGGCTGCGTCATCGCCCTCGTCGGTGTCGACCGGATCGGGATCGACCTCGGCGGGATCGGGCTCCGCAGGTGCCGTGGTGTCGACCTCACCGACCGCATCCTCGGCGGCGTCGTCCACCGGCGACGTCTCGGGTTCGGCATCGGATGGGGCCGCCTCGATCGCGACCTCCTCGGCGGACGCCTCGCCACGATCGAGCACGGCACGGGCGGCGGCGACCTCATCGGCTCGTGACGCCCGCAGCCGGGCGAACAACGCATCCACGCCGTCCGCGGGCGCTTCGGGCTCGGCCTCGTCGGTCTCCTCGGACTCTTCGGCTTCGGCTTCGGCTTCGGCTTCGGCTTCGGCTTCGGCTTCGGCTTCGG
>JAHDBV010000028.1:0-5068 GCA_020630195.1 Acidimicrobiales bacterium
GGACTCCATCCACTCCTTGGACGGGCCTTCGTCCTCCTCGATCGCCGGCGGCGGCTTCCTAGGCACCCTGGGACTCCAGGACGTCGTCCCGCTTGTTCGGCGGGAGGAAGGCGACCAGCTTGCCGGCGAGCGCCCGGGGGTTCGCCCCCGACTGGACGGCCAGCACGCCCTCGATCACGAGCTCCCGGTAGGAGACCTCGTCGGCTGACAGCTTCTTCAGCCGGTTGGCGATGGGGGAGAAGAGGAAGTTGGCGAGGAACGCACCCCAGAGGGTGGTGATGAAGGCGACGGCCATCGAGGGGCCGAGCGTCGACGGGTCGTCGAGTTTGCCCAGCATGTCGATGAGGCCGATGACCGTGCCGACCATGCCGAAGGCGGGGCCGAACCCAGCGGCGCTCGTGAAGAACGCCGCGCCGTCCTTGTGCCGGAGCTTGAGGCGGTGCAGGTCGAGCTCGAGGATCTCGGCGATCTCGTCGGGGTCGGTGCCGTCGACGGCGAGCTCGAGACCCTTCTTCAGGAAGGCGTCCTCGACACCGTCGAGCTTCGACTCGAGGGCCAGGAGTCCTTCTTTGCGGGCGACGTCGGAGAACTCGACGAGCTGCTTGATCGTGCCCGCCTCGTCACCTGCGCCACCACCGGTGATCGCCTTCACGAAGACCTTGGCGGCCGAGGCGGCCTGTGCCTTCGAGCCGGAGGCGATCGTCGCACCGATCGAGCCGCCGAAGACGAGGATGATCGAGGCCGGCGACCCGAAGAACACTCCGACGGGATCGATGCCGCCCATGGCCATGGCCCCGAACGTCGCGCCGAACGCGATGAGCAGGCCGATGATCGTCACTGGGTCCATGGTTCGCCCTCCTTGGCGCTCGGCTCACCAGTCACCAACCGCAGCTCCGGCGGTGCGACGTCGACCATCTCCACCCGGTCCGCCCGGGCCCGCACCTCGGCGCGGGCCTCGGCGATCAGGTGCACCACGTGATCCAACGACTCACGGACGATGAACTTCTTACCGTCCGAGAGCACGACGACCGTGTCGGGATTCGCCTCGACACGTTCGACCAGCAGGTCGTTGATCGCGAAGCGAGCCCCGTTGAGTCGGGTGACGGTGATCATGGTGAGCCTTCCTCAGAACGCTGGCGTCCGTGCCAGCACCCAGAGGTTCGGCACGCGGCCGAGGGACCATGAGCAGAAATCCCGGGACCTGTGGCCGGGTGGGTCCGGACGATTCCGTGACCGTCGGGCGGGCCTGCTCAGACCTCTCCGGGACCAACGGCCGGCGCCGCGGCGCGCCCGGTCAGCGCAGGAAGTCGAGCAGTGAGCGGTTCAGCGCCCGGGCACTCGCGGCGAGGGTCGCCTCGTAGGACGCCTCGGCCGAGCGCAGCGAGATCACGGCGGCCGCGATGTCGGTGTCCTCCCGGTCCGACAGTCGGCCGATCATCCGGACCTGCTCGTCCGCCGCCGCCTCGGCGACGGCCTCGAGTCGGCTCCCGACACCGCCGATGCGGCCCAGCTCGGTCTGGAGGCGCGACATCGCGGCATCGATGGCTTCGATGCCGTCGCGTCCGCCGTCGACGTCACCGGCTTCGATCCGGACGGCGAGCTCCTCCAGTGCTTCGAAGACCGAGCCGTTGTAGGGGTCGGCGGCGTTCGACGTGCCGAACACGGCGGGGCCGTTCGCTCCGACGTCGATCGTGAGGTCGTCGTCGATCCGACGGCGCACGCCACCGGTGTCACCGAGGTAGGCGCCCGAATCGTCGTAGGCGGCGGAGCTGTCGGTCGTGCCGCCGAACAGCGGCCGGCCGTCGATCGTGGTGTTGGCGAGCGCGAGCACCTCACGGGCGACGGAGCGGATCTCGGCCGCGATCGCATCGCGCCCCTCGCCGCTCGTGCTGGCGTTGACGGCCTGGAGGGCGAGCGTGCGTGCCCGTGTGAGTGCGGCGACGCCGCTCTGGAGCGAACTGTCGGCGGTCTGCAGCCACTCGTTCGCGTTGGTCTGGTTGCGGACGAACTGCTCGAGGCGGGCCAATCGGTGGCGGCTCGCGAGGATCTCGCCGGCCTGCACCGGCGCCTCCGACGGCCGTTCGTAGCGACGGCCGGACGCGATCTGCTGTTCGGCCTTCGCCAGGCGCTGGCGTGCCGAGGCACCCCAGTCGGTGAAACGGTTGACGTTTCCCAGTTCGGTCACTCGTCCGGTCACAGCGGTACTCCTCGTCAGCGGCCGACCAAGCCGGTGTTGTTGATGAGCGTGTTCAGCATCTCGTCGACCGTCGAGATCATCCGCGCCGAGGCCTCATAGGCGCGTTGGGCACTGATCAGTTCGGTCATCTCCTCGTCGAGGCTCACCCCACTCACGGCGGTGCGGGCGGCCTCGGCCGACGCGGCGTTCACCCCGGCGGCGTCGGAGCGGGCCCGGGCCGAGGCAGTGGTGGCGGCGAGTTCGGTGACGATGCGGTCCCAGGCGGCGGTCGGGCCGTCGGGGTCGTCGGCGAGGGCGGCGAGCTCCTCGGCCACCGAGGTGCCGAGCGATCCCTCGCCGAGGGAACGGGCGCCGATGCGTTCGGGCTGTCCGGCGACGTCCGCGTGGACGGCGAACGAGCCCGGGCCACCCGTGGCGTCGAAGAACGACCGGAAGGCCGTGCCGTCGAGCCCGGCGCCGAGGGCATGGGCGGTGTTGTACGCACCAGCGAGCGCGGTCGTGAAGCCCACGAGTGCGTCGAGCTGGTCGCCGACGACCCCGTTGGCGCCGTCGAGCGTGCCGGCCAGGTCGCCCCGGCGGATCGTGAGGGCCCGGCCCGAGGTGGTCTGGATCTCCACACGGTCGAACCCGTGCACGGCGAGGGCGGGGTCGGCCACCCGGGCGACGGTCAGGGTCTCGGCCCGTCCGTCGCCGACGAGCCGCAGCCCGTCGACCGAGATCGACACACTGCCGTCGTCGTCCACGCGCACGTCGCCACCGACGAGGCTGACGAGTTCGTCGACGAGCCGGTCACGGGCGTCCTCGAGCGATGCGCCGTCGGCGCCGGCCGCCCGGGCGGCGACGATGTCGGCGTCGGTTGCCGCGATGGCGGCGCTGAGATCGTTGACCCGGGAGACGACGGTGTCGGCCCGTCCGTCGAGGCCCCGCTGGACGTCGAGGCCGGCGGCATGGGCATCGCGCACGGCGTCGGCGACGGCCTCGGCGCGTTGGAGCACCACCGTGCGCACGGCCAGATCGCCGGGATCGTTCACGAGATCGTCGAAGGCGGTGCCGAGTGCGTCGAGTGCGGCCGAGATGCCGGTGTCTCCGAACGAGCCCCAGGCGGCCTCGAGCTGTTCGAGGGCCTCGGTGCGGATGCCGAGGGTCGCCGCGTGGGCGGCACCGTCGCGGGCGGCCGCCTCGAGCAACGGGTCCATGACCTGGTCGATCGAGCGGATCTCGACCCCGCGTCCGGCGCGATCGATGCCGGTGAACACACCGATGCCGTTCGGGCCCTCGATCGCGGCGAGGTCCACCCGACGGCGTCGATAGCCGGGGGTGGAGGCATTGGCGATGTTCTCGCCGATGACGTCGATGCGTCGCTGGTGGGTCGACAGGCCCGTGTAGGCCGTGTTGAGCGAGGCGAAGTCGGCCATCAGACCGTCCCGTCGAACAGGAACGACGCCCGTGGGTTGTTCGTGGTCCGGCCGCGACGGTCATAGCCGGTCGCCGCGGCGCTCGGCGCGAGCGTCGAGGTGAGCCGGTCGATGGCCCCACGCTGCTCGTCGAGCACGACGTGATGCACGCGCATCAGCTCCTCGATCCGGGCGCTGACGGCCCGCAGCTCGGCCTGGTGGTCGGCGAGGAGCTCCGGCCAGGGTTCCGGCGCGGTCGAGATGATCGTGGACAGCGACGTCGGATCGTCCCCGACGAGCACGGTGCGCTCGAGATCGAGGAAGCCCATCCGTTCAGCGACCTCGTCGACCAGGTCGGCCACGTGGACCGCCCAGTCGCGGCGTGAGGTCTCGGCCAGATGCAGCTGCATCGTGAGTGCGAACTCGAGGCGATCGAGTGCACGCCGGTAGCCCCAGAGCAACTCACCGAGGCGGGCGAGTGAGCGACTGTCGACGGTCTCCATGTCTAAGGACTCGGCCGCCTGGGGGACTTCATGAGCAGATCTTCGGTCTGCGGGCCGTTCGGCCTTGAGCCGTTTGGACCGGATGGCTCAGAGCAGAGCATCCCGCAGGGTCGCCCGGAGCGAGCGCAGCGCTTCGGCCTTGAGCTGGGACGCCCGCGACTGGGTGACCCCGAGTGATTCGCCGATCTCGGTGATCGAGCGGCCGTCGAGGAAGTGGGCCTCGACCACGAAGCGCTCCTTCGGCCGGAGCCGCTCCAAGGCGGCCCGCACGGCCTCGAGGTCGTCGAGGCGATCGAGGCGTTCGCCCGGCAGCGGCCCACTCGCCGCGGCCTCGGCCTGCTGATCGTGGATCGACTCGACCCGGGCCCGATCGACCAGGGCACGACGTCGATCGAGTTCGGCCCGGGACACGCCCGGGTCGGTCTGTGGCCGTCCGTCGATCTCGGCCAGGTGCCGCTCGAACCGGCGGACCGAACGCGGCGCCCAGTCCTCACTCCGGAGATGGTCGGCGATGGCGCCCTCGATGCGGCGGCCGGCGAAGGTCGAGAAGCGGATGCCCCGATCCGGATCGAAGCGCCCGGCGGCATCGATCAGCCCGAGCGAGCCGGCCTGGAACAGGTCGTCGGTCTCGTGATGCGCCGGCAGCCGGCCCCGGACACGGGCGACGATGTGGTGCACGAGGCCGAGGTTCTCCTCGACCCGCGTGCGTACGTCATCCGGCAGATGGGTGAACGCCGAGTCCGAGCGGGTCGGTTCGAGAACGGACGGATGCACGGCCGAGTTCTCGGAGCGGGCCGTCCGGACCTTGAGGCTCGGGTGGACCTGACGGAGGTCCCCGAGCGATTTGAGTCGACGGGAGCACATGCGACTGGGTCGAATGCCTCAAGAGCGGGCGGGTCCTTCCGACAGTGGCAGGGTGAGCCCTCCGGCCGAATCCGACGTCGAAACCAACGAAGTGCCCGAATCCTCGGGGC
>JAHDBV010000028.1:5168-6712 GCA_020630195.1 Acidimicrobiales bacterium
GTCATCGTGGTCGACCACGAGGTGTCGTTGTCGATCCTCGTGCACCTCTGCGGCGATCCGATGCGTGACATCGGCGACGTCCGCCCGCTCAGCCCCCTCGAGTCCTCGGTCGTCGAGTTGGTGCTCCAGCCCATCGCCGACGCCGTGGTGAGCCAGTTGCTGATCGGCAGCAACGTCCGCCTCCGCCACGAGGAGTCGGCCACGATGGCGCTCGGCGCCGCCGACGACTCGATCACCTCCCTCGAACTCCGGCTCGACACCGGCGAACGGCAGGGCTCGATCGGGATCGGTGTGCCCTCGGCCGCGCTGCGGTCGTTCGCCGAGTTCGTCGACCATCGTCAGGCGGGCGAGCGCGGCCGGGACGGCGTCGGCGCCCCCGAGGTCGCCGAAGCCCTCGGCCAGACCGCCGTGCCGGTGGTCGTGCACTTCGATCCGTTCGATCTCACGGCCGCGACCATCTCGGCGCTCGCACCCGGCGACGTCATCAAGACGGGTCACCCCGTCCACCGCCCGCTCGTCTCGGAGATGGGCGGCACCCACATGCATCTCGTCGAGCCGGGGCAGCAGGGCGAACGCCTCGTCGTGACCGTCGTCGACACCCCCGACCCCACAACATCCGGAGCAGCATCATGACCACCACCGTGCAGCAGGACCACGCCGCCCTCGGCGCGGCCGTGTCCGGTCTCGGACTCGAACTCGGCGGACCCGTCGACGCGGCCGTCGAACTCTCACAGCCGGTGCTCACCGCCGTGGGCCTCGCGGCCGGTGCCGACCGGCCGTCGGTGCTGATCGCCGTCATCGACGGCGACACCCAGTCCGACGCCATGATCCAGGCGATCGCCGGTGCGGTCGCCCGGGTGCGGCCCGACCTCGAGTTCCGCCCCGGGGATCCGCTGCCGAGTGTCGAGGTGCTCACGGCCGCGGTCGACGCCCCGTCGACCATCCGGCCGGTCCGCAACGCCGGTGCCGTGATCGGCGCGATCATCGACGTCGACGATCGTCGCGCCGCGGTCGAGACCGGTGATCCGGTCACTCCGGCCCCGGTCGGCTCCACCACGCAGCACAGCCGTCCCGCCGAGGGCTTCGACCTGCTCCGCAACGTCGAGATGACCGTGACGGCCGAGCTCGGGCGTACCGAGCTGAAGGTGTCCGAGATCCTCGGTCTGCAGATCGGCTCCGTGCTCGAACTCGACCGTGCGGCGGGCGCCCCGATCGATCTCCGCGTGAATGGCACACTGCTCGCCCGTGGTGAGGTCGTGGTCGTCGACGAGGAGTACGCGGTCCGCCTGACCGAGATCATCGACCCGAAGCGCATGTGACATGGGCGAGTCGCTCATGCTGCTCCTGCGGATGCTGGTGTCGCTGGCCGTGCTCGGCGCGGTCGGTTGGTACCTCGTCCGGCTCGCCCGCCGGCGCGGGCTCGGTGGCCTGGGCACGCGCGCGCTCATCGACGTCGAGTCCCAGCGGGGCCTGAGTCGTTCGTCGTCCATCGCCGTCGTGCGTGTGGGCACCCGTCATCTGCTCCTCGGCGTCGGCGATCACGG